>NZ_QGMP01000001.1:0-329847 GCF_003259185.1 Isoalcanivorax indicus
TACGACGATGACCAATCAGCTCATCATGGATGCCTTCAAGATGGCAGTTACATCCCGAAAAGTAGAGCCTGGGCTGATCCTGCACTCAGACAGAGGCGTCCAGTATCGCTCTGGCGAGTATCAGGCGCTTCTGTTGGGCGAAGGGATGCGGCCCAGCATGAGCCGCAAGGGGAACTGCTGGGATAATGCCGCCATGGAGTCATTCTTCGCGCGCTTCAAGGTCGAAGCGCTGTATGCCGAAGACGTAAAGAGCAAGCAGGAGGCATACTCCTGCGTCTTCGAATATATTGAGCTATTCTATAACAGCCACCGGCGACACAGCACTCTGGGCTATAGAAGTCCGAGGGCCTATGAAGAAGAGTATGCGCGGATGTGCGCCTAAATCAGTGTCCACTTTTGGTGGGGAAGATCATGAGAATAAGAAATGGGCACCGTTAAAACTATGAGCGAGCTGGTGAGAGAGAAGCTCGATCAGGCTGCGGACAGCGGTGCTGACCAATTTATCTCAGCAATAAGGCCAATTTACGGCGCTTCCGACCATGGCCGGCCGGAACATATTAGTAGTGGGCTCCTACTTTTGTGGAAAGACAAACAGTACCTTGTTACAGCTGCTCATGTTATCGACGAAAATTCTGAGTCCACTCTGTATTTGGGGGTGGGATCTTGTTTGCAGGAAATTTCAGCGGGGTTCTTTTGCACTAAAAAGCCGGACAACGACCGTAGTAAAGATTACTACGACTTCGCTTGGACTGAATTGACCAATCTCAGTTTGGAAGGTTATAACGATCTTTCCTTTATCAGCGAGTCAGAAATTTCTCTTGAGGGCAGCTGTCCCGATGAGAATGCGTATCTTGCGCTCGGATATCCAAACTCAAAAAACAAGAAGCATGATAATGTGAAAAAAAGGGTGGCGCCTAAATACATGAAATATACATCTACCCTAAAAAGAGATAAGTCATGGGCAACTGAGCGGTACCTTAGCGGGAATGACCATATTCTCCTGAAATACCACAGCAAGCACGCTCGAGACTCTGATGGTAATAAGGTCAATACATTGTCACCTAGGGGCGCAAGCGGAGGTGCTTTGATCGATATGGGTGCATTGCATCAAGTAGAGGCCTATAAACCCAATCACACCCCGGTAGGGAGACTTGTTGGGATGATCATAGAAAAGTCGGCGAAGCATGACGTGCTGGTAGCAGTCAAAATAGGCTCAATTCTTGAGCAGATTGAAAGATGCTCACACTAACAATAGCGACAACGCGGACCGGTTTCTCCGCTGGCGCTCCAAAACCGGCCGGTTACGCTAAGCGTTAACGAACCAGCAGGAAGAGAGCATATGAAATATTCCGTGATGTATGAATGCCGAGCGAACGGGAAGGAATTTCAGGGGAATATTGAAGTTGAGCGCGACTTTGAGCCGTCGACGACGGACGTCGAGATACTGGACTTGGCTCGCCAAGATTCAGCCAGATTTATTCAATCAGGCGGTGCGGGTATCGAAGTCATCTCCATCAAGGAAATTTCTTAGGTGGTGCAATTCGTTAACAAGGCTAATCACGGCGACGGCTTTTACGTTGCGGCTTCGCCTCCACTACAAAGCCGCGCGTGTCGGCAGCGTTAACTGGGAAGGAGCCCATGAATCAGAATCTTGCGGATGAGCTGGTCACGATGATGACGGAAGACCAGCGGTTGTTGCAGCAACTCTTCAATTCCGGAGAGCTGCCATCTGAGTCTTATCATCCCCGGATGAAAGCCCTGCATGAGCACAATGCCTCCCGCCTGAAAGAGATTATTGGTGCTCACGGCTGGCCCGGCATTTCGTTAGTTGGGGAAGAGGCTGCTAAAGCTGCATGGCTAGTCGTTCAGAATTCTGTTTCAGATCTCGAATTCATGGGTGAGTGTGTCTCCCTACTAGAAAATACAGTTGCGAGAGAGGATGTAGCGGGCTGGCAGTTGGCATTCCTCCAGGATCGGGTGCGTACGTTATCTGGCAAGCCTCAATACTACGGCACCCAGTTTGATGTTGATGAAAACGGTTGGCCAACACCGTTTCCTATCGAGGATTCTGCTACGGTTAATGAACGCCGTGCGCGTCTTGGGCTGAACTCCATCGAGGAGCGCCAGGAACAAATGACTGAGCGGGAGCGGAAGCGCCGTGCCACCATCGAACAAACCAGTTAACAAAACGCGGCACACGGACGCCCTTGTCTCCGCTTCACTGCGTCAAGGTCGCCAGTGCGCTCTGCGTTAAACGCTCAGAACACTGACCATCAACGGGAGAGGCAGCCATGGAATTCGATTACAGAGCAGACGGCGATTCTGGTCTCATGTATATGGGCGACTATGAACCCGGGACAAGTCTGTCACAAACCATCGAACCCGGTGATGAGGTGACGCTCAAGGTTGGTGGAAACAGGGTTAACGTCACAATCGACACGATCAATGGGAATTCGTACGAGGGGACTGTAAGCCGTATAATCGACGATTCCGATGCATTCGGTGACCTTGAGGCTGGTGATGAGGTGGAATTTCTACACTCCAATATCTGGGCTAAGTATCGGGGTTAATGAGCGTCTAACCAGTCGCTGCAGTACGCGGCCGATGGCCGCGCCGGACGCCCTTTTCATTGCGGCTTCGCCTCCATTACAAGGGCGCCGCTAAGCTTTGCGTTAGCCTCTAAGGGAGATTATGGCAATCTCACAAGACTTTCTCGCCTACCATGAGTCAATTGGCGCAGAGCTAAAATCATCAGAAACTAGAATTAGGAATCTCATTGGTAGCTCTCATTGGGCTACAGATGGCGAGCATAAAGAGAGTATTCTCAGAAAGGTTATATCGGATTTTGCGCCAGAAATTTATAGAGTGGGAACTGGTTTTGTTTGTTACCCTGGCGAAGCTAATGGGGATCAAAGTAACTCTGGACAAATAGATATTTTAATTACGTCAAAAGCCAGCCCGACGCTTTTTAAGAGTGGCGAGCTTCACTTTGTTACTCCGGATTGCGCCAGTGCCATTGTTGAAGTTAAGTCACGAGTTGCAAACGGAGAATCCCTTAGATGTATATTGCAAAAGCTTAGCAACGACATAAAGTCCATTCGTACGCATTCAGGTAATCCTAATAACGCATGGGCTGGTCTCTTCATATATAACAGCGGTAGCTTGAGAGACAGTCAAGTCTTAGAAATGCTGCAGGAGATTACTAATAATGACCCATTAGGTGTTATCAACTGTGTGTCGATAGGTGAGAGTGTATTTATACGGTATTGGGAAAATGGGCATGCCAGCAGCAATCTTGGCGAGGATCCAGTTTGGCATTCATATAATTTAAATAACTTATCACATGCGTATTTTGTAAGTAACCTAGTGTCTCATCTCTCTCCAAATATTGATGACACTCTATCTCAGGCTTGGTTTCCTGTCGAAGGATCAAAAGAAGTTCATCGCTCACGTTACGCCATGTTAGAGCAAAGAGAATCAGTTGAATTTGACCAAGGCTAACAAGTTTAGGCAATCGGACGCTGTAGTTCCCCCGGTTTAGTGGACACCTTCTCCTAACTGAGGAGGTGTAGAAATGCCGAAGTACAATAATCCAAGAAAGACTTGGCGGTATGCGGACGATTTCAAGGTTCGCGCCGTCGAGATGAGCTACCAGGAGGGAATTCAGATCCAGCAGGTTGCCGAGGGACCTGGCATCCACCCCTTCATGCTATCGCGCTGGCGTAAAGAGTATCGGGAAGGCAAGATCAGGTCTGACGGTCGCAAACGTGTAGCAGTGATGAAGAATCCCAAAGCACCCAGGACCGCCGAGCTGAACGAAACGGCCCGGCTGAAACGCAAGAATGAGCGCCTCAAAAAGGAGAACGATCTCCTAAAAAAGTGGCAACGGTATCTGGCGGAACAACATCAGAGCGATTTGGATTCATCCAAGTCCACGGACGAGAACTAGGCGTCAGATACCTGTGTGAATGGCTTGGGGTTTCCCGGAGCGGCTACTACGCATGGCTGAAGCGTATCCGTTTTACTGGTGGAGGATCAATAACTACTCGCTGCGCTCCCAATTTTCCGGTGAGCAAGGCGTTGGGCAGAAATGATGATGGAATATTTAGCTAAAATCTGGAATAACTTCAAATCCTTTTGGTGTAAAGTGGATTCGCATGTGATCCAAGAGTATCGCACCGTTTTCAAGGGAGGAGTATTTTTGCTCGGTGTGACTATTGCGAGTTTGTCTCAGATTTACCCTAAGCTCATAGAAATGGACTATAAAGCCAGGCTCGTCCAGTTTCAGGTTGAGGCCCAAGAAAAGAAAAAGCTGAGTGAGATTGGCGACTGTCACACACTATCTGAAAACATAGATAAGTGTCTTTACGCAAAATATCAGCTAAACAGCAATGTGACGTCGTTTCGCTTGGCTGCTTGGGTTACAGTATTCTGTTTTTATACAGGGGTTCTTCTTCTGCTTGCAGCTATGTACGGTTTCGTAGAACAGGCAAAAAAAACCGATGGCCCACCGGAGAATACAAGTGAATAGCCAGGCGCAGCATTCCATGCCCTTCGGGCACGGGCCACTCATAAGATCGTGCCTCTGTGCGCAACGTTGCACGTCATGATTAAACGGGCCGCCGCCACAATATTACTGGCATTTTCAGGGCTTTGTTTAGGGGAATCTGTGCATGATGGCAAAGAGGAATCTCAAGAATTGATGAATGCAGTTTTGCCGCTTGCAGAAAAGCTATTAACCGAACATGGCGAGTTCTTTCCTTATGGCGGTGCAATGACCCCCGATGGCGAAATCGTAAGTGTCGCAGTCTATGATGGCAACGAGAACCCTCCGTCTTCAGAAGTTATAGACTCGCTTCACAAGGCATTTCATACAGCCGCTCAGAATAATGAATACAAAGCCACAGCTCTTGTTTACGATGTTAGGGTTCGGTTATCCAATGGCGAACCATCAGATGCACTAGCAATCGAGCTGGATCATGAGTCGGGTTACTCGGTCATTGTTTTGATTCCTTATATTTTAAGTAATGGCCAGCTTCAATATGGTGAAATCTCAGCGCAAGCCGGGGAAGGTAATGTCTTTCAGTAGCGAGAAACTTGGAACAAGTCAAAGCACGAGGAGGTGGCAAATCCATCACCTTCATAACGCCGATGTTTGAGGCGTTAGAAGTTCGAGTTGTCCACAGATAGTGGGCACCCTTTACAGTTAGAAAATGAGCAAAATGTGAGCTTCCCAATCTACCAGATCGATGCGTTCACTAACCGGGTCTTCGGCGGCAATCCGGCTGCGGTTGTCATACTGGATGAATGGCTCGAAGACGAGACCCTTCAGGCCATCGCGGCAGAGAACAATCTCGCTGAAACGGCATTCGTCATCCCGGGTGCAAAGTGCTCCGAGCTACGATGGTTCACTCCGGTGGTGGAAGTGGAGCTCTGTGGTCATGCCACGTTGGCTGCTGCATACGTGCTGTTCCAGGAGTATTTCCGGGCGGAAAGCCATCTTCGGTTTGAAACTAAAAGTGGTTGCCTTGCGGTGAGCCGAAAGGAGAATTTCCTCTTTCTCGATTTTCCTTCACGCCCCGGAAAGGCGGTATCCGTCGATGACAGCCTCATTGAGGTGCTGGGAACAGCACCAGAATCCGCATTCCTGGCCCGGGACCTCATGGTGGTGCTTGAAAGTGAGGCGCAGGTGAGGTCGTTCTCGCCCAACTACCATGCAATACAGGGCCTTGACGCGTTTGCGCTCATCATCACCGCTCGTGGCGATGAGGTGGATTTTGTCTCCCGCTTCTTTGCGCCTGGTGCCGGAGTGCCGGAAGACCCGGTGACGGGATCAGCCCATTGCACCCTCATTCCCTACTGGGCTGATCGTCTCGGGAAGACTGATTTGGTAGCACGCCAGCTTTCCAGCCGCGGGGGAGAGCTTAGCTGCGAGCTTCACGGAGATCGCGTCTTGATCGGCGGTGAAGTCGTTGAATATATGAGAGGAAAAATCCTTTAAAGCCTGCTTCTATCTTTTGGGGGTCGGCCCCCATTTCCCGCATCTCTGAGTTCAGGTCTCCCATTTCCCGCTGGATTTTTCTGAGAAATAAGCGGCCTGCCCCCAATGATGATGAAGATCACTCGGGTAAAGGCATCCTGGCAATACGAGCGGCCTTCTCATCCTCTACCCCTAATGCCAGCAAGATCATTTCAGCCGCTGCGCTGTCATGATGTTCAAGCTCCATCCCCTCCAGCAGCGTAAAGATCGCGCCTGTCGTGCCCGCGACTACCATCGACATCGCCAACTCCTCACTGGCATAGCGGAAATCCCCTTGTTGCTTCCCTGCCTGCAAGTCAGATCGCATATAAGCTGCCAGCGCTGAACGCAAGCCTTCGGCAAAGCGCACTACCTTGACCAAAGCACTGCCCCATTCATGATCTGCCTGCGCTTTGCGTATGAAGGAGCGGACGCCGACAGCAAGGCGCTCGGCACCACTGCTCAGGCCGACGCTGAGCGTAATGACCTCATGAGAGAAGGCTTCCGCCAGCGCGATACCCACGGCTTCCAGCATCTCTTCCCGGGTGCGGAAGTAGTTGTACACCGTGCCATGTGACACGCCCGCCTCATCCGCCAGACGGTTCAATGACACAGTCTGCCCGCCCCGCTGGGCATATATGCGCAGCGCTGCCTCCACCAGCAGCCGCCGGGTACGCGCCTTTTTCTTGTGCCCGCGCGTCAGCCCTTCTTCGGCCTCCAGATCACTTGCCGTATCCGCCTGCTTCACCATTCGCCAACCCCACTCCTCAGATTTCCAACGGCCAATAGACTGGATTTTTTCCAAAATTGGACTCATTTCAAGCCAACTTTACCATCCTGCCCTGCCGGCAATCACCAACAAATGGTTGACGACATCGCCAATATTGGAATACTTTCCATTTGTGGGGTCGAGCCCCGGAACAGTATCTACCGCGCAATCTGCCGCGCAGGCGAGGAAACGTGCCATGACTTATGCAACTCAACCGGTCCGAATGCTGACGGACGAAGAGATTCAACGCTACCGTGAGGACGGGGTAATCATGGTCAAGCAGGCCATCGCCCCCAACTGGATGGCCATGCTTGAAGCGGGTCTTGAGGAGGCGAGAAACAACAGTTCCCTGCTTGGAAAGTTCATGTCCCGCAAGGTCGAGGGATACCAGATGGATATCTTCCTCTGGAAGCGCATAGACGTGCTGCGCGATCTTATCTATTACGGCCCTTTTGCTCACTGGGCCCAGCAGCTCATGGGTTCCAATGAAGTCCGGTTCTTCTACGACCAGATGTTTGTCAAAGAGCCTGGCACCAACGCGCCTACGCCCTGGCATCAGGATCTGAGCTTCTGGCCGATCCGTGGTGAACAGATCTGCTCTTTCTGGATTCCCTGCGATGCGGTCACGCGTGAAAGCAGCGGCTTGCTTTACGTCAAGGGCTCCCACAAGTGGCCCCAGCGCTTCAAAGCCTATTCTCCCGACTATGTCGCCGCCCTGATTGACGACACCATGGATGAAATTCCTGACATCAGCGGCAACCCGGACCAGTACGACCTGATCGACTGGGAAATGGAGCCGGGCGATATGTTGGTGTTTCACCCGCTGACCCTGCATGGCTCCTTCGGCAATGGCTCCCGTGTGCGCCGTCGCCGCGCTCTGGCCTTGCGCTGGGTCGGGGATGACGTGCGCTACGCGCCGACCGAAAAGCGGATGCCTATTCACTACCGGCACGACTCCGAAATTGGCGGCCCGCTGCGCGGGGCGGCTTTCCCCCGCATCCTGCCTTTTGCAGACCCGGCAGAGCGCGCCGCGCGCCGCAAGGCTGAGCATCCGAAAATTGACAAGCTGTTGAGCTCGGGCATCCACAATGCTGCCGCAGCGGCGCGGCTCAAGCTGAAGCCCTCTGCAACCATTGATCAGCTCAAGAAAAGCTGGAATAAATAAATCCGAGAGGAACGATTCCGAATGAAAAGCTATCCCAATCCTGTCCCTGCAGGGGACATGAAACTTCTGCGTTTGCCCGGTCTGAATCCCGAAGATGTGATTCTGGACAAGAAAGGTCGAATTTATTGCGGCCTGGAAGATGGCAGCATTCTGCGTATGAACGCGGATGGCAGCGATACTCACGTAGTGGCAAATACAAGCGGGCGGCCGCTGGGCTTGGATTGGCTGCCAGATGGCCGCCTCTTGGTCTGTGACTGTCTGCGCGGACTGCTCGCCGTGGATACCGGCAATGGCTCAGTCGAGCTTCTGCTGGATTCGGTGGACGGAAAGAAGATGATGATCTGTAATAATCCCGCTGTCGCGAAAGACGGCACCATCTACTTCACCGATTCCTCTACGCGCTATCTGCTGACAGAGATTCGCCGCGACATAATAGAACATATCGCCACTGGCCGATTACTGCGGCGCAATACCGATGGCTCCGTGGATGTACTGTTGGATCATCTGCAGTTTGCCAATGGTGTGGTGCTGGCCGAGGATGAGTCCTTTGTTTTGGTTGCCGAAACCGGTGCAAACCGGATCAATCGTGTCTGGCTGAAAGGTTCGAAGAAGGGGGCTTCCGAAATCTTTGCGGACAACCTGCCTGGCATGCCAGACAACATGTCATGGGGTTCCGATGGTTTGTTCTGGGTTGCCCTTCCCTCGGCTGTTGATAAACGTCTGCAGCTGCTGCACCGCTTGCCAACCGTCATTCGCAAGCTTATCGCGCGCATTCCGGAGAAGCTGCAGCCGGCGGATCAGCGTAGCGTTCTGTTCATGGCATTTAATGCGGCCGGAGAGTGCGTGCATTTCATCGAAGGCAATCCCCTTCGCTTCCATCTTGTCACCGGCGTACGAGAGAAGCACGGAAAGATCTATGCAGGCAGCATTGAAGAGAACGCCGTGGCGGTTATCGATCTTCCTTCAGCGGTTCCCCGGTGATCTTGGGGTCAGGTCTCCCATTTCCCACTGGAATTTTTCTTTGAGACATAAGAGACCTGACCCCCATGATGGATGCCACTATGGTCTGGATTTGTACTTTATGAAAACCGCAACGGCGACAGGAAGAAGATAAGTCAACAGGAAGATGGGTAACTCCTGCATAAGCGTATAACCGGCTTGTGTCACGCCCACCCAGATATTCCAACTGGTTATCATGAGCCAAATGGTTGCGAAGATCGCTACAGGCTTCCAGCTGCTGCTCGCGTGGTCATTGAACAGTTTGGCAACACCCGTGATGACTGCCCAAAGAATGATGCCCCCAACGATCACTATTAATGTTCTCATACCTTCCTCCATCACTCGGGGTCTGTGTGATCTGGTTGCGGGTATCGCCCCCGGCAACTACTCCCGGGGGCGGTGCCCGTTTTTTATCGGGTGGTGTAGCCACCATTAGCAAACAGGGTCTGACCGGTCATCCACCAGCCCTCTGCTGCCAGGAATTTCACAATGGGAACAATGTCTTCAACCATCGTGAGCCGATTGCCCATGCCATTTGACTTGTGATACGCCACCCGCTCCGGGGTTTCCTGGCCATAGAAAAACGGCGTGTCCATGGGGCCCGGTCCAATATTGTTGACCGAAATGCCCCGATGGGAAAGCTCCTTGGCTGCGGCGCGCGTGAAGTGCTCCACCGGCGCTTTGCCGCCGGCATAGGTTGAGTAGCCGTCGGTGAAGGCGGCCAACAGGGAGGTCACGATGGTGATGAGCTTGCCGTTATCGTTCAGATGCAAGCCCGCTTCCTTGATGAAGAAATACGCGGACTTGGCGTTAATGGCCATCATCTCGCCGAACTCGGCTTCCGTTGTTTCAATGATGGGTTTGCGCAGTACCTTCCCGACAGTGTTGACTGCTACATCGATGCCACCGAAGTGGTCCTTGGCCTGTTGAAAAAGCGCGGATACATTGGCGGCTTTGGTAAGGTCGCCCTGGATCGCAATCGCGTCACGCCCCATGCCTTTGATGACTTCCACCGTGTCGTGTGCGTCTTTCTCGGTCGCATCGCTGTTGTAGTGCACCACGATATCCATCCCGCTAGCGGCAAATTCCCGGCTGATAAGGCCGCCAAGATTCTTGGCACCGCCAGACACAAGCGCCACTTTTCCGTTCAGATCGATCTTTGCCATGATTTCTCTCCTGCGGTGAATGAAGGCGGATCTCGGCCGTCCTTGCGATGCCGATCACCGTAGGGGCAGACTATGGAATTGAGCTGAATGCAGGAAGAGTGCTAATGTGCATCCATTAAATGCATATGGCGCAATAAGCATGGGTAATGTCGAGCACATATTCGTTCGAGTGGTGGAGTCGGGCAGCTTCAAGAAGGCGGCAGAATACCTGAAGCTCGAGCCCTCCTCCGTCAGCCGGCAGATCGCCGCGCTGGAGGATCGCCTCCAGGTCAAGTTGCTGCGTCGTTCCACACAGCGAACCACGCCGACGGAGCTTGGGCAGCGATACTACGAGCGCCTGCGCGTGATTATCGATGACCAGATCGCGCTGGAAGAGGAAATCCGAAGCGGCGTTTCCCGGCTCACCGGGAAGTTGCGTATCACCGCGCCCGTTGATTTCGGCACCAGATTCGTGGTTCCGGTAGCGTGCAAGCTGCAAGAGCTGGCCCCGGAATTGTCGGTGGAATTGTTGCTGGGCAGCCCTTTCGAGAGCTTGCTGGAGAGCGATCTTGATGTCGCTGTGCGAATCGGCGACCTGCCGGATTCCAGCCTGATCGCGAAGCATCTGGGCCACAACAGGCGAGTGCTGGTGGCCAGCCCCGAGTATCTGGATAAGCATGGTACGCCGACATCCCTGGAGCAGCTGGAATCGCACAACTTCATTCTGTACTCATCCAGTCAGGCGAGAAGCGATATCGAGTTTGCTGATGGCAGTCGCTATTCGCATCTGAAGATCAGAAGCAACATGACCGTCAACAGCGTCGCCGCGGTACGCAGGCTGGTGCTTGAGGGCTACGGCATACATCTTGGTCCTTTGTGGGTCTTTGCGGAAGACATCGAAAGCGGCGGACTGGTGCGCTTGCTGCCAGACAGGCCTTTGCGAAGCTTCCCGGTGCACGCCGTTTACCCTGAGCGCTCCTACCTGCCTGTTAAGGTAAAGGAGTTCATCCGGCTGCTATCGGAAGAACTGAGTTTGCAGAATACTTGATGGCTGGATCTCTAGGGTCAGGTCTCCCATTTCTCGCTCAAAGTGTTCTTTGGGAAAGACCCCAATGCCCCTGAAGCGGTTCAGAAACGTGTTGAATTCCATCCAAGTTGATAGCTACTACATAGAAATAAGGGAAGGGACCACCTATGACAATCATGATCAGGAAATTAGTGCACCCGGTACTTTGGCTTGCTTTGCTCTGCGCAACGTCCACCGCGTCCGCCGCTGGCCGGGAGACCGATCGGTTTGAGGCGTTGATACTTGATGTTTTCTTCACACTGAGCGAGCATGCGGAGGTCGATAGCGGCCAGTGTGCCGAGGCCGCTTTCAGTCCCCTGTGTCGGCATGAAATGGGGCGAAGAAACCTTGAGCGCGCGTTCAGTGAAATGGATGCCTGGCGAGTCTCATACGGTGAGGATAGCAGCCTGCCTTTCAGCGGATGGCCTGCGCTGGTCGACGAGTTAAGGCACTTCCCTCGAACTGAAGCCGTGGACGCTGCCAGGCAAGAAATCTACCTGAATGGCTTTGATCGGTTCCCGGTGGCCTCCGTGAGCTGCCAGAATCTGGTTAACCGGTTCATGGCCGCCGAGATTGCTGTTCTGGATGCGGCTGCCGGTCACGACGCCAGCCTGCGCCACAAGCAGTACGAAGAATACATACAGGCAACCTGCCGACCGTTCGTAAGATTGAGAAATCGCCTGATTGACCGTCATGGCGGCAATCGCGTCTATGAAAGCCTCGCTGACGTGCCGCAGAGAAGGGGGGCATGGCGTGCTTATATGAATGTGTACAATGTTTCGCGAAGATAAGATCGGAATTTGACGAGTCGGCATCCGGCAGATGAACCGAAAAATAAGAGACCTGACCCCAATGATGTTGCGCTCCGCGATTCTGTATCAAAGGAGAGTTCTGAATGAAGCCGAGAATCAGCATGATTACGCTGGGCGTCAGTGATCTGGAAGCGTCGGTTCACTTCTATGAGCAGGGGCTCGGTCTGCCGAGGATGGACTCGCCGCCGGAGGTCGCGTTCTTCACCCTCAACGGGACATGGCTCGGATTGTACGGCCGGAAGGCGTTGGCAGAAGATGCGGGGGTGCCTGCTGACGGCACGGGTTTCGCCGGCTTCACGATCGCGCATAATCTGGATTCGGAGGCGGCCGTTGACGAACTCATCGAGCAAGCTGTTGCGGCAGGGGCCAGGCTGGTGAAGCCTGCTCAGAAGGTCTTCTGGGGCGGTTACTCCGGCTACTTTGCCGATCCAGATGGCTATCTGTGGGAGATCGCACATAACCCCCTGTTCTGGGTTGGCCCGAAGGACGAACATGCATAACGGGCCGCTCAAGCTGTTCGATGCGCACCTCCATATCATCGACCCGCGGTTTCCTCTTTTTCAGAACAATGGATACCTTCCGAAGGCGTTCACGTGCAAGGACTACCTTGACAGAATGCAAGGGTGTCATCTGGCGGGAGGCGCCGTTGTATCAGGTTCATTTCAGGCCTTTGACCAAACGTATCTGATGGATGCGCTCCAGACTCTGGGTCCGAAATTTGTGGGTGTTACGCAAGTGCGGGCAACGATTTCGGATGACGAGCTTCTCGATCTTGATCGCGCGGGCGTTCGCGCAGTTCGCTTCAATCTGAAGCGCGGAGGCTCGGAAGAGGTACGATATCTTGATAGCCTGGCCAGACGTGTGCATGAGGTGGCAGGCTGGCATGTGGAGCTGTATGTCGATTCGAGAGCGTTGGCTCCCCTTTTTCCTGTGTTGGTCGCATTGCCATCAGTCAGTATTGACCACCTCGGGCTTTCCCGCGGCGGCTTTGCGACTCTGCTGCAACTGGTGGAGAAGGGTGTTCGTGTCAAGGCCACGGGTTTCGGGCGAGTTGATTTCGATGTAAAGACGGCGCTTGTGGCGTTGTTCTCAGCCAATCCGGACGCCCTGATGTTTGGCACCGATCTGCCCTCGACCCGCGCACCTCGGCCTTATGAAGACGACGATGTTGCGCTGATGGTTGAGGCGTTGGGGGCAGAGAATGCGCGCAAGGTGCTATTTGAGAATGCGGCGATGTTTTACAGGCCATCGGAACGCGGTTGATCAAGGAGGTGATATGAATGCATTCATCGCCGTGTTGTGGCGCCGGTTGGACACGCCAGGCCATGATGCATCTCCGCTACCGAGTATGAATACGACGCGCCGACCATGGACTATAGTGGCAAGCTGGAGTTTACTGAGCCGGGCGTCGTTGCTCATTATCCGGGTCTGTTCAGGGGCGTGCATGTGCATACGACCCTGGTCTGAAGTCGTTGGTTTGGCTAAAAGGAGCGTCCAGTGGGTTGGCCTCATCACCTGATGAACCCAGAAGCGCTGTCCGGGTTATTCGACTCCATCGATGATCTCGACGTGCTGAATGTTTTCGAAATCACCCTCAACAGAGAGGGGCCGGTGGTAGCGCTTCGCGCGGACCTTCCCCGATTTCCCGAGCGCCCCTCGAAGCGTTGGCCGCCCGGCGCGAACCGTGTTCAGATTCTGATCGAATTTCTGGGCGTTGAAGGGCTTTCATTGTCTGGATTCGAGACAATGAATGAGGGGCGTCTTGAGGTGCTGCCCTTGCAAACGGGCTATGCATTCTCGTTTCATGCACAGAGCCTGGAGCTGCGTGGAGCATGCGTCGGGCTGCGTATCGCGAGGGTCAGTGCTTATCTCGAAGCGTAAGCAGGAGGGCTTTCATGATTTCGGTCGAGTTTCTCATCACCTCCCTGATTGTGGTGCTGATCCCCGGAACGGGGGTGGTCTATACGGTCTCCATGGGCCTCGCGCAAGGGCGCATGGCAGGTGTTCTCGCGGCGCTGGGCTGCACGCTTGGCATTCTTCCTCATCTGGCAGCAACGATACTGGGCCTGGCTGCGCTGATGCATGCCAGCGCCCTGGCGTTTCAGCTGCTGAAGTACGCCGGGGTGGCGTATCTCCTTTATCTGGCCTATGCCACCTGGCGTGATCGCGCGGCGTTTTCAGTTGAAGCGATGCCGTCACGTACGGCCAGACTCGGCATCGTCATCAAGGCGTTCCTGCTCAACATTCTGAATCCCAAGCTCACTATCTTTTTTCTCGCCTTCCTGCCGCAGTTTGTGACGCCGGGCACCCTTTCGCCGTTGGCGCAGTTGCTGGCCTTGAGCGCCGTCTTTATGCTGATGACGTTCGCTGTTTTTGTGGTCTACGGCCTTCTTGCCTATCTGTTCCGCAAGGCCGTGATCGAATCGCCGCGCGTCCAGTCCTGGCTTCGCAGAGTATTTGCGGGCGCCTTTGCAGGGTTGAGTGCGCAACTGGCGCTGTCTGAACGGTAGACGAAAGGGAGTAATGCTGATGAGCCTCGGAGAGAATGTCCTCAGTACGTATCTGCACTTCCGGGATAATGGCGCGGCAAGTACGGTTCCCGTATCCGATGCCTTCTGGAGTGAACTGACGGCCGGTGAGCTCCAGCACCTGAATCAGGGTCGCTTGATGTCTGCCTTCACATTTTCCGCGCCGTGGCCAACATGGGAGCGTCATCCCGCCGGCGAGGAGCTGGTCCTGTTGCTTTCTGGCGTGGCGACAATGGTACTGGATGAGTCAGACCAAGAGCGCGAGGTGCAACTGAGCACGCCTGGTGATTTTGTGCTTGTTCCCAGGAATATCTGGCACACCGCGAGAACACAGGTAAAGACCACGATGCTCTTCCTTACACCGGGAGAGGGGACTGAGCACCGTGAAGTCGGCGCCACGTCTTTAGGATCCACAACATGACTCTTCAGGCGACACACATCATTGCCGCGATCCTCATCGGCATGGGCGCGACTCTGGTCATGGACCTTTGGGGCTATTTCCAGCGCAAGGTGATGGGTATTCCGCCGCTCAATTACTGCCTGGTGGGCCGTTGGCTCCGTCATATGCCGGACGGCAAATTTGCTCATCAGAGCATCCTGGCTGCGGCATCGAAGCCCGGGGAATGCACCGTGGGCTGGGTGGCCCACTATGCCATTGGAGTTGTTTTCGCTGGTGCCCTGCTTCTGATCACTTCGCCCGGCTGGATACAGCAACCAACGCTTGCTCCGGCGCTCTTTGTGGGTCTGGCGACCATAGCGATCCCGTTTCTGGTCATGCAGCCCGCCTTTGGCTTGGGAATCGCTGCTGCGAAAACGCCGAATCCGCGCAGAGCCCGGATGCTGAGCCTGGCAGCGCATACATCATTTGGGCTGGGCTTGTATCTCGCCGCACTGGCGTTCGGCCCGGTATTGGCACGTTAAACGGAGCATCGCTGCGCTGGTAAGCATGAACCGGAGGGCAAGGTATGGCAAAACTACGCAAGCCAAACAGCTCACGCAAGCCGCCCGTCCCCTCGAGTGACCACGGCCAGATTCATGACTGGATCAGCAAGCGGGTCATGCCTGGCCTGAATCCGATGGTTCGCAAGCTGGACGAGATGATCTGCGAGGAACACAGCGGGCTTCAATATGCTATCAAGTGGCAGAATGCGTACTACGGCCTTCCCGAGTTAGGTTGGGTCATTGAGATCGCAGCGTACGACGTGTCTGTGAACATTGTCTTTCTTGGTGGTGCTGACTTTGATGTGCCGCCGCCGTTGGGCGAGAGCGATCGTTCCCGGTATATCAAACTGAAAACGCTGGAGGAGGCCGCGGCGCCGGAGATCCGCCAATGGATCAGGCAAGCGGGCCGCCGTCCGGGTTGGACATAGCAAGGAGGGCAACGCATGAGCGAAAAAATGCCTGCGACAGATACCCCGGAAAGCTGGGGCGCGGCCAGCCGGGGTTATGCAGAGGACGTCGCACCGGTCCTGATGCGCGCTTTTACTGAGCCGTTGGTCGAGCGACTTGCTGTGGATCACAGCGCGGAGGTGCTGGAAGTAGGTGCTGGTTCCGGAGTGCTTACCGAAGCGCTGTTTCCCCGGGTGAAGTCGGTGATGGCCACCGATTTTGCCCCGAAGATGGTTGATGTGCTGCGTGAGCGGCTGCAGGCGGCGGGGGCTGTGAACGTCCAGTGTAAAGTCATGGACGGTCAGGCTCTGGCGTTCCCTGACGCGAGTTTCGATGCCGCAGCGTCCAGCTTCGCGCTGATGTTCTTCCCGGATCGGGTAAAAGGCTTTGCGGAGCTGTGCCGCGTGGTGCGTCCTGGCGGCCGCGTGGCCGTGACCGGTTGGGCTGGTCCGGACCGGTTCGAGTCGTTCGGGCTTTTTCTGGCTGCCGTGCAGGCCGCATTCCCGGATATGCCGGCGCCGCCGTCCCCGCCGCCTGTTTTTCGCCTGTCTGATCCTGCGGCTTTCAAGTCAGAGATGGAGGCCGCCGGGTTTCGTGATGTCCAGGTAGAGTTTGTTGCACGTGAACTGGAATTGCCTGACTTCGACGGACTGTGGCGCATGATGACGGCGGGCGCGCCGCCCGTGCAGGCGTTGCTGGATCGCGTTGGCCCTTCCGGCAAAGAGCGCCTCCGCGAGCGCCTGTACGCGATCATCGAGGAGCGGTTCCCGGGCGGCATCATCAAGGTAACCAATGTGGCGACCCTGGGCGTGGGTGTCGCCCCGTGATGAGAGCCCACAGGTACTGCTGATCGGGCTGAAACGAAGTGCAGCGTATGCCGAGGTGCAAATATGATGGCTTACACCATGGTAGGCACGCAGGATCTGGAGAAAGCGCGGGCGTTTTACGACCCCGTTTTTGACAACATGGCACTGGAAGTCTGCTGGGAAGATGAGGCCTGTGTCTCTTACGGCAAGAACGATGATCTGAGTTTCCCGCGTTTCTTCGTCGGCTATCCGTTTGATGGCAAGCCGGCCAATGTCGGCAACGGCGTCATGACCGCGTTCCAGTTTGAAGAAACGAATCAGGTGGATCGTCTTTACGAGTTGGCCATGCAGCACGGCGGCAGTTCAGAAGGTGAGCCCGGCTACCGGCCCCAGTACGCCGAGGGCTTTTACGCTGCTTACGTCCGCGATCCGGATGGCAACAAGCTGGCGTTTGTGATGTATCCGAAAGAGTAAACATCATCGCGAAATCCGCAGCAGTAGGCGTTATGGAGAAGCGATACGCTGAACCTGTCCGTCCGTCAGGATTTCGGCGCGTGATGAAGCCGGGCAATACGGGTGATACGATAGGAAAGGCGATCAACATCATAGTGGCGATGGCGTGGGCATAAAAAGTCGGCGCTCCAGCAACAGGGCTTCGGCGAAGGGCTCGCTATGGGTCACCACCATCAGGCTGCCCTGATACTGCCTCAGTACATCTGCCAGTAGCGCCTGACTCTCCAGATCCAGATGGTTATCCGGCTCATCCAGCAACAGGAGCTGCGCAGTCTCTGGTCCCATCAGGCAGCAAGCCAGAGCGACTTTCAGCTTCTCGCCGCCGCTGAGCTGGCCAATCGGTCGCAGTGCCTGTTCCCCCTTTATTCTCAATAACGCCAGCCGATCCCTGTAGGCGGTTTCAAGCCAACCAGGGTTCAGACTCTGAAAGTTGTCCAGTGCGCTATCGTCCGGATTCAGAATGCTCAGGTGCTGGTCGAGTCGACGCACAGAGCCCCGCCGGTCAATCTTTCCGGATAGCGGGTCGATGCCGCCGCAGATCGCGGCAAGCAGGGTTGATTTGCCGCTGCCATTGGCGCCGTGCAGTCGCCAGCGCTCGCCGTTCTGGATGTGTTCGTTCAGTGGTGGCATGTTGCGGATCCATGGCAGCCGCACATCCCGCAGTGTCAGTACGGCGCCGGAGATCGGCGCCGGTTCGGTCAGGCGAAAGCCCAGGGCATCATTCCGGCCAAGCACCGATTCGGCGATCTGAACGCGCTGCTGTTGCGCATCAAGGGCCGCCTGATGCTTGTACGCGATACGTCCCCCGGTGGCTTCACTCCGATCCTTGCGCGCATCCTGCAGGACCTTTGGCATATCCCCCTTGCGCGCTTTTGCACGCCCTCTGGCGGCACGCTGCTCATGTCGTTCCCGCTCAAGCTGTTGCTGATGCCGCTCCTTTCTTAGTGCCTGACGTGCATGAGTCTTGTCATGCTGTGCCTTTTCCAGAAGACCCAACCGCGCCTGCTCATAGGCTGCAAAGCCCTGGCCATGCCATTGCAGGGCTCCGTGGCGCAGTTCGAGCAGTTGGCTGAAGGAGTCAAGCAGGGCCCTGTCATGGGTAATCACCAGCGCTCCGCCCGTTCGCTGGTGGATCCAGCGCATCAGCCATTCCCGTCCGCTCTGATCGAGGTGATTGGTCGGTTCGTCGAGTATCAGAAAGGTATCAGCTTGCCGGGACAGCTTCAGCAGGTGCAGCCGGGTGCGCTGTCCTCCACTCAAGGTGCGAAGGGGGGAGGTCAGGATGTCGGGGGCGAGCTGGAACTGTGCCAGAAGGGCTTCAAGTTCTTGCCGGAGTCCCCACTGCTCGTCAAGCGTGGCGAGGTCATCGACACGTCCCGTTCCGGCCATCAGCCGATCAAGAGCGGCCAGCGGGGCCGCAACGCCCAGGAATGTGGCCACGTTTTCGGCACCCGGATTTTCGGCGGCACGCTGTGACAGGAACCGCACAGGCACTCGCTGCTGAACGATACCTTGCTGCGGCGTGCGCAGGCCCGCCAGACATTCGGCCAGCAGCGTCTTGCCGGCGCCGTTGGGACCAATCAGGGCTACAGGCATAGCGGCAAGATGCACATCCAGTGCCTGGAAAACGGGGGGTGCAGGTTCGAAAGTGACGGTCAGATCCGTCGCGGAAATACAGGCCATCGCCATGGACAACACCTCTGTAACACCAGGGAATAAACCGGGTTCAGAGTGCTGACTTCATTGGCGTGACTCCTGCGTGGTGGGACAGTGCCTGGTGGGATAGCTCACGGCCATTCTATCGAATGGCCAAAGGGGCGGCAATGGAAGGCCGGCTCCGGGGCCGGTGCCTGGAAGGTCAGAGCCAGTTGCCCATCAGAATAAACGGCGCCCAGTAATAGGGGTGACTGAAAGGCTGGTCCGGGTTGGTGATATACGGCTCAGGCACATTGCCTGATGCAGGCCTGGCCAGACCGCGTGTCAGGTTTTCCGGTACGGCAGAGAGGTCCATCTGGCCGCCCAGCAACGCCAGTTGGGCGCGACGAAGTGCTTCGGCCTTGTGCGTCTGCGCGTGCACCCGATGGTCGTAGAACTGCTGCATGAACAGGCCGGTGCTGGCATCGGCGACCGGCCACAAGGTGGCAATGACCGCTCGCGCGCCCTGACGCTGGGCCATCACACCGAAGCCCTCGACTTCGCGCCCGTTATCTCCCGGACCGCCCACGGCGGTATCGCACGCCGACAGGGTGAGCAGATCAACCTCATGCAGGGGGAAGGCGCCATGGCGAAAGTCTTCCAGACTGAGTCGTTGATCGTTCCCGAGCACCAGGAAGGAATCCGCTTCAGTGCCGTGCCCGAAATGAAAGTGGCTGGCGATATGCACCACCGGATACGCGTCTTCGAGTATTTCGGTCAATGCGTCGGCATCAAATTCGCCATCCAGATGAATGCTGCCGTGCAACATGCCGCCGTCGGGATTGCGCAACGGATCGCGCACCACCGAGTGCAGCTCGAACGGCACCGCGGGCAGGGCAGAGAAACCGGCGGCCGCTTCGCTCACTCCCAGGCCAGCGACGCGCCAATCGGTGCGTGGCGGCGCGGTCAGATTGGCGCGGGCGGCGGCGGTGTAAATGCTGAGGGCATAGTCTTCAACCAGCCAGCGTTCGCCGGAGTGCAGGGCGGCCAGCGGCAAGTAACGGAGATTGGCGTCCAGGCCCAGCATCAGCACGCGCGCCTGGGCTTGCTGCAGATCATCATGGACGGGGGCAATCAGCACGTCATAGAGCGCGCGTGCTGGCGCCTGCGGATCGCGTCGCGGGTCCTGGAGGACCTGCCGATAGGCAAGGATCAGGCGGTTGAGTTCAGCTTCGCTGATGGCGCTGTCGCGATGGAGTTGTACATCGGCCGTGGTGACGAGAATGCGCAGCCGCTCTGGTGTCACCAGATAATGCAGCAGTACGGTGCCCGGGCCGAGCTGCCGGAGTGTGCCTTGCAGTGCGCGCAGGCTGTCGAGGTCGTGTTCGGCAAAGGCCATGGCCCGTTCCGGGCCGAGTGCAGCAAAGGCGGATCGCAAGTCCTGGAGATGGGTCTGGTAGGCCTGTCTGGCTACAGCCAGATCTGCCTGCAAGGTCTGATAGCGCGCCTGCTGTGAGGCGTCTCTGGCGGTGCGGGGAACGCGTGACAGTTCGCCGTACTCGCGGCCGAGGGCGGCCAGGTTGTCGCCGATCTCCTGGTAGCGCGCCGCCCATGGCGCTTCGAAAGCGTTGCTGCTTGCTTCGCCAGCGAGACCTGTTGCGCGCTGGTCACGGCGCACGAAGTCCACATACTCCTGTTCCTTGAGCAGGCCGAGTATCTGTTCGGCCTCGCCCAGACGCCCCTGGCTGATGAGCAGGTCGGCCAGTTCGGTGTAGACGACGCGTTTGTCTGCGAGCAGAGACATTTGCAACGCGGCATCCAGCGTCTGCGCGCCAGCGCGCAATGACTGGATGGCGTTGACCGCGCGCTTGCCATAAAAGGCAGCTTCATAAGGCCGATTCAGCAACAGTAAAAGCTGTTGCAGTGCATGGTTAACCTGCCATTGCAGCGCTGGAACGGACGCCATGTCTGCGGCTATCAGGGTTTCTTCATAGATGGCCAGTGCTTGCTCATAGTGGCCACGCTTCTGGAGTACACGGCCTCGCGCGAATGCTGCACTGTGTTGCGCCGAGAAGCCTATGTCCTGATAGATCGTCTGCGCTTGCTGATAGTGGCGCAGGGCTCTGGCATGTTTGCCCTGGGCTTCGTACACGCTGCCCATGCCGTACAGGCTGGCCGCTTCGGCATGGCGGCGGTGTGTGCGGCGGGCGATGCGCAGTGCCTGTTTGTGGTGGGCCAGCGCGGCGTCAAGTTGGCCCCGCTGCTGGAGGGCGTTGGCTCTGTTATTGAGTGCGGCGCGCTCGCCGTCGCGGTCGCCACTGTCGCGCATGATCTCGATCGCTTGCTGATAGTATTCCAGCGCCTGCCCGGATTGGCCGAGTTGATGGTGGGTCACGCCAAGGTGCATCAGCGAGCGGCCTTCCCAATCGCGATCGCCCTGCGCGCGATAGCGCGCCAATGCCTGCTCGCCATGGGTCAGCGCAAGTGCATACTGGCCGAGTTCGCCGTACAGGACATACAGGTTGTTGTGAATCAGTGCTTGCAGCGAGATGTCTTCGGCCTGCTGCGCGCTGTCCAGCGCATGGGACAGTGTTTCGACGGCGAGCGGGTTGTTTCCCTGGAGCTGATACAGGGTACCGATATAAAACAGGGCTTCACTTTCAAGACGTACATTTTCAAGACTGTCGTCGCTGATTTCGCGGGCGATGACCAGTACCTGCTGATACTCCGTCAATGCGGCGGCGTACTGGCCCAGATCCTGATACAGCAGAGCGAGGCGTCGTCGTGAGCGTGCTTCGCCAGCTAAATCGCCGAGCTCGGCGCGCTTGAGTAATGCTTGCTGGTAGTGCTCCATGGCTTGGGGATAAAACGCCAGGCGCTCATAGACGATGCCGAGGTTGTTATGGGTGGTGCCCTCTGCCTCGAGCGCCGCAACCTCGCGGTGAATCTGCAACGCTTGCTGATAATGCTCCCGGGCCTCTTCCAGCGCACCAAGGCTCAGAGAAACGTCGCCGAGATCCTGAAGTGCCCCGCCTTCGCGGCTGCGATCGCCCAGTTCACGATGAAGGGCCAGGGCTTGCTCATAGTGACTGCGTGCGCAGGCGTACTGTCCAAGGTCTTCATATTCGTAGCCGAGGGCGTGCAAGGTCTCGGCTTCGCCGTGCCGGTCGCCGAGTTGGCGGTGCTGCGCCAGCGTGGCTTCGAGCTCAGGCTCGCTGCACACCGGTGACGGCGGGGTGCCCTTGTGCAGACTGGCGCAACCACTGAAGCTGGCCAACAGGCACAGGAGCGGCAGCAGGGGATGGTTTTTCCGGGTGGTGTATCCCAATGGCAGCATGGCCATGGCAGGCGCCTACTGTGAAGTGGATGGGTCTTGTGAGAGGGACAGATCGGCCATCGTCCACAAGGCCGCCAGCAAGGCGACCGGCGCTGTCTCGGCGCGGAGGACGCGGTTGCCGAGGGCGAAGGCGATGAAGCCGGCGTCTTGGGCGGCGGTCAGCTCGCCCTCGGTCAAGCCGCCTTCCGGGCCCGTCAGCAGGGCAAGGCTGCTGGCGGCGCGCAGCTGCGCGGGCGCCAGCGGTTGTTCGCCGGGATGGGCAATCAGTTTCAGGTCGGCATCGGTATGTTGCACGAAGGTGGTCAGCGGCAGCGGTGGCAGGATCGTCGGGACGCGGTTCAGGCCGCACTGCTCGCAGGCACTGATGGCCACCTGTTGCCAGTGGCGGCATTTCTTTTCCAGCCGTTCGCCATCCAGCCGCACGTCGGTACGTTCGGTCAGCAGCAATTGAAAGGCGGCGGCGCCCAGTTCGGTGGCTTTCTGGATGGCGTAATCCATGCGTTCGCCCTTGATCATCGGCAGGGCGACGGTCACGGGCCAGGGCGCGCTGCGGTCGTCGTGGCTGTGCGCGTAAGGAATGGCGGTGACGCTCTTCTTGCTGATGGCGCTGATGCGCGCCGACCATTCGCCGCCGTCGCCGTTGAACAGGCTGATCTCGTCGCCCACCGCCATGCGCAGCACGCGGGCGATATGGTGACTGGCGTCCTCACCCAGTTCGGTGGGCGTGTCGAGGGCGAAGGGCTGCGGGTCATAAAAGCGGCGCATGTCAGTCCTGCGTAGCCAGGTTGATGCCTTCCCAAGCCACGTCGGCCAGGTGATCGATCTGTTCCGGTGTAATGATATACGGCGGCATGAAATAGGTGACGTTGCCCAGCGGGCGCAGCAGGGCCTGGCGGGTCAGGGCGTGTTGATAAACGCGCAGGCCGCGCCGTTCGCGCCAGTCGTAGACTTCCCGGCTGCGTTTGTCTTTCACCATTTCCAGGGCGGCAATCATGCCGGTCTGGCGCACTTCGGCCACATGCGGGTGGTCCTGGAAGCGCTCCAGTGCCTTGCCCATGTGGGCCGCCAGGGCCTGGTTCTGCTCGATGACCTTGTCGCTTTCGAAGATATCCAGCGTCGCCATGGCCGCTGCACAGGCCAGCGGGTTGCCGGTGTAGCTGTGCGAGTGCAGAAAGGCGCGCAGGGTGTTGTAGTCGTCGTAGAACGCCTGATAGATCTCATCCGTGGTCAGCACGGCGCACAGCGGCAGATACCCGGCGGTCAGCCCCTTGGACAGTGCCATGAAGTCGGGGGTAATGCCCGCCTGCTCGCAGGCAAACAGGGTGCCGGTACGACCGAAACCGACGGCGATTTCATCCGCAATCAGATGCACCTTGTACTTGTCGCAGGCTTCGCGCAGCAATTTCAGATAGATCGGGTGATACATGCGCATGCTGCCGGCACATTGCACCAGCGGCTCAACGATCACGGCGCAGATTTCATGGTGGTGTTCGGCCAGGATGGCCTTCATGCCTTCGAACTGGCGGCGTGAATAGGCCTCCCAGCTTTCGCCGTCTTCGCGGTGGAAGCAGTCCGGGCTGGGGGCGGTCAGCACTTCCATCAGCAGGGGTTTGTAGGTGGACTTGTACAGGTCCACATCGCCCACGGCGAGCGCGGCCAGGGTTTCGCCGTGGTAGCTGTTGCCCAGGGTGACGAAGCGGCGTTTCTCTGTCTGGCCCTGGTTGTGCCAGTAGTGGAAGCTCATCTTCAGCGCCACTTCAATGCCGGATGAGCCGTTGTCGGCATAGAACACGCGCTCCAGGCCGGGCGGGGTGATCGACACCAGGCGCTCGGACAGCGCCACCACCGGCTCGTGGGAAAACCCCGCCAGAATGACATGCTCCAGCTTGTCGAGCTGTTCGTGCACGGCGGCATTGATGCGCGGGTTGGCATGGCCGAACAGATTCACCCACCAGGAACTGACGGCATCGATATAGCGGTTGCCGTCAAAGTCTTCCAGCCACACGCCTTCGCCACGCTTGATCGGAATCAGCGGCAGGCTCTCGTGATCCTTCATCTGGGTACAGGGGTGCCAGAGCACCTTGAGGTCCCGTTCGATCAGATCGCGATTGCTGGTCATGGTGGCTCCCGGGGTTGTGGCTGGGGAGGACAAGAGTACTACAGAAGGCACCCGATAAAGAAAACCCCGCCGAGGCGGGGTTTTCAGGTGGGCCGTGCTGCGCCGCTTAGTGGGCGGGTTGCAGATCGTCCATGCTCTCGCCGGTGTTGCCATGGTCCTTGCTGATATACAGGTACATGGCGGGCACCACAAACAGGGTGAACAGGGTGCCCAGGGTCATGCCGCTGGCGATCACGAAGCCCATGGCGAAGCGGGCACCGGCGCCGGGACCACTGGCGATCAGCAGGGGCACCATGGCCAGCACCAGGGCGGCGGTGGTCATCAGCACCGGGCGCAGACGAATCGACGTGGCCTCTTCGATGGCGCGGCGTTTGGACAGGCCCTGTTCCTGCAGCTTGTTGGCAAACTCCACGATCAGGATGCCGTGCTTGGAGATCACCCCGATCAACGTCACCAGTCCCACCTGGGTATAGATGTTCATCGAGGTGGTGGGCCAGTAGAGGCCGCCCATCTGGGCAAAGCCGCTGACGATGTTCAGGATGGCCATGCACAGCAGCGCGCCGCAGATCGACATGGGCACGGACACCAGCATCACCAGCGGATCACGCCAGGACTCGAACTGCGCGGCCAGCACCAGGTAGATAATCACCAGCGCAAAGAAGAAGGTCATGATCAGCTGCGACCCTTCGGTGCGGAACTGGCGTGACTGGCCGGCATAGTCGGTGCGGTAGCCCTGCGGCAGGATGTCCGCTGCGGCCTCTTCCAGCACGGACAGCGCCTCGCCCAATGACACGCCGGGGCGCGGCACGGCCGAAATCGTGATGCTGTTGAGCTGCTGGAAGCGATTCAGCTGCTGCGGCTGCACCGTGTGCTTCAGCGTCGCGATGGTGGACAGTGGCACCAGCTCGCCGGTCCCGGTGCGCGTGTAATAGTCCAGAATCTGCTCCGGGTTCAGTCGGTCGCTACGCTGTACCTGCGGGATGACTTTGTAAGAGCGATTCTCCAGCGCAAAGCGATTGGCGAAACCACCGGCCAGCATGGCGGACATGTCCTGGCTCAGGCCGCGCATGTCGATGCCCAGTGCGGCCGCCTTGTCGCGGTCGATCACGATTTCTGCGCGCGGCTTGTCGATCTTCAGGTCGGTGTTCAGGAAGATGAACTTGCGGCTCTCGTAACCGCGCGCCACGATCTGCTGCACCAGCTCGGCAGCTGCGGAAATGGGCTGTGTGGTGCCGACCACGAATTCAATCGGGAAGCCGCCACCGCCGCCACTGGGCAGGGGTGGGGGCTGGAAGGCCGCCATCTGCAGGCCGGGAATCGTTTCAACGATGCCCTGGATATCCTGCTCCAGCACCTGCTTGGTGCCGCGCGTGCGCTGATCCCAGGGCTTGAGCACCATGCCGGCGATGCCGTCGGTGGTGCTGCCGCTGCTGCCGCCGCCGAAGCCGTTGATCAGGAAGACCTTGTCCATCTCGGGCAGGTCCTGAACCTTTTCACGCAGCAGCTCGGTGTTCAGGCGGAAGTATTCCATGGTGGTATAGGGATCGGATTCCGCGAACGCCAGAATGAAGCCCTGGTCTTCCTCTGGTGCCAGTTCTTCAGGCAGGCTGGCAAACAGGAAGTAGCAGGACACCAGCGCTACGCCGCCAAAGATGGCGACCAGCCCCTTGTCGTTCAGCATCGAATGCAGGCCGTTACGATAGCCCAGGCGCAGGGATTCGAACTTGGCGTCCAGCCATTTTTCCAGCCGCCCCCCGCCGTTTTCGTCATGCGGTTTGAGCAGCTTGCTGCAGAGCATGGGCGACAGCGTCAGTGCGACCACGCCGGACAAGAGCACGGCCCCGGCCAGGGTAAAGGCAAACTCCACGAACAGGGTGCCGGACAGCCCGCCGATAAAACCGATCGGCAGATACACCGCCACCAGCGTGGTGGTCATCGCCACCACTGGCCAGGCCAGCTCGCGGGCACCCTGCAAGGCAGCGTCCTTGGGTGCCATGCCTTCTTCCACATGCCGGTGAATGTTTTCCAGCACGATAATGGCGTCATCCACCACGATGCCGATGGCCAGCACCATGGCCAGCAGGGTCAGCAGGTTGATGGAAAAGCCCATCAGCAGCATCAGGAACATGGCGCCGACCATCGACAGCGGCACCGCCACGGTGGGAATGATCACGGCGCGCAGTGAACCGAGGAACAGGAAGATCACGATAATCACGATGATTACGGCTTCCACGATGGTGCTCAGCACCTCGTTGATGGCGCTCTGGATATATTCGGTGGAGTCGTAGGGAATATCGGCGGACAGCCCTTCGGGCAGTTCCGGAATGATGTCCTGATCCCACACCTGACGCACCGCCTGAATCACATCCAGGGCGTTGGCGTCCGGGGCCACTTCGATACCGATAAAGGTGGCGGCCTGATCACCAAAAGTCACGGTGGTGCCGTAGCTTTCCGCGCCCAGTTCCACCTCGGCGATATCGCTCAGGCGGATGATGGCGCCGCCTTCCTCGCGCACGATCAACTGCTCGAACTGCTCGACATTCTGCAGATCAGTCTGTGCGGTCAGGTCCACGCTGACCAGCGCGCCCTTGGTGGAGCCCACCGCAGAGAGCACATTGTTGGCCTGCAAGGCACCGAACACATCGCTGGCGGTCACGCCGAGGGCGGTCATGCGCTCCGGTTGCAGCCACAGGCGCATGGCGAAGGTGCGCGCCCCCAGAATTTCGGCACGCTGCACACCGGGCACGGTGGACAGCAGCGGCTCGACGACGCGCACCAGATAATCGGTAATCTGGTTGTTGTCGAGAATCTCGCTGTAGAACGCCAGGTACATGGCGGCGGTGGCATCGCCCTCGGCCAGCTCGACCACCGGGTCTTCCGACTCGGCAGGCAGTTCGCCGCGCAGCTTGTTGACCTTGGCCGCCACCTGGGTCAGCACTTCATTCGGGTCGGCCTCCAGGCGCAGGAAGGCCTGCACTTGTGATACGCCGCCGAAGCTGGTGGAGGTCAGGTAATCAATGCCATCGGCGGTAGCGATTTCGCGCTCCAGCGGGGCGGTGATAAAACCCTGGATCAGATCAGCATCGGCGCCGACATAGGCGGTGGTCACGCTGATCACCGCATTCTGCAATTCCGGATACTGGCGCACGTTCAGCTCCAGCGCGGCGCGCACGCCGAGCAGGAAAATGAACAGACTGACCACGCTGGCCAGTACCGGTTTGCGGATGAAGATATCGGTAAATTTCATCGTTGTTGTCCCGGTGAGGATCAGCTGTTGTCAGGCGTCGGGGCGGTGCTGGCCGGCGGTTCGGCCTCGTCACTGATCTTCACGGTGGCGTTGTTGCTGAGCTTGAGCAGGCCAGACGTCGCCACCCGGTCGCCGGGCTCCAGCCCTTCCAGTATGGCCACCATGTCGCCCAGCGTGCGGCCGGTGCGGACAAAGCGACGGTTCACGGTCAGGTGCGGTTCGCCGTTCTTGCCCTCGTTTTCCACGATCACGAATACGGCATTGCCATAGGGGTTGTAGCTCACCGCTGTTTGCGGAATCGCCACGACGTCGTCCGCGTCGCCCAGATCAATGGTCACGCGGGCGAACATACCGGCGCGCAGTTTCTGTT
Organism: Isoalcanivorax indicus; assembly: GCF_003259185.1. NCBI lineage: Bacteria > Pseudomonadati > Pseudomonadota > Gammaproteobacteria > Oceanospirillales > Alcanivoracaceae > Isoalcanivorax > Isoalcanivorax indicus. The sequence continues at coordinate 27,920 of NZ_QGMP01000001.1, forward strand.
CCGGGTTGTCCAGCGTGGCCTGGATCATGAAGTTGCGAGTGCCGGGATTGATACCCGGCTCAAGGGCGGTGATGACCCCTTCGAACGCTTCACCGGGCCAGGCGTCGACTTCGGCGCGCACGGTCATGTCCAGCTTGATGTCCGCCAGGCGTTGTTCCGGCAGGCTGAATTCCAGATACACCGGATCAAGTTGTTGCAGGCTGACCACCGGCGTCCCCGGGGACAGGTATTCACCCAGGTCGACCTGGCGAATGCCCAGTTGGCCCGCGAACGGCGCCCGGATGGTCTTCTGGTTAACCCGGGCCTGCTGCGCGTTCAGAGCGCCACTGGCCTGATCCGCCTGGCTTTTTGCGCGGTCCAGCTCAGCTTTGGAGATGCTGCCCTGGCGATGCAGGCGTTCGGTCCGGTCCAGATCCAGCCGGGTCAGCTCGGCGGCGGCGCGCAGCGATTGCAGCTCGGCCCGGTCGGTGTCGTCGTCCAGGCGCAGCAGTATCTGGCCTTTCTCGACGGTATCGCCGGAGCTGAAGCGGATTTCGGTGACGATGCCCGCTGCCTCGGTGGTCAACTGGGTGCCGTTCACGGCGCGTGCCGTGCCCACCGCATTGATGCCGCGTGCCCAGGCCGCCGTTTCGGCCTCGGCCGCGGTAATGGTGGCGGCTGGCATCGGCATATTATCGAAGAACTGGTTCATGCCCATGCGCATCATTGCCTGAACGACGAACACGAGCAGGAACAGCACGATCAGGCCGATCAGGGTGAAAAGAATCTTCAGGTTCATCTCTAGCGGTCCTCAGTGGGTCGCCGCGGGCGGTTCATCGCCGTCCGTATGGCAAAGATCATCAAACAGGGTGGTGCAGATACGTGACACCAGTGCGTCCAGCGCCTGGCTGTCGGCCGGGTCGAGCAGCGGTTGCCAGTTGAGCCCGTTCAGGTGCGCCACGCCGTGATACAGCAGCACCTGATACGGGTCGTGCACGTTGTAGTTATCCAGCACGCCCTCGGCCAGCACCATGGTGTGCATGCCGATGGTCATGGCGTATTGCCCCAGCGCCAGCTCCAGCGGATGCGGGCGCGGGTTGACCACGTCACCGGCGGCCACGCCGTCGTTGACGATGCGCGAGATCAGTTCGCTGATCGGCCGGTGCGCCTCGATCACCGCGTCCCGGCGCCGCTGCGACGCCGAGCCCCAGACGGCCTCGGTAAAGATGTACTGGGTCAGGCGGTAGTGGTCGGGGTGCCGACGGGCAAACAGCATGTCCGCCACCATCAGGGCAAAGATGCGATCCCGGGACGGTGCGTCCCAGTCGGCGGCGCGGGCCATGGTGGCCACGCGTTTTTCGGCCTGATCGGCACAGATCGATAACAGCAGGTCCTCTTTCGAGGAAAAATGCTGGTACAGCGTGCCGGTGGCGTAATCGCAGGTGCGGGCGACCTTGGCCATCTGCAGGGCCAGCAGACCATGGTCACGGATCTGTTCACGCGCGGCATCCATGAAGCGTTGTTCCCGTTCCGCCAGTTCACGCAGGCGTCTTTCCCGAGTCCCCATCAGTGGCAGTCTCCGCTGGGCGAGGTGAGTATCGTTACGAATATTGAGCGGATTATGAATCCGGTTCATTTCGCGAGCAAGCCTCTTGTCATCGGCGCTGATTCTGCCGCTCGGTGTTGCAGCCTGTATTGTAAAAATGCGCAGTAGCGCGGAGGTTGCCGCGGGATCGTGACAGATCGTGGCAGCAGTGCGTGAAGGCCCGTCAGGCGGAGAGGAAAAGACCGAGGGTATGGTTGAGGTGGCGCTGCCCCAGGGTGGTGCAGGCCAGGCGCTGCGGGTCGTTGCTGAGCAGTCCCCGGGCGCGGCCACGCGTCAGGGCATCGGCCAGTTGGTCCAGCGGTAATCCGGTATGGGCCGGGAACATCGCCGCTGGCACCCCGGCAACAAGGCGCAGGGCGTTGAGCATGAATTCGCCGGGCAGTTCGTCGGCGGGCACGGGGGCCAGGCCGCAGCGCCGGGTGCCGTCCTCGGCCAGGTAGTGGCCGGGCAGGCGGGTCTTGCGGTAGCGGTAGATCCCGTCGGGCCGAGTGATCTTGCCGTGGGCCCCGGCGCCCAGCGCCAGGTAATCGCCAAAGGTCCAGTAGTTCAGGTTATGTCGGCACTGCCGGTCGGCGCGGGCGAACGCAGACACTTCATAGCGCCCGTAGCCCGCCTCGGCCAGTACGTCGAAGCCCGCCATCTCGGTATCCGCCAGGGTGTCACCGTCCGGCTGGGTGGGCGGTGCCCGGTAGAAGGCGGTGTTGGGCTCGATGGTGAGTTCGTACCAGCTGATATGCTCGGGGGCCAGGGCAATGGCCTGGCGCAGATCTGCCAGCGCCTGCTCCGGCGTCTGCCCGGGCAGGCCGTGCATCAGGTCCAGATTGATATTGTCGAACCCGGCGCGGCGCGCCTGCCCGGCGGCCCGGATCGCCTCGGCGCCGCCGTGGATACGCCCCAGGGCGCGCAGGTGCTGATCGTTGAAGCTCTGCACGCCCAGCGACAGCCGGTTGATCCCCGCCGCACGAAAGCCGTCGAAACGATCCTGTTCCACGGTGCCGGGATTGGCTTCCAGTGTGATCTCGATGTCGCGGGCGAACGGCAACTGCTCGCGCAGTCGGGTCAGCAGTGTCTGGTAGAAGCCGGGCGACAGCAGGCTTGGCGTGCCGCCGCCGAAGAACAGGCTGGTGACCTCCCGACCTTGTACGTCCGGCAGTTCCTGTTCGAGGTCGGTCAGCAGCGCCGCCAGATAGGCCGCCTCCGGCAGGTCGCCATCGCGTTCATGGGAATTGAAATCGCAGTAGGGACATTTGCGCACGCACCAGGGCAGATGCACGTAGAGTGACAGGGGCGGCAGGGTGGCCGGGAGCGGTGAGTGCGGCGGGTGTGCTGGCATGGCTCAGGGTGGTGGCGCCGACAAGGTGCAGGCGGAACGAGTATGCCTGAAGGTCGGGGCAGTAACAAAAAGGGCGGCTTGCGCCGCCCCGGATTGCTTCCGTGCAATCGACTGACCTCAGTTGGTCATGTCTTCATAGGTATCTTCCGCAGCGTCGGTGGTGTCATCCCACGCTTCATCGGCTTCGCGGCCAGCTTCTTCCATCGGGCCTTCTTCGCCCATCATGGCATCGTAGCTTCGCTCCAGGCGATCCGTGCCTTCATCGAACGCCTCACCGGCTTGCTCGCCCGGGCCCGGGTCGCCGCAGGCCGCCAAGGCAAACGAGGTGACCAGAGCGATACCGGCAATATGCAGCTTGTTCATAACCTTTCCTCCGTGTATTCAGGAAACTGACGATGTTGATCGTACGTGCTTTTAGTGGAAATTAAGAGATCAAAGTTTGTCGGCAAGGCAAGGTTTAACACTAATTTGTATTTGCTGCATCAATTAAACGCGCTTTCGCGATAGTCATGAACTGCGACAATGCCTTGCCGCGATGGCTTAGCCGATGCTTGTCGTGTGCGCACATCTCTGCGGCGCTGCAGCCTGCTTCGGGCACAAAAAAATGTGGATCGTAACCAAAGCCGCCCTCGCCTGTCGGGGTCATCTGTATCTCGCCCTCCCAGCTGCCCTGGCAGATCACGGGCACTGGATCATCAGCGTGGCGCATGAAGACGATAACGCACTGGTAGCGCGCCCGGCGAGACGCATTTGGCATCTCGCGCAGGCTTTCTGTCAGTTTGCGATTGTTGTCGGCATCGCTGGCGCCGGCGCCGGCAAAGCGTGCGGAATAGATGCCCGGGGCGCCGTTCAGCGCGTCGACTTCCAGGCCGGAATCGTCACTGATGGCGGGCAGGCCGGTATGGTGGGCGGCATTGCGGGCCTTGAGGATGGCGTTTTCGACGAACGTCAGGCCGGTTTCCTCGGCCTCTGGCACGGCAAAGTCGCTTTGCGGGCGAACGGTCACGCCCAGCGGTGCCAGAATGTCGGTCAGCTCCTTCAGCTTTTTCTGATTGCCCGAGGCCAGCACCCATTCCATACGCAACGCTCCGTGGCTCAGTAACTGACCCGGTAGATGGCAATTTCGCCAAACACGTTCGGCCACAGCCGGGTGCCCAGGCCCGAGGCGTGGTCGTTGTTCAGCACCAGGCGATCAAGCACCTTGTAGCCGCGCTTGCGACAGTGGGTATCGAAATCCTGCACGGTGCACAGGTGGATGTTCGGCGTGTCATACCATTGATGCGGCAGGCGTCGGGACACTGGCATCCGGCCCTTGAAGAACAGGTAGCTGCGCACGCGCCAATGGCCGAAGTTGGGGAAGGTGACAATGGCTTCGCGTCCTACGCGCAGCATCTCGGCCACGACCTGGTCGGGTCGCTGCACCGCCTGCAGGGCCTGGGTCATCAGGACATAATCGAAGCGTCCGTCGGCAATGTTGCCCAGCCCTTCGTCGATATCCTGTTCGATCACATTGACCCCCCGCTCGATGCAGTGGGCAATGTTTTCCTGATCGATTTCCAGGCCGTAGCCGCGCACGTTGCGGGTGTCGCGCAGATTGGCCAGCAACTGACCATCGCCGCACCCCAGGTCAAGCACACTGGCACCTTCGGGAATCCAGTCGCGAATCAGGGCGAGGTCCGGACGCAGGGCCTGTTGCGTGGTTTCGGTCATGCGCGCGCCTCCAGGTCATTGGCGATGCGCCGCATCCAGGCACCGAACAGACGGGTATATTCGGGGATGTCGAGCAGAAAGGCGTCGTGACCCTTGTCGGTGTCCACCTCGGCATAGCTGACATCCCGCCCCACCGCCATCAGTGCGCGGACGATTTCTTCGGAGCGTTCCGGTGCAAAGCGCCAGTCAGAGGTAAAGGACACCACCAGGAAGGGGCAGCGGGCCTGGGCCACGGCCTGATCCAGCGAGTCATTGAAATCCCGGGCCGGATCGAAATAATCCAGCGCCTTGGTCATCAGCAGGTAGGTGTTCGCATCGAAATGGCGCGAGAACGTCTCACCCTGATGGCGCAGGTAGCTCTCTACCTGGAACTCCACATCAAAACCGAAGTGGAAGCGCCCGCTGCGCAGGTCGCGACCAAACTTCGCGCGCATTGCGTCGTCGCTGAGGTAGGTGATATGGCCGACCATGCGCGCCAGGATCAGTCCCTGGCGCGGGTAGGTGTCATGCAGGTAATAGCGGCCGCCATGAAAATTCGGGTCCGTCAGGATCGACTGGCGGGCGACCTCATTGAACGCGATATTCTGTGCCGACAGTTTGCTGGCCGAGGCAATCACGGCGGCATGGCCAACGCGGTCGGGATAGTCGATGGCCCACTGCAGGGCCTGCATGCCGCCCAGGCTGCCACCGATGACCGCGGCCCATGTGCGGATGCCCAGCCGGTCTGCCAGCCTGGCCTGACTGTTGACCCAGTCCTTCACCGTCACCATGGGAAAATCCGGACCCCAGGGCTGGCCGTTGTCGGGGTTGATGCTGGCCGGGCCGGTGGAGCCGTGGCAGCCGCCCAGATTGTTCAGTGACACGACGAAGAAGCGGTTCGTATCGATCGGCTTGCCCGGGCCGATGCAGCTGTCCCACCAGCCCGGGCGCTTGTCCTGCTCGCTGTGATAGCCCGCAGCATGGTGATGCCCGGACAGCGCATGGCAGATCAGCACCGCATTGGAGGCGTCGGCATTGAGGGTGCCGTAGGTTTCGTAGATCAGCTCATAGGCGGGCAGCACGCGATGGCATTCCAGCTCCAGCGGCTGGTCGAAATGCATCACGGTGGGCGTCACCAGGCCCACTGAGCCGGGGGCATGAATGTCAGGCATCGGTGTCCGGGCATCCAGAAGTAAAGAGCGCAAGTCTAAACACGGGTGCCCGGCGCTGCAATGAAGCGGTCAGCGGCAGCCCCGTGTCAGCTGTCTTCGCGTTGTACGGTGCGCGTACGTCCATTCTCATCAATGGCGACGAAGGTAAACAGGCCTTCGGTGACCTTGGCGACCTCACCCATGCTGCGAATCCAGACTTCCACGCGGATACGCATGGAGCTGCGGCCGACATCCAGCAGGTCGGTGTAGCAGCTGACGACGGCGCCGATGGGCACCGGGCGCAGGAAGGCCATGGAATCGATGGCCACGGTGGCAATGCGACCGCGTGCCGCCTTGCGCGCGCAGACAGCACCGGCAAGGTCCATCTGCGAGACCAGCCAGCCGCCGAAAATATCGCCGTTCCAGTTGGCATCCTGAGGCATGGCGATGGTCTGGATGGCCAGTTCGCCAGTGGGTTGCGGATCGTCGTCGCGTTCGTCTGTCATGGTCGTCATGGTCCGTTGTGAAGTGCTGTCACCATTAATTGTAGAGCAGCCCCGGCAGCCAGGTGGCAAGAGGCGGCCACAGGGCGAGCAGGATCAGCAGCAACAACTGGATACCGATAAAGGGTATCACGCCGCGATAGATTGCGCTGGTGGGCACGCTCTCGGGCGCCACCCCGCGCAGGTAGAAGAGGGCAAACCCGAACGGCGGTGTCAGAAACGAGGTTTGCAGGTTCAGGGCGATCATGATGCCCAGCCAGACCGGGTCCAGCCCCATCATCAACAGCACGGGCGCCACAATCGGCACCACCACAAAGGTGATCTCGATGAAATCGAGGATGAAACCGAGCAGAAAGATCAGCAGCATCACGGCCAGCATGGCCCCGAACGCGCCGCCCGGCAGGCTGCCGAGCAGTCGCTCCACGGCGTCGCCGCCACCGTAGCCGTGGAACACCAGGGTAAAGATGGAGGCGCCGATCAGGATCATGAACACCATGCTGGTGACCCGGGTGGTGCCGCGCATCACATCGCGCAGGCGCGCCAGCGTCAGTTCGCCGCGCAGCAGGGCCAGCAGCAGCGCCCCCAGCGCCCCCACGGCGGCGGCTTCAGTGGGGGTGGCCTTGCCCGCCAGAATGCTGCCGAGCACGGCGACCATCAGCAGCAGTGGCGGCAGCAGGCTGGTGAGCAGGGCGCGGGCCAGTGGCGGCTCGCCCTCGGCAGTGCCGCGCTGCACCGCCGGGGCGCGCTCCGGGTGGCGCAAGGCGGTAAACAGTATCCAGCCTGTATAAAGCAGCACCAGCAGCAGGCCGGGCACGATGGCGCCGGCAAACAGGTCGCCGATGGAAACCGTATCGAACGACCACAGCCCCTGTCGCAGCTGGGCCTGTTGATAGGCGGTGCTGAGCACGTCGCCCAGCAGCACCAGGGCGATGGACGGCGGGATCATCTGGCCCAGTGTGCCGGTGGCGCAGATCAGGCCGCTGGCCATGTCCGGCCGGTAGCCCTGGCGCACCATGGTGGGCAGCGCCAGCAGCCCCAGGGTGACGACGGTGGCGCCGACGATGCCGGTGCTGGCGGCCAGCAGGGCGCCCACCGCCACCACAGCAATGGCCAGGCCGCCGGGCAGTGGGCCAAACAGCCGCGCCAGCGTGCGCAACAGGTGCTCCGCGATGCGTGACTTCTCCAGCATCATGCCCATGAACACGAACAGCGGCACGGCGATCAGTGTGCTGTTGCTCAGGATGCCGAACAGGCGATTGGGCAACAGGCCCAGTTCGCTGGCGTCGAAGACGCCGAGCAGGATGCCGGCAAAGGCGAACAGCAGCGCGACGCCGCCCAGGGTGAACGCCACCGGGTACCCGGCCATCAGTACCAGGCAGACACTGACAAACAGCAGCAGGGCGATCCATTCCATCAGTGATCGCCTCGCGCGGGCGGTTCGCCGCCGGTCAGGGTCAGCAGGGCGCGCAGTGCTTCCGCAAGGCCCTGTATGCACAGCACCACGGGCAGCACCAGCAGCAGGCTCTTGAACAGATAGAGATAGGGCAGGCCCCCGGCTTCCGCCGAGCCTTCGCGGCGGGTCCAGCTGACCTGCACATAATCCAGACTCATGACGAACAGGGTGATGGCCAGCGGCAGCAACAGCAGCAGGCTGCCGAGCAGGTCGATCCGGGCGCGGGCCAGGCTGCTCATGCGCTGGTAGAAGATGTCGACACGGACATGGTCGTTGCGGGCCAGGGTGTAGCCTGCGCCCAGCACGAACAGGGTGGCGTGCAGATACAGAACGGACTCCTGCAGGGCGATGCTGCCGATGCCAAAGCCGTAGCGCAGCACCACGCTGGTCATCATCACCAGTACCACGGCCAGCGCCAGCCAACTCACCAGGCGACCCACCACCAGGCTGCAGGCCTCGCAGCCGCGCAGCAGGTGCTGTGCTGTATTCTGCCACCCCGTCACATTCGATCTCCCGCCTGCCTGTCTGGCTGTTTCCCCGTTGGCCGGGCCGCGCAGTATAGCCGCAGCAGGCTGCTCATTAAATCGCCGCCGATGTCATGGAATAGTCACAATGGGCCCCTATAGTCCCGCTTCAGGCGCAGGAAGACTGCGAACCTGACAAATTGGGGAAACCTGGAGAACAGTATGAAACTGCGTAACGCGTTCACCGCAGCCGCGGTAGCCATTACCACCACCTTCAGCGGCTTCGCCGTTGCGGATGTCGACCCGAAACTGCCGGCGTACCAGCGCGTGGGCGGTGTTTCCGGTAACGTGAACAGCATCGGTTCCGACACCCTGAACAACCTCATGACCCTGTGGGCCGAGGAATTCAACAAGTTCTACCCGAACGTGCGTGTGCAGGTGCAGGGCGCCGGTTCTTCCACGGCACCGCCGGCCATCACCGAAGGGACCGCCAACCTGGCGCCGATGAGCCGCGCCATGCGTGACTCGGAAATCCAGTCCTTCGAAAACCGTCACGGCTACAAGCCTTACGCCGTACCGGTGGCCATCGACATGGTGGCCGTGTATGTGAACAAGGACAACCCGATTGAAGGCATGACGCTGGCGCAGGTGGATGCGGTGTTCTCCTCCACCCGTCGCTGTGGTTACAGCGAAGACATCACCCGCTGGGGCCAGCTGGGTCTGACCGGCGCCTGGGCCAACCGTGACTTCACGGTCTACAGCCGTAACGCGGTATCCGGTACCTACGGTTACTTCCGCCAGAACGCCCTGTGTGACGGTGACTTCAAGGCCAGCGTGAACGAGCAGCCGGGTTCCTCTGCGGTAGTGCAGGGCGTGGCCGAATCTCTCAACGGTATCGGTTACTCCGGCATCGGCTACATCACCTCTGGCGTGCGCACCGTGCCGCTGGCGCGTGAAGCAGGCATGCCGTTCGCTGACACCACCGCAGAAAACGCCGCCACCGGTGACTACCCGCTGGCCCGCTTCCTGTACGTGTACGTGAACAAGGCGCCGAATGGTGAGCTGGACCCGATCACCCGCGAGTTCATCAGGCTGGTGCTCTCGAAGGAAGGTCAGGAAGTGGTGGTCCGTGACGGCTACGTGCCGCTGCCGGAAGCCGAAGCCGCCAAGCACCGCAAGGCGCTGGGTCTGTAAGGTCCTGATCTGAAAAGAGAAGGCTGGGAAGGCGCCGGTGGGTCCGGCGCCTTTTTCTATGGGGCCTTTCCGTGACAGACCCTGCCATAGGCAGTGCCCCGCCTGTCCGACAATACGGACCCCTTTTTCACCTCCAGATCGTTTGTCACATTGCTGTCATTTAAGAGGTCTAGTCTCCGGGGCTCGGATTCAGCTTGCCGGACCCTACTTATGACGGATTCTTCCAACGCCAGTGCACCGGCCTCCAGTGGCTTTCGCCACCTGTTGCCGGACGCCGAGGCGCGCAAGAAACAGCGCCGCCGCCGGGCGATCAACGACAAACTCTCCGCTTTCGGGATTTCAATGGCCGGGCTGGGCGTGGTGGGTGCGCTGGCCCTCATCTTCGTCTACCTGTTCAGTGAAGTGGCGCCGCTGCTGCGGCCCGCGTCCATTGAGGCCCAGATCGGTTACAGCCTGCCGGAAGGGGGGCCGCACGCGGAAACCGTGCACCTGACGCTGGACCGCTACCAGGAAATCGGCATGCAGGTGACCCGCGACGGTCGGGTGATCTTCTTCGACGCGGATGCCGGTGGTTTTCATTCGGCGTTCCAGGTGCCGATTCCTGACGGCGCGACAGTCACCAGCTTCGGCCAGGGGGAGAAGCGTGACGGTTTGCTGGCGTTCGGTCTGGATACCGGTGAGATCGTGGTCGCCAAAGTCGAGTATGAGCTGACCTACCCGGAAGGGACGCGGGTCACGGTGCCGAAACTGACTTATCCGCTCGGTGAGGCGCCGATCGTGGTGGATGACCTGGGCGAAGCGTTGATTCATGTGGCGGTGCAGGAAGGGCGGCGCGGCACCGTTGCCGTAGCACAGACGGCCGATGGCCGCCTGCTGGTGAATGCCTACCGCACGCAGCGCAACATCTTCTCCGGAGACGTGCAGGTTACGGCCAGCCGGGCTGAAATGCCGGCCTATCCTGGCGAGATCAGCCGCATTCTTGTGGACGGTAGCCAGCGCAATGTCTTCATTGCTGATCCGACCGGTTACCTCGCCTACTACGACATCTCCACGATCAATTCGCCGAGCATGGTGCAACGGGTGCGCGCGGTGCGGGAAGGGGGCATCACGGCCATTTCGTTTCTGGCCGGTACGGTCTCCCTGATCGTGGGCGGATCGGACGGTTCCCTGTCGCAATGGTTCCTGATCCGGGATGAGAACAACGCGTATGCGCTGAGCCGTATCCGTGATTTCGTGGGCCATAGAAGCCCGGTAACGGCCATCGATTCCGAATACACGCGCAAGGGCTTTCTCAGTGGCGCGAAAGACGGCACGCTCGGCATTCACTTTGCTACCTCAAGCCGCACCCTGTTGCGCGAGCGGGTGCTGGATGGGCCCATCTCGGCCATCGCCATCTCACCCATCAATGGTCGTATGCTGGTCACGGATACCAGCGGTGGGGTGCATCCGCATCTTGTAGAAAATCGACATCCGCAAGTGTCGTTCCGCGCCATGTGGCAGCGCGTCTGGTACGAAGGTCGCGGTGAGCCGGAATACGTCTGGCAGGCCTCCTCGGCGTCGGATGAATTCGAACCGAAGATGAGCCTGGTGCCGCTGACCGTCGGCACTCTCAAGGCGGCCTTCTTCGCCATGCTGATTGCCATGCCGGTGGCGGTCATGGGGGCCATCTACTCGGCCTACTTCATGACCCCGCGCATGCGCGGGGTGGTCAAGCCGACCATCGAAATCATGGAAGCCCTGCCCACGGTGATTCTCGGTTTTCTGGCCGGCCTGTGGCTGGCGCCGTTTGTTGAAGACAACCTGCCCGTGGTGTTCACCATGCTGTTCGGGTTGCCCCTGGGCATGCTGCTGGCGGGCTATGTCTGGTTCCGCCTGCCGCAACACTACAAGAACTACATTCCGCCGGGCTGGGAAGCGGCCACGCTGGTCCCGGTGGTGCTGGTCATCGGCTGGATCTGCGTCGCCAGCAGCCCCTATATCCAGCTCTGGTTCTTCGATGGTTCGATGCGCCAGTGGTTTACGGACCAGGGTATTACCTACGACCAGCGCAACGCCCTGGTGGTGGGTATCGCCATGGGCTTTGCGGTGATCCCGACGATCTTCTCGATTGCCGAAGACGCGGTGTTCAACGTGCCCCGGCATCTGACGCAAGGGTCACTGGCCCTCGGTGCCACGGCGTGGCAGACGGTAATGGGTGTGGTGTTGCCCACAGCCAGCCCGGGCATCTTCTCGGCGGTGATGATCGGCTTCGGTCGTGCGGTGGGAGAAACCATGATTGTGGTGATGGCCACCGGCAACAGCCCGGTCGTCAACTTCAACATCTTCGAAGGCATGCGCACCCTGTCCGCCAACGTGGCGGTGGAACTGCCGGAAACCGCAGTGGGCAGCACGCACTTCCGCGTGTTGTTCCTGGCGGCGCTGGTGCTACTGACCATGACCTTTATCGTCAACACCATTGCTGAAATCGTGCGCCAGCGCTTGCGCGCACGCTACAGCAATCTGTAATCGGGGGCCCTTATGAGCACCAAGCAATCCTGGTTCAAGAGCGGTACCCCCTGGATCTGGCTGAATGGCGGGGCCGTGGCGCTGAGCATCGTGATGGTGGCCGGTCTGCTGGGGCTGATTGCCATCCGTGGCCTGTCGCATTTCTGGCCCGCTGAAATCGTTCAGTTCGAGTACACACAGCGTGACGGCACCCGGGAAGTCGTGATGGGTGAAGTGGTGCGCAGCCAGACGCTGGCGGGCACGATCGTGATTGATTCCGGCCGCCCGGATCTGGCGCAGCCGGATGATCTGGTAACCCGGTATCTGATCAAACGCGGTAACCGCGACGTCACCAGTCGCGATTTCATGTGGTATCTGCAACCCGCCATGGGCGAGATGACCCGACCGAAAGACGCCATCGTGCTGGAGCGGCGCGAGTGGGGCAACTTCTATGGCGTGCCCGTGGCTATCCGCGAGGCAGGTCAGGTTGTGGCGGAAGGCGCCGACGTGATCCCCGCGCTGCGCGAACGTATGCGTCGTGCCCTGTCCATCCGCGATGAGATCCGGCATATCGAGCGGGTGGAAATCGGTGATATCAACCACCGTATGGAGCAGATCCGTCTTGGCATCCGTCGTGTGCAGCTGAACGAACGGCTCTCGGAAGAGGAGCAGGCCAGACGCATTGCGGAGCTGGAAAGCGGCCGTCAGGGACTGGACGACGAATATGCGGTGGTCCAGGACCGCCTGGACCGGCTGATCGCCGAAGCAAGTCGTGACACCCTGGTGGCGCGCACCGGAGATGGGCAGGAAGTGCTGATCAGCTTGCGTGACATCGTGCGGGCCACGCAGCCCAACCAGTTGTCGCTGTTCGGCAAGGTGGCCAATTACGTGGATCGCTTCTGGGAATTCATGAGCGGTGATCCGCGCGAGGCGAACACGGAAGGGGGCATCTTCCCGGCCATCTTCGGTACCGTGACCATGGTGTTCCTGATGAGCCTGGTGGTGACGCCTTTCGGTGTGCTGGCGGCAATCTATCTGCGCGAGTATGCCCGGCAGGGGCCGGTGCTCAAGGCCATTCGTATCTCGGTCTACAACCTGGCAGGCGTGCCGTCGATTGTGTACGGGGTGTTCGGTCTGGGCTTCTTCGTCTACACCATCGGGGGCAGCATCGACCAGGTGTTCTATCCGGAATCATTGCCGTCACCGACCTTCGGTACGCCCGGCCTGATGTGGGCGTCGCTGACCCTGGCCTTGCTGACCCTGCCGGTGGTGATTGTGTCCACCGAAGAAGGGCTGTCACGCATTCCCAGCACCATTCGCCAGGGCTCGCTGGCCCTGGGTGCCACCAAGGCAGAGACCCTGTGGCGCGTGGTCGTACCGCTGGCCACACCCGCCATGATGACCGGCATGATTCTGGCGATTGCGCGCGCTGCCGGCGAAGTGGCGCCCCTGATGCTGGTGGGTGTGGTGAAGCTGGCGCCAACACTGCCGATCGACAGCTACTTCCCCTTCATTCATCTGGATCGCAAGATCATGCATCTGGGCTTTCACATCTATGATGTGGGCTTCCAGAGCCCGAACGCCGAGGCGGCCCGTCCGCTGGTATATGCCACCGCACTGGTGCTGGTGGGGATCATTGTGGTGCTGAACCTGACGGCAATCAGTATCCGTAACCGCCTGCGCGAAAAATACCGCGCCGAGTCGGACTAAGGTTGCCGGGGAGAATTGATATGTCAGACGAAAACAGCGAACAGAACGGGAACAAGGCCATGACCTCACGCGAGCATATTACCCACGGTTTCAACGCCGGCGAGCTGCGCAAGAGCGATGCGCCGCACCTGAGCCTGGCCAACGAGACCATCAAGCTGGATGTCCAGCATCTGAATCTTTTCTATGCAAAGGATCAGGCGCTCAAGGATATCAATCTGCAGATTCCCGAGAAGAAGGTGACGGCGTTTATCGGGCCGTCCGGTTGTGGCAAGTCGACGCTGCTGCGTTGCTTCAACCGCATGAACGATCTGGTGGACATCTGCCGCATTGAAGGCAAGATACTGATGGACGATCGGGATATTTATGCCCGGGGTGTGGATGTGGCGGAACTGCGCCGCTCTATCGGCATGGTGTTCCAGAAGCCGAATCCTTTCCCGAAAACCATCTATGAAAACGTCGCCTATGGTCTGCGCCTGCAAGGGGTGAAGTCGAAGCGCATTCTGGATGAAGTGGTGGAGAAGTCCCTGCGCGGTGCCGCCCTGTGGGAAGAGGTCAAGGATCGACTGGACGACAACGCCTTCGGTCTTTCCGGTGGTCAGCAACAGCGTCTGGTGATCGCCCGGGCCATTGCCATCGAGCCGGAAGTGATCCTGCTGGACGAGCCCGCCTCGGCGCTGGACCCGATTTCGACACTGAAGATCGAAGAGCTGATCAACGAACTGAAAGAGCAGTACACCATCGTTATCGTGACCCACAACATGCAGCAGGCAGCGCGGGTGTCCGATTACACTGCCTTCATGTACATGGGGGAACTGGTGGAGTACAGCGACACCGATTCGCTGTTCACGAACCCGTCGAAAAAGCGGACCGAAGACTACATTACCGGCCGTTACGGCTGAGCCGGCCTGACAGAGAGAGCGGATCATGGACAAGGATACTTATCAGCATCATATTTCCCAGGCCTTCAACAAGGACCTGTCCACCGTGCGCAATCACCTCATGGAGATGGGCGGGCTGGTGGAAAAGCAGGCGGCCGATTCTCTGGATGCCTTGCTCAAGGGCGACTCCGGTCTGGCCGAAAACGTCCTGCTGGTGGAGGACCGCATCAACAAGCTGGAGATGATGATCGACGAGGAATGCTCGCGGATCATCGTGCTGCGTCAGCCTGCGGCCTCCGACCTGCGCATGATCGTGGCCATTTCCAAGGCGGTGGCCGATCTGGAACGCATTGGTGATGAGTCGGCCAAGATCGCCCGTCTGGCGATCCAGCTGGCAGAAGAGGGTGAGTCGCCGCGCGGTTACGTGGAAGCACGCCATATCGGCAACCATGTGCGCCGTATGCTGCACGACGCGCTGGATGCCTTTGCCCGCTTCGATGTGGACAAGGCCGTGGAAGTGGCTGCCGAAGACGACACGGTGGATCTGGAATACCGCAGCGCCATGCGTTCGCTGGTGACCTTCATGATGGAAGACCCGCGCTCCATTACCCGCGTGCTGAACGTCATGTGGACACTGCGTTCGCTGGAGCGTATCGGCGACCACGCCCGCAATATCTGTGAGCAGGTGGTGTACCTGGTACAGGGCAAGGATGTGCGCCACATCAGCAGCGAGAAAATGCAGGAACAGGTCCGCAACGGCAAATAGCCCGACCGCGACCTGTTCTCGCGTAGGTGGGGCTGGGCTGAGCGAAGCCCGGCCCCACCCGCCTGGATCTGCTTCACTTCCCCCCGGGTTTGACATATATATCCGCTTATCCGAATATATGGATGTCATGCCCGACCCGCAGGAACCGCCATGCCCGCCACAGCCCTGTCACTCACCCCGGCCATGCTGTGCAAATGCCTCGGCGACGACACGCGCCTGCGCGCCATGTTGCTGTTGCACCGGTTTGGCGAGCTGTGTGTCTGTGATCTGGTCAGCGCGCTGGCCTTGCCGCAGTCCACCGTATCCCGGCATCTGGCCCAGCTGCGTCAGTGTGGCCTGGTCAGCGACCGTCGGGCCGGGCAGTGGGTGCACTACCGCCTCAACCCGGGCCTGCCCGGCTGGGCGGCGCGGGTGCTCGACGAGCTGTGCCGGGCTGCTGCCGAGGCGAATACCGACCTGATGACCCGCGCCGAGGGCTGCTGCCCCGTCGTCACCACCGCCTGAGGAGGCGTCATGCCGTTACCCCTGCGTATTCTGTTTCTGTGCACCGGCAATTCCTGTCGCTCGATCATTGCCGAAGGCCTGGCCAATCACCTGGGCGAGGGCCGGATTCAGGCGCTCAGCGCGGGCAGCCAGCCCACCGGCAAGGTGAATGCCAATGCGCTGGCCGTGTTGGCACGTCATGACGTGCCCATGGCCCATCCGACCTCGGATTCCTGGGACGCTTTCGAGGGTCAGGATTTCGATCTGGTCATCACCGTGTGCGACAACGCTGCGGGTGAGAGCTGCCCGATCTGGCTGGGCCAGACCCTGAAGGCCCACTGGGGTGTGCCGGACCCGGCCCATGTCGAGGGCGAACAGGCGGTGATTGATCGCGCTTTCGAGTTGACCTACCAGCAGATGCATTGCCGCATCAGCCGCCTGCTGTCGTTGCCCCTGGATGAGATGACCACCGAACAACTGGCGCATGAGCTGGATGATATTCAACGGCGGTGCGACTGATGGGTGTTTTCGAACGTTTTCTGAGCGTCTGGGTCGGGCTGGGCATTCTGGTCGGCATCAGTCTCGGGCTGGCGATGCCCGGCGTATTTTCTGCCGTGGCGGGGATCGAATACGCCCACGTCAACCTGGTCGTGGCGGTGCTGATCTGGGCGATGATCTACCCGATGATGGTGCAAGTGGATTTCACCGCCATCAAGGATATCCGCAAACGCCCTCAGGGCATCTGGCTGACGCTGGTGGTGAACTGGCTGATCAAGCCCTTCACCATGGCCGCTCTGGGCTGGCTGTTCTTCCGTGTGCTGTTTGCCGATCTGGTTGATCCGGCTTCCGCCACGGAATATATCGCGGGCATGATCCTGCTGGGCGTTGCCCCCTGTACCGCCATGGTGTTTGTCTGGAGCCAGCTCACCAAGGGTGATCCGAATTACACCTTGGTGCAGGTGTCGATCAACGACATCATCATGATCTTTGCGTTTGCGCCGCTGGCGGCGTTGCTGCTGGGCATGACCGACATCACGGTGCCCTGGGAAACCCTGCTGCTCTCGGTGGGCCTGTATGTGGTGCTGCCG
Organism: Isoalcanivorax indicus; assembly: GCF_003259185.1. Classification (NCBI taxonomy): domain Bacteria; kingdom Pseudomonadati; phylum Pseudomonadota; class Gammaproteobacteria; order Oceanospirillales; family Alcanivoracaceae; genus Isoalcanivorax; species Isoalcanivorax indicus. The sequence goes on from NZ_QGMP01000001.1 coordinate 44,701, forward strand.
TTGATTGCCGGTGTCTATACGCGCCGCCTGCTCACCCAACGGGGAGGTGTCAACGGCGTCAACCTGTTCCTGTCCCGGGTAAAGCCGCTGTCCATCATGGGGCTGGTCGGCACCGTGGTGCTGTTGTTTGGCTTGCAGGCACCGACCATTGTCAGTGACCCCTTCGTTATTCTGCTGATTGCTGTGCCGCTGCTGATACAGAGCTATGGCGTGTTCATTATCGCCTATGGCGGCGCCAGGGCGCTCAAGCTGCCGCACAATGTGGCGGCGCCGGCGGGGCTGATCGGCACGTCCAATTTTTTCGAGATGGCGGTCGCTGTGGCGATCTCCCTGTTTGGTCTGCACAGCGGCGCCGCGCTGGCGACCGTAGTGGGCGTGCTGGTGGAAGTGCCGGTCATGCTCACCCTGGTGGCGTTTGCCAACCGCACCCGTCACTGGTTCGACGGCGCGCCGTCGGTATCCGGCAAGGGTGTCGTTGAAGGAGTAAGAGAGCATGAGTAATGCAGAGTTGCCCAATCTGGCGAGTGACAGCTTCCGGCTGCCGGATAACGAACAGGTTTTCGCGGCCGCGCCCGGCCAACACAAGCCGCGCATCCTGTTGCTCTACGGCTCGTTGCGGCAACGGTCTTTCAGTCGCCTGGTGACGGAAGAAGCCGCGCGTTTGCTGGAGACCATGGGGGCTGAGACGCGCCTCTTCGATCCGTCCGGTCTGCCATTGCCGGACAGCGAAGACGCCAGCCACCCGAAAGTGGCCGAGCTGCGCGAGATGGTGAGCTGGAGCGAAGGCATGGTCTGGTGCTCGCCGGAACGCCATGGCGCCATGACCGGCATCATGAAGGCGCAGATCGACTGGATTCCATTGTCGCTGGGTGCCGTGCGCCCGACCCAGGGCAAGACCCTGGCGGTGATGCAGGTGTGTGGTGGCTCGCAATCGTTCAACGCGGTGAATCAGCTGCGCGTGCTGGGGCGCTGGATGCGCATGCTGACGATTCCGAACCAGTCGTCGGTCCCCAAGGCGTATCTGGAGTTCGACGCCAACGATCGCATGAAGCCGTCCCCCTTCTACGATCGCATCGTGGATGTCATGGAGGAGCTGATGAAGTTCACCCTGCTGACGCGCGACCGCGTGGATTATTTCACTGACCGCTACTCCGAGCGCAAGGAAAGCGCCGAACAACTGATGGCCCGCGTCAACCAGCGAGCGCTTTGAGGTCACAACCCCGTTAGCGTCAGCACCCCGAACAGGATGAACAGGGCGGCGCTGATGCGGTGGGCCCAGGTTTCGATGCGCGGGCTGGTCAGGCGGGCGCCAAGCCAGATCACCGGCACATTGGCGGCCACCATGCCCAGGGTGGAGCCGCTGAGCACGGCCCAGTAGTCCTCGGGGAAGCGTGCCGCCAGGGCGATGGTGGCCACCTGGGTCTTGTCGCCAATCTCCGCCAGAAAGAACAGCACAAAGGCGGCGGTAAAGGCGCCCCAGCGGCGACCGTTGCCGACCTCCTCGTCCTTGTCCGGGATAAGCATCCACAGGCCCAGCAGAATGAAGCTGCCACCCAGCAGCCAGATCAGCACCTGTGTGGGTAACAGCCCGGCCAATGCGGCGCCCAGCCAGACCGACAGGCCGTGGTTCAGCAAGGTGGCCAGCAGGATGCCGGCCAGAATCAGCCAGGGTGCGCGATAGCGCTGGGCCAGGGCGAACGAGAGGAGTTGTGTCTTGTCGCCGATTTCACCGATAGCAATCAGCGCGGTAGAGATGACAAAGGCTTCGGCCAGCATGATGATCTATCCAGAGGCGGGACTGTACGAGAGACACGGGACACAGGCCCCCGTCCCGCCGGAGCGGTGCCTGTGTCCCGGGTCTTGTCAGTCCCGGCGGCCGTGGCCGACGGGGTAGAGACGCCATGCCCTGTGGGGCAAGTATGTTGACGGCTCTCTGCAATACGATCGAGGCAGCGACTACTCCCCCGGAACGGATCGCAATATACCGGCAAACCATGCCGCAGGCCAACCCTTGCTCAGGCATAATGGCGCTGACTGACTTCTGACCGATCAGGCAACGGGAGGCCTGCCCATGGACGATGACCGTCTGGTGGATATCGAAACCAAACTCGCCTACCAGGAAGATCTGGTGCAGGCGCTCAATGGCGTGGTGGCACGCCAGCAACAACAGATCGACCAACTGGAAAAAGCCTGCCGCAGCCTGATCGAGCATCTGAACACTATGTCCGATGTGGTCAAGACATTGCAGCGGCCGGAAGACGAGATTCCACCGCACTACTGAGCACACTCACCGAGGCCGATGCCATGCTGCTGTTGCCGAGTGTCCACTTCTTGCGTCCCTGGGTCAGCCACTACTGGATCAGCCATTCGGTCACTGCTGACAGCTACCCTGTGTTGCCGGATGGTTGTGTTGATCTGGTATTTAAGGTCTCGGCAACACATTGGCAGGTGCATTTATACGGCACCAGCACGGCGCCTTGTCCTGTGGCGCTTGATGCGGGCACGACCTATCTGGGGGTCTGCTTTGCTCCCGGCCAGGCCCGGCATCTGCTCGATCTGCCCCTTGATAACCTGACTGATACCGCGATACCCGCTGCCGGGCATGTCTGCCTGCCTTTTGAGGCACTGGCCGAGGCAGTGCACAGGGAGTCTCCGGACCAGCTGGCGGCGCGCCTGGATCAGGCGCTGATGCAGCCATTGGCGGGCTGCCCTGTTCAGGCAGGGCATGTCGACAAGGCGTTATCCGGGCTCCGCCAGGGGCTGGCTGTTCAGACCCTGCTGGCCGACAGCGCGGTCGGCGCGCGTCAGCTGCAGCGCCTGTTTCGGGAGCAGGTGGGGGTGTCACTGCAGACGCTGGCCAGTATTCGCCGGGTACGTCGTCTGGCGCGGTGGCTGATCACGGATCAGCAACGATCCCTCGCAGACATTGCTCTGGCGGTGGGTTATACCGACCAGAGCCACATGAATCGCGCCTGTCGCCAATTGCTGGGCGTGACGCCGGCCACCCTGCGACGGGACCATGTCGCGTTTGTTCAAGCCGGGCAGGCCGCCCGCTAGCCATACTGTCGGCTCTGAGGATGTGCAGGAGCGTTGCCATGCATCTGTGGTGCGGTGTAATCACAAAGAAGGTGCGCGAAAGCCGGGATTTTTACGTGCGGCTGTTCGGCGCGGAGGTGCTGTTCGATGAAGACTGGTGTGTTGTGTTGCGGCTGGGGGACAGCGAATTGGGTTTCATGCTGCCGGACCTGCCGCAGCAGGCCGTGCCTTTTCGCGGCGCCTATCCCGGCCAGGGTCTCTGGTTGACACTTGATGTCGCGGACGTGGATGCCGAGCACACCCGTATCATGGCGCTGGACGTGCCGATCGCCGTCAGCCTGCGTGATGAAGACTGGGGCGATCGTCATTTCAGTGTGCTGGACCCGAACGGCATTGGCGTGGATGTTGTGACCCGGCGCTAGCCCTCGCCTCGGTCGGCATTTTTCTGCAGGTTGTCCTGGTGCGCGCGCTCCTTGCTTTTGTAGTCGAGGTAGGTCTCAAGGTCGAGCTCCTTGAGCTGGTCCGGATACTGCAGGGTCAGCGTGTGCCAGCGTTCCAGCCGTTCGTCGCGCTGGTTCGGTTCGGGGGCGCCCAGGAAGGCCTCCAGCGCCAGATAGAAGCGCATGGTGTTGCGTTCGACCATGCCGCGTACGCCGCGCACCGGGGTATTGTCGGTCCCTTCGCGGCTGAAGCCGATACGGTGCCGCCCGGCCGAGGCGAAATAGACGCGCTGGGCCACCCGGGTCACCATGTTGTAATGCAATGAATAGCTGACATGCGCCAGCGTGGTGTGCTCGTCCACCGGCACTGCCTGAATGACAATGCGGTAATCGCGGGTGCCGAAGGGGCCGTCCGGGCCGTGCAGGACGGTGTTCAGGTAGTTATCGCGAAAGCTGAAGGCTTCAAACACATAGTCGTTACGCGTGGCCTCTTCCGGGCTCTGGTAATAGAGACGACCGCTGTAGATGCTGACGCGGGTGGGATCGCTTTTCATGTCCAGCACACACGCCTTGATGTTGAAGTGCAGGAAGATGATTTCGCACCAGCTGCGCTTGTCGGCCAGCTTTTCGCGCAGGGTCTTGAAGGGCGTGTCGATGAGGACATAGATACCGCCCTGCACCTGGTTGTTGTCTTCGCGGGATTCCACATAAATGGGTTCCGCGAAATCCGCCTGACGGATGGCACGCAGTGCGGCGTCAGTATCAATCGGTGGTCGCCCGTTCTCCAGCGGCTCTGTGGCGGCAGCGAGGGCGACGGGTGTGGTCAGTGATGACAGTAGCAGTAGCGCGGTCAGCCTCTGGTTCCATGGCACATTCCCGGTTCGGTACACACCGCACTCCTTATGACGTCCTGCGTCTCCCGAGCATAGCAGGTCATAGCCCGGACATCTTGAAGGCGGCCACCAGCAGCACCAGCGCCAGCAGACGCCGAATGAGCGGCACGCCCAGGCGCCGCGCGCCCAGCTCGGCGCCCAGCAAACCGCCCGCAGCGGCGGCCAGCGCCCAGAGGGCGGCCTGCCCGGGGAGCGGGGTGCCGCTGGCCAGCACACCGGCCAGCCCGGCCAGGGAATTGCACAGCACGAACAGCACCACCACGCCGGACACCTCGCGTGTGCGGCTCCATCGGCCGAGCAGGAGCAGCGGGCTCAGGAAGATACCGCCACCCACGCCGGTCAACCCGGACAGCAGGCCCAGTGCCGCCCCGCTGCCGAGCAGCAGGGGCAGGGCGGGGGTACGTATCGCGGCGGCGGGGGGGTCCGCCGGGTGGCGCCATAGCTGCAGTGCCGCCCACACCAGCACCAGCGCGACCAGGGGCCGATATCCGGCGGCGGGCAGTGTCAGCAGGCCGCCGACGAAAGCCATGGGCACGGCCGACAGGGCCAGCGGCCAGAACAGACGCGCATTGAAGAGCCCCGCCCGCAGATAACGCACGGCCGCGATGCTGGCGACGCCGATGTTCATGATCAGCGCCGCCGGGCGCATCACCTCGGGCGGGATGCCGTACAGCGCCATGACGGCCAGATAGCCAGAGGCGCCCGCATGCCCGACAGCGGCAAACAGGATGGCGATGAAAAAGAACCACGGCAGCAAGGTCATGCCGAGCCTGAGGCGATGGGCGCTTCGCTGGCCAGCCGGTGGCCGGGAAAGTGGCAGGTGAAGGTGCTGCCCCGACCGGGCGTGCTGTGAATGTCCAGCTGGCCGTCGTGGCGTAACAGCACATGCTTGACGATGGCCAGGCCGAGCCCGGTGCCGCCGGTCTCGGTCACGCGACTGGAGTCCGGTCGGTAGAAGCGCTCGGTCAGGCGCGGAATATGTCGGGCTTCAATGCCGACGCCGTCGTCGCTGACGGACAGGTGGCCGCCCGCATCATCTTCCCACCAGCGGATGCGGATATGGCCGCCTGCGGGGGTGTATTTGACGGCGTTGGTGACCAGATTGGCGAAGGCGCTGTGCAGCTCGGCGCCATTGCCCAGCAGCCCGGCGCCGGGCGCCACTTCCAGCTGCACGTCCTGCTGCTTGTCCGGCGCCATGGCCAGGGCATCCTGGCGCAGTCGGCGCAACATCGGCGCCAGCGCCTGCCGTTCGCTGTCGTGTTCGACCTCGGTGCCTTCCAGGCGCGCCAGCAGCAGCAAGTCGTTGACCAGCGCTTCCATGCGCTGGCTTTGCTGGTTCATCTGGATCAGCGCACGGTGGACGCGTTTCTGCTCGGCGGGAGTCGAATCCAGCAGGGTTTCCAGATAGCCCTTGAGCACGGTCAGCGGCGTTTTCAGTTCATGGCTGACGTTGCCTACGAAATCCTTGCGCATCTGCTCCAGGTTATGCAGCCGGGTCACGTCACGCACGATGACCAGCCAATCTCCCGCCCCGAAGCGGGTGATGGTGAATTCCAGCATGCGGTGTTCATCGTTCGGCGATGGCAGCGTCAGAGGATGGTCGAAGTGGCCTTCCTTGAGATACGCAGCAAAGCGTGGGTCGCGGATCAGGTTGGTCAGCGTCTGCTGCTTGTCATGCGGTGCCTTGAAACCCAGCAGCCGGTCTGCCGCACGGTTCCAGTATTCGATCCGCCCCTGGCGATCAACCACGACGATGGCATCGCGCAGGGCGGTGATCGAGGTTTCGGCCCGGGTAATCAGGAATTCCAGCTCATCGCGGGCGGCTTTCTCGCGCCGCAACAGATGATACAGCCGGTCGAACAGGTCGCCCCAGGCGCCCCGGCTTTCCGGCGGCGGCTTGCCCTGCTCGTAGCTCACGACCCAGTGACTCAGGCGCATCAACTGGCGCAGGTTGAACGCCAGACAGAGGAGTGCGGCCAGCAGCACCGGCCAGAGGCTGTCCAGCATCAGCGACAGGCCTGCACCGGCCAGTACGAACAGGGCGATGCGGCGAAGCTCCTGGCGAACGGTGGGGGTCACCGGCTGACTCTCCATGCGGGTCGGGTGCCCGCTATTGTACGTCAATGGTTGCAATCCGTTTGCAGCCTGACTGCACCGGAATCAGGCGCGGGCGGTCTTGGTCGAAAACCGGTAGCCGGTGCCGCGCACCGTCTGGATAAAGCGGTCGAAGTCGTACGGCGCCAGCGCCTTGCGCAGGCGGCGAATGTGCACGTCGATGGTGCGGTCCTCGACATAGACGTTGGCACCCCACACCTGGTCCAGCAGTTGGGTACGGGAATAGGCGCGCTCCTGGTGGCTCATGAAGAACTCCAGCAGGCGGTATTCGGTGGGGCCCATGTCCACCGGCTCGTCGTTGGCGGTGATGCGGTGGCTGACCGGGTCCAGACACAGACCGTCGACCTCGATGGCCTTGTCGGCGGCCGCCGCGCTGCTGCGGCGCAGCACGGCCTTGATGCGGGAAATCAGTTCGCGGGTGGAGAACGGCTTGGTGATGTAGTCATCCGCCCCCACGTCCAGCCCCTGGATCTTGTTGTCTTCCTCGCTCTTGGCCGTGAGCATGATGATGGGGATTTCGCTGGTGGTCTCGTCGCGTTTGAGGCGGCGCGCCAGTTCGATACCGCTCACCGAAGGCAGCATCCAGTCCAGCAGGATCAGGGCCGGGCGCTCATCGACAATGATCTCGTGGGCGCGCTGGGCATTGTCGGCCTCCAGTACATCGAAGTCGGCCATTTCCAGGGCCACGGCAACCATCTCCCGGATGGCCGGCTCATCGTCCACGATCAGTAGGGTGTGCTTGCTCATGACAGCGTCTGCTCTGGCTTGTACATGCGCCCATTAGATGGCCGTTTCATGACAAGCATATGACAGTGGCGCGATTGGGGGTATGGCTGGGTTCCCTAGAGATACTGCAGCCACAGCCCGGCAAACAGCGCGGCGCCGACCCACTGGTTATTCAGGAAGGCCCGGAAGCAGCCGTCGGGCTGGCGCTCGCGAATCAGCCACTGCTGATAGACGAACAGCCCGGCCGCCACGGCCAGCCCGAGATACCAGGTCCAGCCGAAATCCAGCCCCCGGCCCAGCAACCACAGCGGCCACAGGGTCAGCGCCTGCAGCACCCCGATGATCAGCCGGTCGGCCTCCCCGAACAGGATGGCGGTGCTCTTGATGCCCACCTTCAGGTCGTCTTCCCGGTCACACATGGCGTACTGGGTGTCGTAGGCCACTGTCCACAGCAGCTTGGCGACAAAGATCAGCCAGGCCGCTGCCGGCACGGCTTCCGTTTCAGCGGCAAAGGCCATCGGAATCGCCCAGGCAAAGGCGGCGCCCAGGAACAGCTGCGGCAGGAAGGTAAAGCGCTTCATGAACGGATAGATGATGGCCAGCGCCGCCCCACCGAAGGCCAGATAGAAGGTGAAGCGGTTGAGCTGCAAGACCAGGATCAGCGCAATGGCCATCAACCCGGCAAACAGCATCAGCGCATCGCGCCCGCGCAAGGCCCCGGTGGCCAACGGGCGCGCCTGCGTGCGCGCCACATGGCCATCGAAGTGGCGATCAGCGTAGTCGTTGATGACGCAGCCTGCCGCGCGCATCACGATCACGCCCAGCGTAAAGACGATGATGGTGCGCGCCGACGGGCTGCCTGCCCCGGCAATCCACACCGCCCACAGTGTCGGCCAGAGCAGTAGCAGGGTGCCGATGGGCCGGTCCAGACGCATCAGTTGCAGCCAGGGCCAGAGGCGGGGGGCGCGGTGTTGCAGAGCGTCGAGCATGGGCGTCCTTGTGATCTCGTAGCGGTAAAGCAGCGAAGTGAGACGCCATGATAAAGAAGCACGGGTGCCCGGGGTAGCAGGTGCCCCGAACCCGTCTTAGGAACGGGCGGCGTGATCGCTGAGTGGCCACAGCGCGGGCAGGAACACCTCGGCGACCAGCAGCGGCTTGCCGCGCTTGCGGAACAGGGACTGGCGCCCCCATACCGGCGTATCACCGGCCGCCACGGGCAATGCCCCGGGCGGGAAGGTGGCGGCCCAGACCGCGCAGCGGCGTGCCCGTGGACGGCGGAACAGTTCGGCCCCCAGTGACCGGCGTGCCATATGACCCAGCACACGGTTGGCGCCGGTCAGCGAGGTCAGCGGCAGTACGCTGCGGGCATAGACCACCGGCACACCGTCGACATGCAGGCAGACCTCGCGGATCAGCGCGGCGTGCCGTGGCGGCTGTTGCAACAGCCGTGCTTCCTGCGGGGCCGGCGCCGCTATTCGCTGGCGCAGCGGCAGCACGCTGAACTGGCCGAGCTGCCGCAGCCGATGGGTAAGGGACCCCGTGTCCGCCAGCCAGTCGGCCATGGGAGCCGGTGCGCGCACGCGCGCCAGCGGTTGCCAGCGGGGCTGGTCGCAAGCAAACCATGGGTGCGGAGCAAACTGGCGCACGTCGGGTCCCGTGAACAGGCTGGCATGCGGCGCCAGCGGGTCTGAAGGGCGCCCGGGCAAGGCCCTGGCGCCGGGGCACTATGCGTCAGCAGGGCAGCCATGGCAAGCCGCGGCAGGCCTCGCGGTCACCCCTGCTTCTTTGTCCGACGCTGACCGTAACGTCATTGATTTTTCACGGTGGCATGGCTAGTTTAGGCCCCTCTCCGAATCTGGCTGATCGAACGGTCGTTTGAAACAGCCGGTTTCCCCGGATAACAGCATCCGCCGGGCCCCCCGGAACGGGCACCGACGCGACACAGAGAGGGTCAGCCATGAGAAAGTGGGAATGTGTGGTTTGCGGCTTCATCTATGACGAAGCTGAAGGCCTGCCGGAAGAAGGCATCGCTCCGGGTACGGCCTGGGACGACGTGCCGGATGACTGGGTGTGCCCCGATTGTGGCGTCTCCAAAGATGATTTCGAAATGGTAGAAATCTGATGGCTGATCCCATCGTCGTCATCGGCAGCGGCCTGGCCGGCTTCAATCTGGTCAAGGAGCTGCGCAAGCTGGACAAGGACACGCCCATCGTCATGCTCACCGCTGACGACGGCCGCAATTACTCCAAGCCCATGCTCTCCACCGGCTTCACCAAGGGCAAGAGCGCCGACGAACTGGCCATGGCGACGCCCGAGAAGACCGCCGAGCAGTTCAATGTCACCCTGCGCACCCACGTTACCGTGACCGGCATCGACCGCGACGGCCATGCGGTGCTGATCGGTGACGAACGCCTGCCCTACAGCAAGCTGGTGCTGGCCTGGGGCGCCGATGTGTTCCGCCCGCCGGTAGAGGGTGACGGCCTGGACAAGGTCTATACGGTCAATGATCTGGAAGACTATGGCCGCTTCCGCACAGCGGTAGACGGCGCAAAGACCATCCTGATTGTGGGCGGCGGCCTGATCGGCTGCGAGTTTGCCAATGACCTCACCAACGGCGGCTTCAAGGTGCATGTGGTGGAGCCGGTGGGCCGCTGCTTGCCGACCTTCCTGCCCGAGACGGCGTCGAAAGCGGTATCAGACGCACTGACCGGGCAAGGCGTGACCTTCCATTTCGGGCCTTTCGTGCAGCGCGTGGACGCGGCCGGTGACGGCGTGCGTGCGACCTTGTCTGATGGCAGCACTGTGGACGCCGACCGGGTCTTGTCCGCCGTGGGCTTGCGCCCGCGCATCGCCCTGGCCGAGCAGGCCGGGCTCAAGGTCAACCGGGGTATCTGCACCGACCAGACCCTGCGCACCAGCGACCCGGATATTTATGCACTGGGCGACTGCGCCGAAGTGGAAGGCCATGTACTGTTGTACGTGCTGCCGCTGATGGCGGCGTCGCGCGCGCTGGCGCAGACGTTGGCGGGCAACGAGACTCCGGTAAGCTACGGCGTCATGCCGGTGACCATCAAGACCCCGGCGTGCCCGGTGGTATGCGTGGTACCGCCGCAGGGCATTGAGGGCGACTGGGACATCGAAGCCGACGGCCATAACGTGCGCGCTCTGTTCCGTGATGCTGACGGTCAGTTGCGCGGTTATGCGCTGACCGGCGAGGCGTGCAGCGAAAAAATGAAACTCAACAAGGAACTGCCGCCGCTGCTTGCCTGAACCGGCGAAGGGAGAAGCACATGAAATTCTGGCTGGTACTGCTCGTTCTCGGCTGGCGCTTGCGCTGGCTTGCCTGGCGCAATGCGGAATTCCGCAAGCAGCTGGAAAACCGCAATGTGCTGATGCAGTGGCGCACCAAGGCGGGTTCGCCGGCGCGCTGGTTCCATTTTGAGCCGGGGCGTGTACGTGTGGGTGGTGGTATCCATCCGGCGCCGACGGTCACGCTCAGTTTTGCCGATGCGGCGTATGCGTTCGCGACGTTGCAGAGAGCGAGCAAAAACCAGATGGCGTTCATGGAAGGCATGCAGCAGGGCAAGATCCGTATCGAAGGCGATCCGGGTCAGCTGATGTGGTTCATGACCCTGATGAAGTTTATTGCGCCTGGCAAGAAGAAGTAGCTTCTCGGTTTTTTTCCATTCTGTTTTTTGTGGTGGTTATGGCCCTCGGGGGGCGGGTAAGGGTTTTCTGGACACGCCGTGAACCCATCCATGGGGGCTCTCGTTCGGCATCCATGCCTCTCGAAGGTCCAGAAAACCCTTACCCGCCCCCCGAGGGCCGTCACGCGCAGCCCGGTTAACAATTTCCAGCCAACCGAACGTTTCGTTCGCCCCGTAGGCTGGGCTGAGCGCAGCGAAGCCCGGCATCAAGCAGACTCTGCCACGAGCAAGACGTCAAGGTGCTGGGCTTCGCGCTGCTCAGCCCAGCCTACATGCTACGAAGTGCAGAACCGGAAGTTGGCATTGAACTGAGGCCTCGGTAAGGGGTAAGCCCTTCCAGAAGTGTGTGAGGCAGGAAGCCGAACGCAAGCCCCCAGGGATGGGTTTACGGCGGCTTCTGGAAGGGCTTACCCCTTGCCGAGGCCGGGCTACGAAGCTCCAACGCCCTGGCGCGGACAACATAAAAAAAGCCCCGACCTTGCGGCCGGGGCTTTTTTGTTTTTCCGGTGATCCGGTTGCCGTTACGGCAGGAAACCGAAGATCGGGCCCAGGATAGCGCCCAGGATCGGAATGTCCTCGATACCGGAGGTGTCGCCGCCTTCCACGGCGCCGAGCAGCGTGCCCAGCACATCGCCCAGTACCGGGATGGCGCTGAGGCCATCGGTCACCGGCGCCAGCGCGTCGGTCAGCAGCGCCAGGCAGCTGGCCGGGTCAGCCGGGTCGCAGAAGTCGCCGAAGTCACCGCCGGGCAGGCCACCGTCGCCACCCGGGAAGTCCGGCAGTTCGCCGGACAGCAGGCCGGTGATCAGGTCACCCAGAACCGGAATCTCTTCCAGCAGACCGGTCAGCGGGGCCAGCAGGTCGGCCAGGCCAGCGAGGGCTTCGAGGCAGCTGGCCGGGTCGGCGGGATCACAGGCGTCGAAGCCGGGCAGCTCGGGGAAGCCGCCGTCACCGCCACCGGGGAAGCCGGGGAAGTCAGGCACTTCACCTGCCAGCAGGCCGTTGACGATATCGCCGAGTACCGGGATCTGCTCCAGTGCGCCGGTCAGCGGGGCCAGCAGGTCGGTCAGGGCGCCGAGGCAGCTGGCCGGATCAGCCGGGTCACAGGCGTCGAAGCCCGGGAATTCCGGCAGGCCGCCGTCGCCACCACCTGGGAATTCTGGCAGCTCGCCGGACAGGATGCCGTTGACGATGTCACCCAGTACCGGGATCTGTTCCAGCGCGCCGGTCAGCGGGGCCAGCAGATCGGTGAGGGCCGCGAGGCAGCTCATCGGGTCAGCCGGGTCGCAGTCGCCGAAGCCGGGGAAGGCCGGCAGGTCGCCGCCATCGCCGCCGCCCGGGAATTCGGGCAGTTCGCCGGACAGGATGCCGTTGATGATGTCGCCCAGCACCGGCACGTTGTCGAGCAGGTCGTTCAGCGGCGCCAGCAGTTCGGTCAGGGCCGCCAGGCAGCTGGCCGGATCGGCCGGGTCACAGGCATCACCGAAGCCGGGGAATTCCGGCAGGCCGCCGTCACCGCCGCCCGGCGGGAAGTCAGGCAGTTCGCCAGACAGCAGGGCATTGATGATGTCGCCGAGCACGGGTACTTCGCCGATGAGATCAGAGATCGGCGCCAGCAGTTCAGTCAGTGCGGCCAGGCAGCTCGCCGGGTCAGCCGGGTCGCAGTCGCCAAAGCCCGGGAATTCGGGAATGCCGGGGCCGCCGTCGCCGGGCTCGCCATCACCGCCGCCGAGCAGGGCGGCCAGGATGTCACCCAGAACGGGGATGTCGCCGAGCAGGTCGGTGAGCGGCGCCAGGGCGTCGCCAGCCGCCAGCAGGCAGCTCAGCGGGTCCGCGCCTTCTTCGCACTGGTCGCCGATGCCGGGGATCTGGTCGAAGCCGGGGATGCCGTCAAAACCGCCACCGCCACCCGGGATAAAGGCGCCCAGGGTTTCGGTGATGCATTCGGCCGGGTCGAACTCGGGGGCAAAAGCGGCCACCGGGCAGACGGCTTCGGTGATCAGGTTCGGGCCGAGCAGCAATTCCTGGGCGTTGGCCAGGCTGCCACCGACTTCAGTCAGGCAGTCCACGGGCGTGGTCGGGCCGAGGGGGCCGAGGGCCGCCGTCGGGCACAACTCACCCAGAATGTCGACCAGCAGGGTCGGGCGCGGCGGCTGGAAGTCGCTGAAGAAATCCACGGCTTCAGCAAAGCAGCCTGCCGGATCAAATTCGCCGGCGTTGGCCATCATCGGACACAGCAGGGCGGTCAGCGGGTTGCTGCCACCGATCAGGTCCTGGATGTTCTGCAGGGTCTCTGTGGTTTCCATCAGGCAGGCCGGGCCGAAATCCAGCGGCAGGACGCTGATGCCTTCATCGCCCGCGCTGATCACGGAAAAGCCCTCAGCGGCGACGGGGCAGAAACGGGCCAGCAGGTCTGCATCGCCCGCGCCGATGCCCTGAAGCGCTTCGTTCTCACACGCGATGCGGTCGATCACGTCGCCAATCGTGCCCAGTGATGCGGTGTTGGGGCAGAAAGACAGGGAAAATTCGTTGTTGGTATCAACGATGGTCAGGACCGGCTGTTCGCTGCCGCCGCCATTGCCACCGTTGCCCGGTGCCGCCACGGGGTCGTTGTTGTTGCTGCCCCCACAGGCGGAAAGTATGAAAGCCAGAGTGGCCAGCAAGGCGCCTCTGGATAGCCATCCGTTCATGATGTAACCCTCTCGAATAGTTTGTGCGTCCCACTTTGCGGAATCGAATCCCGCCCATTTCGACTATAAGGAGGGGGTGGTGGGGAAATATGTAGGTGCTGATTTACGCCGTGTAACGGAACAGCAACATTGGGTGTGCGAATTGCTGCGGGTGTGATGGCGGGGTTAAGCGGGCGCCCCGAGTTAGGCAGATCGGTAAGTAGCGGGTACGGCAGTGTCAGCGCTCGCGGGGGGTCAGGTGCGTCGCGGGACCGCCAGTGACAGGACAAACAGGAGCGCCGCAGCCACCACGATGGAGGGGCCCACCGGCGTGTCGGCGAACCAGCTCAACAGGAGGCCGCCGATGACGGCCATGGCGCCCATCACGCTGGCGGTGGTCGCCATCTGCACCGGGGTGCGAACCAGCCGCCGGGCGCTGGCAGCGGGAATAATCAGCAAGGAGGTGATCAGCAGCACGCCAACGGTACGAATAGCGCCGGCGATCAGCAGGGCCAGCATCAGCATCAGCAGGGTGCGGGTGGCGGCCACGTTGATGCCCTCGACGCGGGCCAGCTCTTCATTGACGGTCATGCTCAGCAGGCGGCGCCAGTTCAGTGCCGTGAGCAGCAGAATGAACAGGGCGCCGCCCCACAGCCAGGCGATGTCCTGCCCGGTCACCGCCAGCAGATCGCCGAACAGGAAGGCGAACAGATCTACCTGCACGGTGGGCAGCAGGCTGACGGCGATGATGCCCATCGCCAGAGTGGTGTGGGCGACGATGCCGAGCAGGGTGTCGCCTGCCAGGTGCTGTTGTTGCTGCAGGGCGACCAGGGTCAGTGCCAGCACCAGGCAGCAGAGCACCACGGCGGGATACAGGCTGATGCCCACGGCCAGCCCGAACGCGGCGCCGAGCAAGGCGCCGTGGGCCAGGGTGTCGCCGAAGAACGCCATGCGCCGCCAGACCACGAAGGAACCCATCGGGCCGGCCACCAGGGCCACGGCCAGGCCGGCCGCCAGCGGTCCGCCAAGCAGTTCAATGATCATGGTGATGCTCCGCGTCCACGTCGCCGTGCAGGGTGTGTTCGTGATCGTGCTCGTGGGTGTAGAGCGCCAGGTTGGCGGCCGGGTGCCCTGCGAACATGTCACGGAAGATCGGGTCGCGGGTCACGGACTCCGGGGTGCCGGAGCAACAGATGTGGTGATGCAGGCAGATCACTTCATCGGTGGCTGCCATGACCAGATGCAGGTCGTGGGAGATCAACAGGATGCCGCAGCCGAATTCGTCGCGGACTTCCGCAAGCAGGCCATAGAGCGCGTTCTGACCGGCCACATCGACACCCTGGGCCGGTTCGTCCAGCACCAGCAGGTCCGGCTTGCGCAGCAGGGCGCGCGCCAGCAGCACGCGCTGCATCTCGCCGCCGGATAATTGTTGCACCGGGCGCCGATGCAGACGACCCACGCCAACCCGGTCCAGTGCCGCGCGGCGTTCGCGGGCGTGGCCTGGCATGCCCAGGGCGAGGAAGCCGTCCACGGTCAGCGGCAGGCTGTCATCCAGTTTGATGCGTTGAGGCATGTAACCGATGCGCAGGCCCGGGCGTCGTACCACGGTGCCGGTGTCGGCCTTCTGGATACCCAGCACCACCCGGGCCAGGGTCGATTTGCCCGCGCCGTTCGGGCCAATCAGCGTGACGATGCGGCCCGGCGCCAGCGCGAGGGAAATGTGCTGCAATGCGATGTCGCCGCCGAAACGCACCGCGACATCAGTCAGGGTCACCAGCGGCGAGTCAGCGTTGGCAGCGGTCATGGACGGGCTCGTCAGTCGCGTGAGGTCAGGCGCCGGAATGATATACTATTACGCTCCATGCCGTCGCCCACCTGCCTGACCGGAAACCGCCCGATGAGACGCCTGCTGCTGAGTCTGTTGCTGATCCCGTTACTGCTGCCCCTGTCGGCACAGGCCACGATACGTGTGGCAGCCAGTGTCGAACCGCTGTCGATGCTGTTGCGTGAACTGCTGGGGGACGAGGTCGAGGTGCGCACCCTGCTGCTGCCGAACCAGAATCCGCACCATGTGTCGTTCACCCCGGGGCAGGCGCGCACCCTGCGCGAGGCCGATCTGGTGGTCTGGCTGGGGGCGGAAGCGGAGCCGCAGATGACGGCGCTGGTCAAGCGCCACGGGCGCGCGGCCCTGGCGTTGACCGACCTGCGTTCGCTGTACCGTCGTGATGGGGATGACGGGCACGTGCACCACGCTGACGATGATCACCACCATGCCTCGCTGCTTGATCCGCACCTGTGGCTTTACCCGGACAATATGCGTGCGCTGGCTGCGGCCCTGTCGGCCCACCCGCTGCTGGCCGAGTTGCCGGACTGGCCCGCACGGCTGGCGGCATTCGGTGATCGGCTGGATACTGTGGAGGCCGGGGTGCGCGCCGCTCTGGCTGACCATGCCGAGGCCACCTACCTGAGCCATCATGATCCCTGGGCTTACTTCGCGGACGCCTTCGGCATACGCCGCCCCATGATCATCAGCCACAATGTCGAGGCGTCGGCCAGCAGCCGCCGGTTCGCTGAGCTCAGCCGCAGCATGGCGCAGCAGCAGGTGGTCTGTGTCATGGCGGAACCGGAAGGGCGCCGGGCATTGCTGGAGCGGTTGTGTGGCGACGGCTGTCACCTGGTGGAGGCTGATCCGCTCGGGCGCGACCTGATCGATGCGCGCTACACGGATCTGCTTGCCCACCTGGGGGGGCTGTTTGACCGCTGTCTGTCTGGCCCCTGACAGAGCGGCCAGCTTCTTGCATGCATCGTTTTTATGGGGCCGATCGGGCCGATCTGCATCGGCGAACCCCGCCAGCCATTGTCGTGTGCCCACAAACGGGTATGCTGGTGCCCGGCCTGTGAAGGCTGGGCCTTTTCGTTGTGTCGCGTTGACTGGGGCATTCATGATCCGGGGTTGTTACGTCATCAAGCCAGAGCCTGCGGGCTGGACGGTCGGCGCGTCATGAGCGCACCTGTGCTGCCGGGCAACCAGCGTCTTGCGCTGGCCTGTTGGGATTACTCCTGGCTGACACGGCGTGACGGCCGCGCCTGCGAGTACCGTGATCTTGATCGCGCCTTTGCCGGCCTGGCGGAACGCGGCTACAACGCGTTGCGCGTGGATGCCGTGCCCCACCTGCTGGCGCGTGGCGAGAGCGGGCTGATCAGCGACCGTTTCGAGATTTACCCTGAAGGACTCGATCTGCGCCGGGGCGCGCGCGTGCCGGTGCAGGTGCAGCCACGACGGTTGTTGCCGGAGTTGCTACGCCGCGCCCGCGACCACGGTATCCAGTTGTGGCTGAGCAGCTGGTTTGTGCCTGACAGCCAGGCCCGGCGTTCCTTTGTGCGGCGCCCGGCTGACTTCATCCGTGTATGGAGCGAGACCCTCAATTTCATCGAGCAGGAAGGCTTTGCCGACCAGGTGCTGGCGGTGGATTTCTGTCATGAGTTTCCGCAGGCACCCTGCGCCCACGGCGCCTATCGGCGCATCTTCAGCACCCACCCCATGAATCCGCTGCCGAACTTGCTGAGCTGGTCGCCCGCCGCCGCCCGGCGGGTCGAGGAATACCTGCTGGAAGTGCCCCGTGCCTTGCGTGCCCTGCACCCCCGCATCCTGTTCGGTGTGTCTGTGGCGGCGGGCCAGGAAAGCAATCTGCGCCAGCTGGACACCAGCGAACTGGATTTCATGGATCACCATGTCTGGCTCAGTGATGATCCGCGCTTCCGCCTTGGCAGTGCCGAAGTATTGCGCCATGCGCCAATAGCATTGGGCGAGCGTATCCAGGGCCGGGTGGCCGCCTTGCTGTATCGCAGTCGCCAGAGTCAGTGGGCGGAGCGCATGCGCAAGCGCCTGCATGAGCAGGCAGAATTTGGTCGCGTGCGGCGGTTACTGCCGATGTTGGGCGAAGGGTTTGTGCGCCAGACCCATGAACAGACCCTGGACTGGGACTGGGTGCGCCTGGTGTCTGAACACACGGTGATGGCCGCGCTGGATGAGGGCATGCAAGTGGTCAGCACCGGCCTGCACGCCCGCCCGCACAGCCCCGGCTTCTGGGACGACGTCGCCTGGCATCAACGCATCACGGCGATGATCCGCAACAGCTGATCCGCAAACGGACCTCAGAACAGGTCCATATAGATGTTGTCGATGACACTGCGGAGTTCATTACAGGGAATTTCAGCAGTGTCTTCGCTATTGATCCGGAACAGGATGGATTCGGACATGGCGTTGGCATACACGTTAAGGATATTGCCCTCGTGATCGAGTAGCTCAATAGAGATTTCGGGGCAGTCGCCGTCATCGGTTCTGAACCTCGGAAAGCTGTCCGCGTTGACATCCAGCAACAGTATCCCGTCCTCGCTGCGGGATACGAGTGTCATCGCCATGGTGTCCGTGATGGGACTGATATCGAAGCGCTCAATCGTGAAGTCGATATCGGCAAAAAATTCCGTGTATTCCCCGGTAACGAGATCTTCAAGGGCATCTGAGTGTCTCGCGGTGAACGTGAGGCTCTGGCCCGACATGGACCAGAAAGGTTCAGGGAATATCCATTCAAAGGCAACGTCACCATCCAGTTCGATGAATGAATGACTGAAGCGCTGGTAAGCGGGTGCAGGGCGGTCGCTCTCGTCTTTCGGCACGGGGCCGACCGACCAGCCGATGGTTTCTTTGCGCTCATCCAGTTGCAGCCCGTCAAACGTAATATCAGCGTACTGCCGCAGGGGCTCATCGGTTGAGGTTATGGTCACGCTGGCAAAGCCGTTGCCGGATATGAAGGAGTGCCTCAAGTGCGGGGACTCATGGTACTCAAGCCGGTCATGCTCGTTTTCCGTCAAGCAGTTGTGGAGCGCCAGTTCGAAAGAGTCGGTCGTGTCGGGTGGCGGATCACCCTGCGAGCAGTCGCCCGTTGCGAGCGTTTGCATGGCGTCGAGTGAGAGTGGGAGGTGGAAGGCCGCAAAGGCAGACGACAGGACCTGCTCCACAGCCATAAACTGAGTGTGTTCACTCAGTACCAGCATGCGCGTGCGCTCTTCATCGGTGCTGTTTCCGCCGCAGGCGGTCATGAATGACGCCAGCATCAATGGACCAAGCAGGTGAACCCGGCCGACAAGGCCGGCCGATCTGAATAGCATGATGACTCCCCCCGGAATGTTCCCTGATAGTACAGACAATGCGCTCGGCGTGCTCGCAGATGGACCTCTCGGCGCCACCGCGGCTGATGGCTGCGTGTGCTTCAATGGGGGGAGGGTGTCAATGCCTCACAGCGCCGGGCAAACAGTCTGGCGAACTCTTCCGGGTCCTTGCTGCCCTGACCAATGGCCTGTTCCCGTGCGGGAGCCCCCAGCCGCGACAACCAGAAACGCAGCGCGGCGATCGCCAGCGCCAGTGGCAGGCGCATGCGTGCGGCGTTGTCCAGCGGTCGCACACGCTGGTAGCCATCCAGCAAGGCGGTTTCCAGTGCGGTATCGTGGCGGCCTTCGCTGTCCACGCACCAGTCATTCATGGCGATCGCGATATCGTATTCGGCGCTGGCTGCCCCGGCATTGTAGAAATCGAGCACGCCGGTCAGTTGCTCGCCGTTGAACAGCACATTGTCCCGGAACAGGTCGCCATGGCAGAGCACCAGAGGCGGTGACGCGGCCTGCCAGCGTGCCATCAGGGTGTCGGCGCGATCACGTGCTGCGGCGGGCAGGGCATCGGCATGGTCCGCAAACAGGCGGGCGAGCTGTTGCCGAGGGTCTGGTGCTGTCGCTCCGTCGGGCAAGGCTTGCCGGTGCAGGCGGGCGAGCACTGCGCCAATACTGGCGCAGTGGCTGGTGTCGGGGCGCTGCATGTGGCTACCGGACAGCTTGGGCACCAGCAAGGCGGGCTTGCCCGCCACCTGCATCAGGGCCTGTGCGCCGCCCAGCGGCGCGGCCACCGGCAGCCCGGCATGCGCCAGGCGTTGCAGCAGCTGGATGAACCAGGGCAGCGCCGCCTGGTTCAGCGTCTCGAACACGGTGAGCACCAGTGCTACCGGAATGCCATTGGCGCGGCGCGCCTCCAGCATGAAGTTGCTGTTCTCGATGCCTTCGGCAATCGGGCGCTGGTGGACCAGAGTCAGCCCATGCTGATCAAGCAGGCTCTGGATGTCGTCATTGCTGAGGGGCGTAAAGACTGTCATGGCCGGAGTATAGCAGCGCACTGAATCGGGTACCGCCTTGCGTTATCATCCGGGCAACGAATTGTCGCGCAACAGGGATACCCAGACCTCATGACCGAGCCGAAGCCGGTCGTCCTCGTGGACGGCTCCTCTTACCTGTACCGCGCCTTTCACGCGCTGCCGCCGCTGACCACCTCTTCCGGGCAGCCCACCGGTGCGGTGCGGGGTGTGGCCAGCATGCTGCGCAAGCTGCTGGCGGACTATCAGCCCGAGCAGATGGCGGTGGTGTTCGATGCCAAGGGCAAGACCTTTCGGGATGAGTTGTTCGAGCAGTACAAGGCCCAGCGGCCGCCGATGCCGGATGAACTGCGAGAGCAGGTGGAGCCCCTGTATGCCCTGATCCGGGCGATGGGCCTGCCGCTGATTGTCGAAGAGGGGGTCGAAGCGGATGACGTGATCGGCACCCTGGCGCGGCAGGCGGCGGCCAACGGCCAGAGCGTGGTGATCTCCACCGGCGACAAGGACATGGCCCAGCTGGTGGACGAGCGCATCACCCTGGTCAACACCATGACCGGCACGGTGCTCGATCCGGAGGGCGTGGTGGAGAAATTCGGTGTCGGCCCGGACCTGATCATCGACCTGCTGGCACTGATGGGCGACAAGGTGGACAACATTCCCGGGGTGCCGGGCGTGGGCGAAAAGACGGCGCTGGGGCTGTTGCAGGGGATTGGTTCTCTGGAGGCCCTCTACGAGCGCCTGGACAAGGTGCCGGAGCTGCCGATCCGGGGCGCGAAGACGTTACCGAAAAAGCTGGAGGAGCATCGCGAACAGGCCTTCCTGTCGTACCAGCTGGCCACCATCAAGGTGGACTGCCCGCTCAATGAAACGCTGGAAGACCTGCGGTTGGGCGAGCCGGACACCCAGGCGCTGATCAGTCAGTACCGTGATCTGGAGTTCAAGGGCTGGCTGGCGGAATTGCTGGACGGTGAGGATCCGGCAGCGGGCGAGGCTGGCGAGGGCTCCTCCGATGTGTCTGCGCCTGCCGGGTTGTCTCGCGATGGCTACGTGACCATCACTGACGAAGAGACCTTGCGGGATTGGCTGGCACGTCTCGAAAAAGCCCCGCTGTTTGCCTTCGATACGGAAACCACCAGCCTGGACTATATGCAGGCGGAGTTGGTCGGGTTGTCGTTTGCGCTGGCCCCAGGTGAAGCAGCTTATGTTCCGGTGGCGCATGATTATCCGGGCGCACCGGACCAGCTGGATCGGGATGCCGTGCTGAAACTACTGAAGCCGCTGCTGGAAAGCGACCAGCATGCCAAGGTCGGCCAGAATCTCAAGTATGACATGAGCGTGCTGGCGCAATATGGCATCACCTTGCGTGGCATTGCCTACGACACGATGCTGGAATCCTATGTGCTGGATTCCGTCGCCACGCGACACGATATGGATTCCCTGTCGCTGAAGTATCTGGGCCACAAGACCATCGCGTTTTCCGATATCGCCGGCAAGGGCAGCAAGCAGCTGACCTTCAATCAGATTGCCATTGATGATGCCGCCCCCTATGCCGCCGAAGATGCAGACGTTACGCTGCGCTTGCACGACACGCTGTGGCCGAAACTGGAGCAGTCGCCGAGTCTGGTGAAGGTGTTTCAGGAGATCGAAATGCCACTGGTCAGCGTGCTGTCGCGGGTAGAACGCAATGGCTGCTATGTGGATGTGGACATGCTGCGCCGCCACAGCCAGGAGCTGGCGAAACGCATGGCCGAACTGGAAGAGAAGGCCTACAGCGAAGCGGGGCGGAAATTCAATCTCGGCTCGCCCAAGCAGCTGGGTGCCATTCTGTATGAAGAGCAGGCACTGCCGGTCATCAAGAAAACCCCTAAAGGTGCGCCCTCTACTGCCGAAGCCGTGTTGCAGGAACTGGCGCTCGACGGCCATCGCCTGCCGCAGATCATCATGGATTATCGCGAGCTGTCCAAGCTGAAAAGCACCTATACGGACCGGCTGCCGGAAATGGTGCGTGCGCGTACCGGGCGCGTACACACGTCCTATCATCAGGCGGTGGCGGCCACGGGGCGGCTGTCGTCGAGCGACCCCAATTTGCAGAATATTCCGATCCGCAGCGAAGAAGGCCGACGGATTCGCCAGGCGTTTCGTGCGCCCGAAGGGCGGCGTATCGTGGCGGCGGATTATTCCCAGATCGAACTGCGCATCATGGCGCATCTCTCGGGTGACAAGGGCTTGCTGGAGGCGTTCGAAAAAGGGCTGGATATTCATCGCGCTACGGCGGCGGAAGTCTGGGGTAAAACGCCCGATGAGGTCAGCGACAACGAGCGCCGTAATGCCAAGGCCATCAACTTCGGTCTGATCTATGGCATGAGCGCGTTTGGTCTGGCGCGGCAGCTCGGCATTCCCCGGGGTGAAGCACAGCAATACATTGATCTTTATTTCGAGCGCTATCCTGGCGTCAAGGCGTACATGGAGAACACCCGTGCGCAGGCGGCTGAGCAAGGTTACGTGGAAACCCTGTACGGGCGGCGGCTTTATCTGCCGGAAATAAAAAGCCGTAATGGCGCCATGCGTCAGGCCGCCGAGCGTACGGCGATCAATGCACCCATGCAGGGTACGGCTGCGGATATCATCAAGCGCGCCATGGTGCAGGTGGACGCCTGGCTGAGTGAAAGCCGTCTTGATGCGCTGATGATCATGCAGGTGCATGACGAACTGGTGTTCGAGGTGGCGGAATCAGACGTCGATACGCTGGTGCGGGAGGTGTCGCAGCGCATGAGTGGTGCGGCAGAGCTCAAGGTGCCGCTGGTGGTCGATCCGGGCGTGGGGTTGAACTGGGATGAAGCGCATTGACGCGAACCCCTGGCGGGGCCGTTCAGGGCTTGCCAGGGGTTCGCATCGTCGTTGAGCGCGGTTTCCGGATCAGAAGTAGACGCTCAGCAGTACGTCGGCGGCACCCAGATCAAGGATGTTGAAGTCGCCATCGACATCCGTGAAGGTGGCGCCGACACGTACCGCCAGGCTGGCGCGCGGGGCCAGATTGAATTCCGTGCCGAAGAAGCCGCCCAGCTGCAGGATGTTGAAGCTGCCATCGCCGTCGTCCAGCGAGGTGTAGCTCAGGTTGCCATCGAAGAAGGTGCGCAGGTAAGGCGCGCCGAAATCCTGATACAGGCGGGCGCCGCCACCGAGGCCGAGGTTGGTGTTGCCGTCGGCGTTGACGATGCGCAGGCTGCCGTAGGCCATCAGGTCGTCGCTGAGGAACAGGCCCAGGTTGTAGGTGGGGCCGGTGGCGCCGAAGCTCTCGAGGCTGTTGCTGCTGAAAGGCTGGGTCAGGAACAGGGCGAAATCACCCTCGCCAGGCTGTTCGGCGTGGGCGGCGCTGGCCATCAGGCCGGCGGCGAACGTCATTGCAAGCAAGCGTTTGAACATGGTGTGCATCCTTGTCTTTATGGGTGGGTAGATCGTAATGGGTGAGCAAGCGGCTCACTGCCGGGCGCAGGGTGACGTGGCGCATGGGGCGGGGCAATGGGCAAAGGCCGCCACGTCCCCCGAAAGGGGGAGGCGGATCACCCGTTTGGATGAGGCGCAGCAAGAAGACGGGGTGTAACAGGAAGAAGGCCCCGCCGTGCTCGGCGTCCCTGTGCCGGGCGGGGTCCTGATCAGTCAACGGTGTGTCAAGGTGAGCGTCGAGGTGAGCGAGAAAGTAAAATCTGAAAAAAGTGAACAGCGGGCGCGTTTCTTAGAGTAGATCACAGGAACTTGCCCGCCATTCAGTGCATCATAGACTACAGCTGTGGCGCGGTACCCCCCGATCCCCCCAGTAACCCTCGCCGGGCCGCAGCTTTTTCAGCCTTCGGTTCTTCCCCCAGAGAGCCGGAGGCGGCAAGCCTCCCTGGCAGCGCAGTCGTTCCCTTCCCCCGATTTGCTGCCAGGGATTTTTTTTGCCTGCACATCTCTCTTTGCGAGCCTCTTTCGAGGACCGGAAGTCACCTCCCCAGGTGTTTCCGGCGACTGCCTGCGCAGGTCGGTGTTGCTACCAGAGTAAAAGCAAGAGCTATGCCAAAGTGCCAGCATGAGTGCCGGCATGCCCGAAAAAAGCCGCTGGGCGGGGGCATGACGGCATGTGTTGGGGTGCCCGGAGGGGGCGGCCGCCGCCGCAGGGGTGACCCTGCGTGACAGGGTGTGACGCTATGTGGCCGCTCACTGACAGGGACCGACGAACGGTGTCACGATTGACGGTCGATTCACGGTGCCCGCGGCAAGCTGTCGCTATCTGAGATGGTTGGGAACTTGTCCCGCAGATAGCCAGTCTCAGCAGTGACTGTGGCTCGGTCCCCGATCCCCCAATCCCTCTCCGGGCCACAGATCATGCCGCGGCAGCGTTCCCCGACGCGCCGTGGCGGCAAGCCACCCCGGCAGCGCTGTCGTACCCTTCCCCCGATTTGCTGCCGGGGTTTTTTTTATTCTTTTGTGACCGCCTGGTCACCAGTGCTGGTCTCGGGATCCTGGATGTCGAGCCACAGGGCCAGACGATCCCAGGCTTCTTCCAGGCCTGCGCCCTGCGGGGCGGAGAACAGTTGCAGGCTGATGTCGCCGGGGTGTGCCTTGAGCGCCTGCCGGGTCTTCAGCAGGGTGGTCTTGGCCGCGCCATGCCCCAGTTTGTCGGCTTTGGTCAGCATGATGTGCAGCGGCATGCGCGCCTCGGCGGCCCAGTTGATCAACATATGATCAAAGTCCTTGAGCGGATGGCGGATGTCCATCAGCAGTACCAGGCCACAGAGGCTCTGGCGCCCGGCCAGATAGTCGTCCAGGTCCCGCTGCCACTGTTCGCGCATCCCCTTGTTGACCTTGGCATAGCCATAGCCGGGCAGGTCGACCAGACGCCGTTCTTCGTCCAGCGTGAAGAAGTTCAGCAACTGGGTGCGGCCGGGGGTCTTGGAGGTCCGGGCCAGGGTCTTCTGGTCCGTGAGGCGGTTGATGGCGCTGGATTTGCCCGCATTGGAGCGCCCGGCGAAAGCGACTTCACGGCCGCTGTCGGGGGGGCACTGGCTGAGGTTGCGGGCGCTGGTGGCGAAGCTGGCGCGGCGCAGCAGGCGTTCGGCTGGATGCATGAGGGGGTCATTCCTGTGTCAAGCGATGGAGCGGAGCACATGGGTAGTATATAATGCGCGCCGCTGGCGGTCCCGGATACCCCGAGCCGGTTGCTGGCGTCGATTTATTCCCGAGCTGATTGCGTCACGCTGCGCTTGCGCCGTGACCACAGGAGCGCAAACATGAAGTGGATGTTAGCTGTTGCTGCGCTGGCTGTCTGTGGGGTTGCCACGGCCGCCAGTGTCGAAGAACGCTATAACCAGAGCTGCGTGTTCTGCCACGCCAGTGGTGCCGCCGGTGCCCCCAAAACTGGCGATAAAGCAGCCTGGGCCCCGCGCCTTGAGAAAGGCATGGACACCCTGGTGAAAAACACCCGTGAAGGCATCGGCGCCATGCCGCCGCGCGGCATGTGTGGCGATTGCAGCGATGACGAGTACCGTGCGCTGATCGAATACATGATCAAGTAATTGCAAGTAATTGAAGGAACGGCCATGAAATCCCTGAAGCTGTTTGCTGTTGTACTGGCGGGTTTGCTCGCCGGCCAGGCCCACGCCGGTGATGCGGCGGCGGGCGAAGCCAAAGCGGCGCCCTGCGCTGCCTGCCACGGTCCGGATGGCAACAGTCCTGCCGCCGACTTCCCGAAAATCGCTGGTCAGGGCGAGAGATACTTCGTCAAGCAGCTGATGGACTACCAGAGCGGTGCACGCGAGAACGCGATCATGCAGGCGCAGGTAGCAGGGATGTCCGAGCAGGACATGAAGGACCTGGCGGCGTTCTATGCCACGCAGACCGCGGGCATCGGCGCGGCTGACCCGGACCTGGTGGAAGCCGGTGAGCGTCTGTTCCGCGGCGGCAACATGTCGTCCGGCGTTGCCGCCTGCTCCGGCTGCCACGGCCCGGCGGCTGAAGGTATCGCTGCGGCCGGCTTCCCGGCGCTGGCGGGCCAGCATGCCCGTTACACCGAGCAGCAGCTGCGTGCGTTCCGCGCCGCAGGTCGTGATGACCTGGGGGCGCCGGCGTACCGTCGCAACGACACCACGGGCGACGATCCCGGCATGATGCAGGCCATTGCGGCAAAGATGACCGACCGTGAGATCAAGGCGGTGGCCAGCTTCATCCAGGGGCTGTCTGCAGACTGATCGCACCTTGCAGGCTTTGCCTGTACAGAAAGGCGGCCTCCGGGCCGCTTTTTTTGTGCCCGTCCGGGCGCCCCTGGCCACGCAGCGCTGACGCAAGTCGGCACAAAATCGTATATCCTCGGGGGACTGGGGAGCATTTGCCGCGTCTGTCGGTCAAAGCCCGTAAGCTGAACTCAAATCGAGGAGATTCCGGATGTTGCGACAGGTAGCCGGGGCCATTGCCCTGCTTGGTCTCATGTTCACCCTGCCAGCGCTGGCGGACAGCGGACATGCCCGTTTTGCCGAGGGCACCCACTATCAGGTGCTCAGTGAGCCCGTCAGTGTGGCGGACCCCGACAAGATCGAGGTACGCGAATTCTTCTTTTATGGCTGTCCGGCCTGTTTCAACATCGAGCCGTTGATCAATGCCTGGAAAGCTGACGCGGCCGACGACGTGGATTTCGTGCGCAGCCCGGTGCTGTTCATTCGTGGCGCCGAGCCGCTGGCACGGGCCTACTACGTGGCCGAGGCCAAGGGTATCGTCGACGAGATCCATCAGCCGATCTTCGACGCCATCCACAAGCACCGCGAGCCGCTGTTCAGCGTGCCGGCGCTGGCCAATTTTTTCCGCAAGTACGGGGTGGACCCGGATGAATTCAATGAAATGTATTCATCGTTCGGCGTCTCGACCAAGGTGCGTCAGGCCGATTCTGCCAGCCGCGACTACCGTCTGACCGGGGTGCCGTCTTTCACTGTGGCGGGCAAGTATGTGGTGTTGCGCAACAATCTGCGTAACGACCGCGAGACCTTCGAGGTCATCAATTACCTCGTGGAGCTGGAGCGCAACAAGCGCTGAACCGGAACCGGGCACCGAGTGCAGTCTTGATGAATCAGCCGACCGAACAGTCGTTCTCCCTGGAAAAGCCCCGAGGTGGTTTCTCGCTGGTGCGCGAGGGGTTGCGTCGGCGGCTGCGTCAGCCGCGCAGCATTGCGCTGCCGGATGACCGGTTGCGGCTGATGAGCTTCAACATCCAGGCCGGTATCGGCACCAGCAACTTCCGTGAGTACATCACGGGCAGCTGGAAGCATCTGGTGGCGCACCCGAACAGCGCCGAAAATATCCGTAACATCGCCGATGTGCTGCAAGGCTATGATCTGGTGGCGTTGCAGGAGGTGGACGGCGGCAGTCTGCGCTCGCGTTTCACCAACCAGCTGGTGCATCTGGCCTCACTGGCGGACTTCCCGTTCTGGCATCAACAGTTGAATCGCAATCTCGGTCGCTTTGGCCAGTTCAGCAACGGCATGCTGAGCAAGGTGGTGCCCTATCATGTGGAGGATCATCGCCTGCCCGGGCTGCCCGGTCGGGGTGCCTTCATTGCCAAGTACGGGCACCCCGAGGCACCGCTGGTGGTGGTGGGAGTGCATCTGGCGCTGGGCGGCAAGCACCGTAATGCGCAACTGGCCTACCTGGCCAATCTGCTGCGTCACTATCGCTACGTCGTGATCATGGGGGATTTCAACTGCCTGCCCCACGAACTGCTCAATTCGCCGTTGTCGGAGCTGGGCCTGCGCCTGATGGACGGTGAGCATCGCACCTACCCGAGCTGGGCGCCCGAGAAGCATCTTGATCATATTCTGGTCAGCGCCGGGCTGCAGGCGGTGGATACCGCTGTACTCGACAGCTGCCTGCTTTCTGACCATCTGCCGGTGGCCACGGAGATCATCATCCCCGACGACGTGCTCGCCGCCAGCCGCGAACTGCCACTGGAAAAAGTGGAGCGCTGACAGCGAGGCTCAGGCGCCGTATCATCCGGCGATGCACTATCTCTATCAGTCCAACCGTCTCGAACATCTGGCCGCCATGCTGGGCGCTGTCATGGCACAGCAGCCGGCGTCGCCGCTGTCGAGTGAACAGGTGCTGGTCCACAGCCCCGGGATGGCAACCTGGTTGCGACTGAACCTGGCAGCACGGCACGGTATTGCCGCCAATATCGAGTGCCCGCTGCCCTCCACCTTCTTCTGGCAACTGCACCGTCGCCTGCATCCTGATCTGCCGGAGCAGTCTGCCTGGAGCAAGGACAATCTGCTCTGGCACCTGCTGGCCGAGTTGCCCGAACTGCTGAAGTGCGATGCCGGAGCGCCGCTGGCGCATTATCTGCGCGACGACAGTCCCCTGCGCCGGTTCCAGTTGTGCCGGGATATTGCCGACCTGTTTGACCAGTACCTGGTGTACCGCCCTGCCTGGCTCAACGACTGGGAAGCCGGGCGGGTCAGCGAGGTGCCGGACAACCGCCGCTGGCAGCCGGTCTTGTGGCAGCGCCTGGCTGCCCGCATTCGTGCTCTGGCCCCCCGGGATCTGCACCGTGGCGAGTTGATGGATGCCCGGCGCCTTCGCGAGCACCTGAACCCGGCGCAGCTGCCGCCGCGGGTCTTTCTGTTCGGCCCCACCACCCAGCCTGCGGCGCAGCTGGAAGCACTCGGTGTACTGGGCGAATGCTGTGATGTGCACCTGTTTCTGCTCAATCCCAGCGCCGAATACTGGGGCCACGTGCAAAGCGACCGGCAGTTGGCGCGCCATCGGGTCAAGGCGCTGCGCGCGGGGCAGTCCTGGGAGAGCCTGCCCGGTGAGGTGGGTAATCCGCTGCTGGCCTCTCTCGGTGCTCAGGGGCGCGAATTGCTGGAACTGCTGCTGGGTGGTTTGTGGCCCCAGGCACAGGAGATCGACGCCTTCGTACCGCCCCGCGAAGACACGCTGCTGGGGCAGGTGCAGGCCGATATTTTCAATCTCCATGACGGCCGCCAGGCGCCGCGCGCGGCAGCACTGCACACGATCCAGCTGCATGATTGCCACAGCCCCATGCGTGAGGTGGAAGTGCTGCATGACCGGTTGCTGGCCCTGTTTGAACAGGATTCCACACTGCGGCCGCGCGATGTGGTGGTGATGATGCCGGATGTCGGCAGCTATGCGCCGCTGATCGAAGCGGTATTCGGTGCCGACCGTGAACCTGCCATTCCCTGGGCCATCGCCGACCGCAGTCTGGCCGATGAAGCGCCCCTGCTGCGCAGCGTGTTGCAATTGCTGCAACCCCGGGTCAGCCGCTTTACCGCCAATGAGGTGATGGACCTGCTGGACGTGCCGGCCATTCGCACGCGTTTCGGTTTCAGTATCGAGGAACTGCCGCTGTTGCGTCGCTGGATCAGCGAGGCCGGTATCCGCTGGGGGCTGGACGAAGATCACCGGGCGCGTCTGGCGCTGCCCGCCTTCCGCGAGAACAGCTGGGCTGCCGGGCTGGAACGTATCCTGCTGGGGGTGGCCCTGGGCGAAGAAGAGCAGCTGTGGCAGACGCGCCCGAGCCTGCCCGGGCTGACCCTGGGCCAGGCCGAACTGGCGGGCCGCCTGGGTGAGTTTCTGCATCGTCTGCAACGTTTCGAAGCGACCCTGAGCAAGCCCGCCAGTGCTGCGGTCTGGCAACAGCGCCTGAACCGCCTGCTGGACGATTGCTATGCCCGCGAGGCGGACCGGGATGCGGAGCTGGATCAGTTGCGTGCCGCACTGGACACGCTGGCCCGGGGCGCCGGGCAGGCACTGGGCGAGGCGCCGCTGGATGTGGACATGGTGCACGCCTGGTTGCGCCAGACGTTGTCGGCCAGTGCCGGGGGGCAGCGCTTCCTGGCCGGGCGCGTGAATTTCTGCACCCTGATGCCGATGCGCAGTGTGCCGTTCCGGGTGGTCTGTCTGCTGGGCATGCAGGACGATGCCTACCCGCGCCCGGAGCAACCGGTGGGGCACGATCTGATGCGCCTGAAACCTCTGCCCGGTGATCGCTCGCGGCGCGCCGAAGACCGTTACCTGTTTCTGGAAGCGGTGCTGTCAGCGCGCGACCATCTGTGCATCAGCTGGTGCGGGCGGGACAGCCAGGACAACAGCGAGCGACCGCCCTCTGTGGTGCTGGCGGAACTCACTGATTATCTGGATCAGGCGTTCGAGCCGGTGACCGACGAGCAGGGTGTCACGCAGCCATTGTCACGGCATCTGACCTGCCAGCATCCCCTGCAGCCTTTCAGCGTGCGTTACTTCAATCCCCCTGCCAAAGAAGGCGCCGACACGACGCTGTTCTCTTATGCGGCGCACTGGGCCGAGGTGGCGGCGGCGCGCAAGGTGCCTTGCCTGAACCCGCCCCTGCAACTGGAAGCCGGCCAGGCCGAGCGCCTGCTGGATGTCGGCCTGAACGACCTGACCCGCTTCCTGCGTAATCCTGCCGAGGCTTTCCTGTCATTGCGGCTGGGCGTGAGCCTGGGGGATACCACCCGGGTGCTGGATGACGACGAACCCTTTGTTGCCGGTGGGCTGGAGGTGTGGCAACTGGAGCAGCAGGTGCTGGACCGGGTGCTGGCGGCGGAACCGCTGGAGCCGTTGGTGGCCCGCTGGCAGGGCAGCGGTCAGTTGCCACCGGGGGAGGCCGGGCAGGCCCTGGTGGCCGAACATGTCGAGGCCGCTGCCGAGCACGCCCGTCGGGTGCGGCGGCTCTGGGCCAAGGGTGAACTGTTGTCGCCGATGGGCTTCAGCCACCAGGCGGGCGCCGTCACGCTGAGTGGCCACTTCCATGAGTTGACCGGCTGCGGGCAGCAGATCAGTTCGGCGTCGCGGCTGTTTGCCAACCGTGATGCGCCGCGTGGTGGTGATGCACTGCGCAATCTGAAAAAAGTCCCGAAGGTGCGGCACATGCTGGCGCTCTGGCTGACGCACCTGGCGTTGAATACCCTGCCGTTGCCAGAGCCTGCCCGGCGCAGCACCGCCTTCTTCCGCGATGTGCGCCTGCAATTGCCGGCACTGCCTGCGGACACTGCCCGCGAGTTGCTGGGCGGGGTGATGCAGGCCTACCAGCAGGGCCTGACGGCGCCCCTGGCGTTCATGCCGCAGACCGGTTGGGCGGCCCTGGTCTGGCCGGACAAACCCGACACGGTCCTGCAGCATTTGCTGGGCAATGACCGCCAGCCGGGGGAGGCCGCTGACGTGGCGGTGGCGCGTCTTTTCCCCGAGCCGCCGCTGACCGACTTCATGCGCCAGGGCAAGCGTCTGCTGGGCCCCTTGCGGGATGTGGCGGAGGTGCAGCCCTATGACTGAGCCGCAACCGCTGGATCTGCGCACCCTGGGTCTGGAAGGGCTGACCCTGATCGAAGCCAGTGCCGGGACCGGCAAGACCTTTTCCATAGCCGGCCTGTACTTGCGGCTGGTGCTGGGGCTGGGGCGCGAGGCGCCTTTGCCGGTGGAACAGATACTGGTGGTCACCTTCACCCGTGCGGCGGTGGCGGAGCTGCGCGGGCGCATCCGCCTGCGTCTGAGCGAGGCGCGCACCCTGTTTCAGCGCGGGCAGAGTGATGACGCTTTTGAGCAGTATCTGTTGGCGGCCATGCCCGCCGATCAGGCGATCCTGCTGCTGGAGCAGGCGCTTACCGCCATGGACAATGCGGCGATCCACACCATCCATGGCTTTTGCCAGCGTCTGCTGCGCCAGCATGCCCTGGATCTGGGGGCGCCGATGGAATGCGCCTTCAGTGATGACGATGGCACCCTGTTGCAACAGGCCGTTGCGGATGTGTGGCGGACGCTGGTCTACGACGAAGGGGGCGATGGCCGCACGCTGGTGCGCTGTTTTGCCACGCCCGACGGTTTGCAGCAGGCGCTGAAGCCGTTGCTGCGGCAGCCGTTGCCGATACTCGAGCCCGCGCTGGACCAGGCGGACCTGGCACGTCGCCAGCGCCGCGCGGAGGCGTTGCGCGAGGAACTGCGTGTTGCCTGGCAAACCCATGGCGCCGTGGTGCGTCGACACGTGCAGCATGCCTGCGACAGCAAGGTTTTCAATGGCAAGAAGCTGCAGTGGCGCTGGTTGCAACCTGGCCTGAACCAGCTGGATGCCTGGGCCGCAGGCGAGGCCGACAGCCCGATCGCGCGCACCGGCGACGGTACGGTTCAGAGCACCCGATTGTTCCCGGACGAACTGCGCAGCGCCGCCCGTCCGGAACGGCTCGCCGAAGTGCCTACCCATGAGTTGCTGGAGCTGTTGCCGGATGTGCTGCGCGATGAGCAGGAAGGTCCGGCACTGGAGCGGGCGGCGCTGCTCGGCGTGGCGCGCGGTCAGGTACAGTCGCGCCTGGCGCGGCTCAAGCAGCAGCTCAGCCAGCGCAGCGCCGATGACCTGCTGGTGGATGTGGCGGAGGCGCTGCGGGGGGCCGATGGCGAGGCGCTGGCCAGCCGTCTGGCCAGCCAGTATCCCGTGGCGCTGGTGGATGAATTTCAGGATACCGATCCGCTGCAATATGCCATCTTCCGCCATCTCTACCATGATCGGCCGGCTACCGCGCTGTTCATGATTGGTGACCCGAAGCAGGCCATCTACCGCTTCCGCGGC
This sequence comes from Isoalcanivorax indicus, assembly GCF_003259185.1. Classification (NCBI taxonomy): domain Bacteria; kingdom Pseudomonadati; phylum Pseudomonadota; class Gammaproteobacteria; order Oceanospirillales; family Alcanivoracaceae; genus Isoalcanivorax; species Isoalcanivorax indicus. Next base: position 77,097 of record NZ_QGMP01000001.1, read on the forward strand.
GCGGATATCCATGCCTATCTGTCGGCCCGCAAGGATTGCGATCCGGCGCAGCACTACACGCTGGCCACCAACTGGCGCTCGAGTACGCCCATGGTGCGCGCGGTGAACGCGCTGTTTTCCGGCAATGCGGAGGCGTTTGTCCTGCCCGGCATCGATTTCCATCCGGCGCGGGCGGCAGGGCGTGCCGATGAAACGCCGTTGCGCAGTGACGACCGCCGCGCCGCCCTGACGCTGGTGCTGGCGGATCCCGAGGCCGAGCAGCTGGGCCGTAACAAGAGCCTGGCGCAGGCCTGGCAGGCGAGCTGGATTGCACAGGAAGTGCGTCGTCTGCTTGGCGATGCCGCCGCCGGGCGCACACTGATCGGTGATCGCCCGCTGGCCGCGCGGGATATCGCTGTGCTGGTGCGCGGCCATCATGAAGCCCGCCAGGTGCGTGACGCGCTGGCCGGGCAAGGACTGGGCTGCGTTTACCGTGACCGGCAGAGCGTCTTTGATACCGCCGTGGCAGCGGATCTGGAGCAGGTCTTGTCGGCCCTGGCGGAGCCGGAAAACGAGGCGCTGGTGCGTAGCGCCCTGGGCACCGGCCTGTTTGCCCAGCCGCCCGCCACGCTGTATCAGCGCTTCAATCATCCCCTGGAATGGCCGCGCACCCTGAACCTGTTCCACGAACTGGCGCGCCAGTGGCGCAGCCGTGGTGTGATGCCCGCGCTGTATCAGTTGTTCGAGAAAGAAAAGGTGCTGGTGCGGCTGCGCGCCGCCGAAGAAGGCGAGCGCCAGCTCACCGATCTGCTGCACCTGTGCGAGCTGCTACAGCAGGCGGCCGGGCAGCAGGGCGGCCCCCGGGAGCTGCTGCACTGGTTTGCCCGCCAGCGGCAGCAACCCGCGGGCAGCCAGGATGGCCGCCAGCTGCGTCTGGAAAGCGAGGACAATCTCGTCCAGGTGGTCACCATCCATACCAGTAAAGGTCTTCAGTATCCGGTGACCTTTGTCGCCGGCATGTGGAATGCCCCGACCCGTAGCGAGCGGGATGTGGCCTGGGTGAATAAAGACGGCCATCACTGTGTGGCGCTGGATGCGGACCTGCTGCTGCCCCCCGGGATGGCGCAAGAGGTGCGTGAGCAGGCCCGCCAGGAACGGCTCGCCGAAGACATGCGGCTGCTCTACGTGGCACTGACGCGCAGCATCCATCGCTGCTACACCCTGCTGGCCCCGGTGGGTGACGGCCGTGCCGAGGCGGCCCTGCATCACCTGCTCGGGCTGGATGCCACGCAGACCGCTCACGCGGACTATCGCGACCGGCTGGAGTCACTGGCCAGCAACCTGACCCTCAACTGGACCGGCGACATGCCACGCGCCGGCCGCCCCTTGCCCGCCGCCGCGCGCGTGCGGGCGGACCAGGTGCGACGCTTCCGCGGGCAACTCGGGGATGACTGGCGGCTGACCAGTTACAGCGGCCTGACCCGGGCGCTGGAACAGCATCGTGGTGAGCATTTCGAACCGGCGGAAGTCACGGTGAGCCCGCCTGAAGGCCCCCGGTTGCAGCATGGTATCCATGGCTTTCCGCGCGGCGCGGCCGCCGGGATCTGCCTGCATGGCATTTTCGAACGGCTCGACTACCGGCGTCGCGAGGTGGCGCCGGCACTGGTCCGCGAGCAGTTGCGCCGTCACGGCATCGACGAAGACTGGGATGGCGTGGTGACGCGCATGTGCGAAGCGGTACTGAGCCGCCCCCTGGCACCGGAGGCGCCGTCCCTGAGCCAGGCCCGTCACTGGAAAGCGGAAATGGAATTCATGTTGTCAGCAGGCGAAGTCAGTGCCGCCGCACTGGATAGCGCCGTGACCCTGCTGCCCGCATCACAACCACGTCCGCCGCTGGATTTTGCCCGGCTCAGAGGCATGCTGCGCGGCTTCATCGATCTGGTCTTCGAGGTGGACGGGCGCTATTACGTGATCGATTTCAAGAGCAACTGGCTGGGCTCCCGTGGGCGTGACTACCATCCGGATGCGTTGCAGGCGGCGATGGCCGAGCACCGCTACGATGTGCAGGCGATGCTCTATGCCCTGGCCCTGCACCGTCACCTGCGCCACACGCTGCCCGGCTATGATCCGGCGGTGCATTTCGGTGGCCTGGGCTACCTGTTCCTGCGTGGCATGGTGGATGACGGGCCGCCCGGCCAGGGCATCTGGTTTGCCCGTCCCGTCCCGGCGGCGCTGGCGGCGATGGATGCCCTGTTCGGGTTGCCGCCGCATGCGGAGGAGGGGTTGTGAGCGCCTTGAGCTGGCTGGAGACACGGCTGGAACGCGGCATCCTGCGGCCCCTGGATATGAGCCTGGCACGGCTTATGGCCCGCTACAGCCCGGACGATGACGAGCCGGTCTGGCTGATGGCCCTGGTCAGCTATCTGGCGGGTCAGGGGCATGTCTGCCTGGACCTGTCGCAACCGCCGCTGCTGCCGTTCGACAGTGACGATTGCCCCTGGCTGCCACCGGCCTTGCCGCCGGAGGTGGACGGCCATCTGATCGGCACCCCGGATGACACCTGCCTGCTGGTCAGGGAAGCCAGCCGCCTGTATCTGGCGCGGCATTATCAGGCGGAAGGGCGTGTGGTCCATGCGGTGCGCGCTCGCTGTCGTTTGCGCGATCTGCCCATCGGCCTGGCGGGCGAGTTGGCCGGGCCCCTGTTTCCGACGACGGCGCAACCGGACTGGCAACGTGTGGCGGCCATCAATTGTGCCCTGCACCGTTTTGGCATCATTACCGGCGGGCCGGGGACCGGCAAGACCTGGACGGTCACCCGGATGCTGGCACTGCAACTGCTGCTGGCGGCGCACCGTTACCCGGAAGCGCCGTTGCCGCGCTTGCGCCTGGCCGCGCCCACCGGCAAGGCGGCGGCGCGCCTGACCGAATCCCTGCGTGCCGCGCTGGTCGATCTGCCGTTGCCGGACATGCTGCGCGCGGCCATGCCCACTGAGGCGGTCACCCTGCACCGATTGCTGGGCGCGGGCCGTGATGGCCGGCCACGCTATCATGCCGGGCGGCTGCTGCCGGTGGATGTGGTGGTGGTGGATGAAGCCTCGATGATTGACCTGGGGTTGATGACACAACTGGTGTCGGCGCTGCCGGACGCTGCGGCCCTGTATCTGGTGGGCGACCGCGATCAGCTCGCGTCGGTGGAGGCGGGCAGTGTGTTTGCTGACCTGTGCGGTGAAGACAGCGACGCCGGGAATCGCTTCTCGCCGAACGTGTTCAGCCGACTTCTCGGGGAAGCGCTGACGGGCCTGTCCCAGGACACGGCCATGACCTTGCCGGATGACCAGGTGGTGCGCCTGGCGCGCGTGCATCGATATGACGAAGCGGCAGGGATAGGACGTCTGGCCGATGCCGTGCGTCTGGGCGACATGGCGGCGGTGCAGGCGTTGCGCGCAGACCCGCCAGAAGATTTGCACTGGCTGGCGCCGGACCGTGCGGCATTGGTGGAGCAGGCGGCTACCGCCCTGGCGCCGATGCTGGCGCTGGCCCGTGAGGGCGCTGCGCCCGAAGCGGTGCTGGCGGCTTTTGCCCGATTTCGCCTGCTCTGTGCCCAGCGCCGTGGTCCCTGGGGCGTCGAGACCTTTAATGCCCTGATTACCCGGGCACTGAGAGCTCGTGGCCTGAGCGGCCATCAGCCCTGGTTCCCGGGCCGGGCGGTGTTATTGACGCGCAACGACTGGAGCCAGGGCCTGTTCAACGGCGATGCCGGCGTTACGCTGATGGACCCCGCAGACGGCCAGCTCAAGGTGGTCTTTGCCACCGCCGATGGCAGCTTGCGCTGGGTGCCCCCCGTGCGGCTGCCGGCCTTTGAAGACGCCTGGGCCATGACCATTCACAAGAGTCAGGGCAGTGAATTTGACCAGGTACTGGTGGTGTTGCCAGAGCACGATTCGCCGCTGCTGGGACGGGAACTGTTGTACACGGGGCTCACCCGTGCCCGGCAGCAGGTCTCGGTGGTGGCCAGCGATGCGGTGCTGCAACTGACGCTGGGGCGCCGCATCCAGCGTCGTTCCGGGCTGGCTGCACGGCTGCGGGACGGGTTGCGGGATGAATAGTGCGATGGGCAGTGCGATGTCCGGCACCCTCCGTGTTTTCGTTTATGGCACGCTGCTGCGCGGAGAGAGCAATCACCATTGGCTGGCGGGCGCGCGCTTCCTTGGCCGCTGGCAGACGCCCGCGCGCTTCCGCCTGTTTTCCCTCGGCAGTTATCCCGTGCTGTGCCCGGGTGGCCGTCAGGCCGTAGCAGGCGAAGTCTATGCGGTGGATGCTGACGGGCTCGCCGCGCTGGACCGGCTGGAGGAATATCCCGCCTGTTACGATCGCATTCAGTTGTCATCCCCCTTCGGCCCGGTCTGGGTTTATGTGCAGCACAAGGCACCTGCGCGGGGCCGATTGCTGCGCCAGGGCCGCTGGCGTGACCGGCCGCCCCGCCCGACGCCGTTTCGAGGCGTGGCGCGCACTCAGGGGCCGGAGGAGTGATGCTGGCATGAGGGGGGTGTTGCAGCGCCTGTTGCTCTGGACGGTGTTGCTGGGCGCCGTCTTGCCGGGCATGACCGGGTGCGCCAGCCGGACGTCGCTCACCGGTGAGCCCTATCGCCTGACCATGCCAGCGCTGGAAACGGCGCTGGAACATACCCGGGTGCAGGCAGTGCAGGTGGATGGGGCGTTACGCCTGGGGTTCGTCAACGACAACGAATACCTGTGGTTCGGTGTCAGCCCGCTGGATGTGCATGAAGAAGACGGCGTGGCCATCTGGCTGACCGAACTGCACATTCACGAGCGGCTGCGTCGCCCACCCCGCCGTGCCCGGCCGGTTACCGTGCTGGATGACGATGAGGTGGCCGTTATCCTGCGCGACATGATCGGCTGGCTGACGCCGCACGAGCCCGAGCAGGGTCTGGCGTTGCAATTGCGGCGGCGTGAACTGGTGAGCTGGCGTGATGAACAGGGCGGGTTACATATCCTGCCCTGGCCCGAGGTGCCCCCGTCGGTGACCCTGGTCGAGCGCATGGATGATCGCCAGCTTGCGGTGCGCATGCTGTCGCTGCTGCAGGACATGAATGCCAACAGTGAAGCGCCTCTTTTTGGGCCGATGCTGTTCACGCTGACCCCGGATCAGCCGGGGGCATTGGGCTGGATTTATGCAGATCCCGAGGCGGGCGAGTTGCTCTATGTGCTGTCGCCGGCGGAGGGCGCCGACGCCCGCGAACCGATGCTGCGGGTGTCACTGAAGACACTCGACCGGGTCGTGGTGCGCAGCCATTTTCTGACGTTTCTGAAGAACCCGGTCACCACGGTGCGGCGGCTGTTCGGCCACGTCGAGGATGCCGTGGTCAGTGTGGCCCGGCGCGGGCCGGAGGCGATCGATCCGCAGGCTCCTCTGCATGAGGGGCCGGGCATGGATCTGGAAGCCTGGGAGCATCGGCTGGATGCCTTGACGGGGCACCATCGTTACCCCGGCGAATTGACGTTTCTGGTGGGCGGTGATGTGTTCTTCCCGGAACTGGTCGAACGCATCCATGCGGCGCAAAAGAGCGTGGATATCCGCACCTATATTTTTGATAACGATGAATATGCCGTGCAGCTGGCCGACCTGCTGCGTGCACGCAGCGACGACATCCGCGTGCGCGTGATGATGGACGATCTTGGCTCCATGATGGCCGGGCTGACGCCGCCGCCGGAGGGGTACGGGCCTGGCTTCCAGCCACCCTCGGACATGGTGCGTTATCTGCGCAGTGGTTCGGCGGTGCAGGCGCGCCGTGTGGGCAATCCCTGGCTGACGGGCGACCACGCCAAGCTGACGTTGGTGGACCGGGATGTGGCCTATGTGGGGGGGATGAACTACGGTGCCGAATACCGCTATCACTGGCATGACATGATGGTACGCGTGGAAGGCCCGGTGGTCGGGCGGTTGCAGACGGAATTCGATCGCGCCTGGGCGCACGCCGGGCCGGGCGGCGACCTGGCGTATCTCATTCGTTCGTTGCGTTTGCCTCGGCTGGAAGTCACTGAAATGCCGGACGGCATGGCGCCGGTGCGCGTGCTGCGTACCCGCTCCGGACAGCGGGAAATCCTGCGTGCACAGTTGGCGGCCATCGCTTCCGCGCAGCGTTATATCTTTATCGCCACGCCTTACTTTACCGAGCCGGACGTCATCAATGCGTTGCTGGCGGCGCGGGCGCGCGGCGTTGACGTGCGGGTGGTGTTGCCCGGCGAAGGCAACCACGGGGTGATGAACAGCGCCAACCTGTTCACGGCGAACCAGTTGCTGGCAGGGGGCGTGCGCATGTTCATCTATCCGGGCATGACCCATGTCAAAGCAGCCATTTACGATGGTTGGGCGAGTTTCGGCTCTGCCAACTTCGATCGGCTGAGCTTCAAGATGAACCAGGAGATCAACCTGGCCACGTCTGACCCGGCTACCGTAAGCGCCCTGAAAGATGTGCTGTTCATGCCGCACTTTGCGATCAGCCAGGAACTGCTGGCACCGCTGGCCTGGACCTGGTCGGACTATGTCGCCGGGATACTGTCGCGCCCTCTCTGACGGGCGTGCTCAATAGCGGGTTTCCGCCATGCCAGAGAACTGTTTCGCCAGATAAGTGGCATAGTCGTCTGTCATCCCGGCAAGGAAATCCAGCGCCCGCATCATGCATTGATAGGTGCGCTGTTCCACGGGCAGGGTGGCCATTTCCGGCGGGAAGCTGTGTCGGCCGATCAGGTCGATGATGCGTTGATGGCGGAAGTTGGAAGCATCGCCACTGGCGTGGCTCGCCACGGCATCAATCAGACCGTCCAGCAGTTTGCCGATCACCTCGAATGCCCCGATCTCCAGCTCTACCTTGCGCGGATGCTCGAAGACCTTGGTGCGGGCCAGTTGCTTGGCATTTTCCACCACGTCACGCACGGCGGGCTCGCAGTGGGAAATAAGATCGCCATCCAGTTTTCCGGCCAGCAAACGGTCATGGTTGGCCATGAAGGCTTCCACGCCGGCTTCGATGAAGCGCTCGATGATCTTGCCGCGCAGCAGGGCGGCCTTGCGGCCCACGCGCAGGTCAGAATGCAGCAGACGCCGCACCTCTTCACTGTCCGGAATGGCCGGTGCCAGCAGGGCATGCACTTCATCCCAGTGCAGCAGATCCATTTCCAGACCATCTTCGAGGTCGATAATGGCGTAGCAGAAGTCGTCGGCGGCCTCCACCAGATAGGCCAGCGGATGGCGGGCATAGATGTCGGCAGCCTGAGGCGTCAGGCCCGTGGCCCGGGCCACCTCGCGGAAGGCGTCCGCTTCTGCCAGGAAGGCACTGTACTTGGCAGGTCGCGGGCAGGCCTCCTGCAGGCTGGTGGCGGACAGCCACGGGTATTTGAGAAAGGCGCCCAGGGTGGCATAGGTCAGCCGCATGCCGTCGTCGTACTGGTGATACTCGCTTTTGGTCAGGATGCGGAAGCCCTGGGCGTTGCCCTCGAAGATCGCCAGGTCGCTGGCCTGTTCGGGTGGCAGGGTGTCGAGGTAGCGCTTGCCACGTTCGCCGAACCAGGCGCGGATGGCGCGCTCCCCGGTGTGGCCGAAGGGCGGGTTGCCGATGTCATGGGCCAGGCAGGCGGACTGCACGATGTCGCCCAGGTCCGTGGGGCCTGTGTCTGAGGGGAGCAGACGCTGCTGTTCGAGCCGCTCGCCCACGCGAATGCCCAGGGTGCGCCCGACACAGGACACCTCCAGCGAATGGGTCAGCCGATTGTGCACATGGTCGTTGGTCGCCAGCGGGTGCACCTGGGTCTTGCGTGCCAGCCGCCGGAAGGCCCCGGAAAAGATGATCTTGTCATGATCGCGGACGAAGGCGGTGCGACCGCGCTCGTCCTTGGCCGCGCGGTCGCCCAGGCGGCGCTTGTTCAGCAAGGTATTCCAGTCCATGAGGCATCCGGTTCAAGTGGCTACTGGCAGGCAGTATATCGGCAATCCATCGCTGTGCGGCACCCGTGCTAGACTCAGGCGGCGTCTTAATATCGGGAGAGACAGAACGTGAGTGATGTGTACGGATTTTCCGCCACCACCCTGCGTGGCGAAGAACGCAGCCTGGCCGACTATCGTGGCAAGGTGTTGCTGATCGTCAATACGGCCAGCAAATGTGGGCTGACCCCGCAGTACAAGGGTCTGCAAGCGCTGTATGAACAGTATCAGGAGCGCGGTCTCGTGATTCTGGGGTTCCCCTGCGACCAGTTCGGTCATCAGGAGCCGGGTGACGAGACCCAGATCAGCGAATTCTGCGAGATCAATTACGGCGTCAGCTTCCCCATGTTCGGCAAGATCGAGGTGAATGGCAGCAAAGCGCACCCGCTGTATCAACACCTGAAGGAACAGGCTCCGGGGCTGCTTGGCAGCAAGGGGATCAAATGGAACTTCACCAAGTTCCTGGTCAATCGCGAGGGTGATGTGGTCAAGCGCTATGCACCCACCGACAAGCCAGAGAAGCTCGCCGGCGATATCGAAGCGTTGCTCTGAGATGTTACCCCGCCGCCGCCCTGTCCGGGGCGGCGCACCGGTTCCCCTTGCACGTCATCGCACGCGAATAGCATTTTTATTCGCCAGTGTAAAATCAGAAAAACCCTGACTCGCAAGTCGCATGGCGGATCACCTATTTTCGTGTAAGAGATATCTGACAATTCATGTGAGAGATCGCTGATGCGCTGTAAGAGATCGGATAACAGGCTGTGCGCTCGCGCACAAAAACTGCCGAACGATCGTACTGGAAAGACTGAAAATTGATCATAAAGCGCCACTTTTTTTGTTTTTTTGAATCAGTTCACCCGGAATTTTCATTTTTGACATTTGTATCCGTTCTGCAGAAGAATCCCTGCGCTTTCCGGTGTGCCTGAAGCACCGGAAGTGATGGCATTCTGATATCACTGCTGAGGTTTTTTGTGGCAGAACAGGGACGAAAAAAAACAGCGCCAGGGAGTGCTTCGCGTCTTTCCGGTACCGCCGTGCAGAAACTGGTGCGCGGTGTGGCGCGTCTGGTGGAAGGACAGCGGCGTTTCGCCGACGAGTTCGGCTTGCCCTACGGACGACTCTTTCACGATGCCTTCGAAGCGTTCAAGGATCAGCCACCGGAAACGGTGATTCGCGCCTGGCTGGATGCCGGTGCGGAGGCTGATGGAGCGCTGGAGGCCTTGTTCTCGGATTTGCTGGGCCACCAGCTTGCACTGGTGGAGGCGCTGGCGGCTGTCAGCGCCGCGCCCGACAAGACATCCGGTCTTGCCGAGCGTCTGGCAACCTTGTTCCGGCGTGCGCCGCAGGTGCGGCACGATGCCAGTCATCGGGATTACATGGAAGTGATCGCGCCGGTCTTTGTGACCGCTTACGCCTCGGCCAGAGAGCAGGTGACACCGCCTGCTTCTCTGCCGTCAGGCGCAGGCCATTCCTCTTCCTCCTCCAGTCAGGATTTATGACGATGCGCGCGTCTCTGCTTGCTGTAATGACCGTGTTGCTGGCCGCTTGTGGCTCTCCGGCACTGAAAGTCGGGGTTTCCTCGACGGCGGATATCAACAAGAACGAATTTGACGAGCCGCTGGCGGTGGTCGTGCGCGTTTACCAGTTGCGTGACCCGCAGCGTTTCGAGGAGGCCACCTTCGAGGAGCTCTGGCGCGAGGATTACCGCGTGCTGGGTAACGACCTGGTGATGAAAGAAGAATTCACCATGGACCCGGCCTATCAGCGCCGCATCGACATGCCGCGCCACGACCAGGCCAAGCATGTCGCCGCCATGGCGGTGTTTCGTGCGCCGGAAGATACCCACTGGCGCGATCTCAAGCCCATGCCCGGCAATTTCCTCACCCGGCGGTTCAGTCGCCGGGTCGGGGTCACCCTGGAGCAGAACCGTCTGATTCTGGATTGATGTCATGAGTGAGCAACAGCATGAGTGAACAGCAGAAAGTGGTCTGGGCGGAAGGACTCTTCCTGGGCCAGCAACACTTCCAGCTGTGGGACAAGGGCCTGCGGCACGACTATCAGCAGCGCAGCCGCTTGCTGAATCCGCATTGCTGGGGGCTGGTGAGCCTCTCCCTGACCCGCGAAGCGCTGAGCAACGGCCAGTGTCGCGTCGAGGCGGTGACGGCCGTTCTGCCGGATGGCCGTCTGGTGCGCTTCGATGCCGGCGAGCAGGGGCAGGCGCTGACCTGCGAACTGGCGGGCGGCGGTGATCAGGTGGATGTCTGGCTGGCCCTGCCCGCCAATGATCGTGTGGGCGGCATCAATGGCTATCACGAGCAGGGCCGCCTGTGCGGGTGGCAGGCGGCTTACCGCGACATTGCGGATGAACACGACCCGTCGCGCAGCCGTGAGGTCATCCTGGCACAGCCGAATCTGACGTTGCTGCGCAGCGATCAGTCCCGCGATCAGTACAGCACGCTGTGTATCGGTCGTTTCGAGCATCAGGGTGATGGGCAGTACCGCGCGCTGGAACCATTCATTCCGCCTGCGGTGAATCTGGCCGCCTCGCCCATGTTGCGGGGGTGGGCAGTGCGTATCCGTGATTTGCTGGCGGCACGCGTGCGGCAGCTCTCCCAGCAGCGCAACAGCTACGGCGATCTGGCGGATATGGGCGCGCGCGAGATGGGTCAGTTTCTGCGTCTGCTGCAACTGCGCCCGGCGCTGGCGACGCTGGAGCACCTGCTGAGTCAGGACGGCACCCATCCGGAAACCCTGTATCGCGAATCGGTGCGTTTGCTCAACGGGCTGTGTGATTTTCAGGCGGATCAGAGCGACCTGGATCTGCCCGAGTATCGTCATAGCGATCTGACCGCGGTGTTCACGACGCTGGAAACCCGGCTGCGCGATTTCCTCGCCGAGGCGGCGCCGACGCCCAGCACCGCCCTGACCTTGCGTGACGAAAGCCCCGCCGTGCGTATCGCCGAAGGGGTGCCATGGGAAGCCCTTGATCGACAACACCTGTACCTGGGGGTCAGTCACGACGCCGATGATCCGAGCTGGGTGACAGACTTTGCACGCCAGACCAAGAGCGGCAGCCGAGAGGATCTTGAACTGATCCTGGCGTCGGCGCTGCCAGGTATCCGCTTGAGCCACACCCAGCGACCGCCAAACCGGCTGCCGGTTAAAAGCGGCTTCGAATATTTTCGCTTTGAGCCCACCGGCGAATTCTGGCCCCGCGCCCTGGAGGCACGCAGCCTGGCGATCTTCCTGCCAGCGGCCTTCCAGAATGCGCGCTTCAATTTGCTGTGCGTGGAGGACTGAACAATGAATCCATTGCTGGAGTGCAGTGCCCATCTTCTGGACCTGGTCATGCCGCTGCGTGCGGGCGGCGGCGACGCACCGGATGATCTGCGTGAGCGGGTACTGGACGGTTTCGACCAGTTCGAGCGGATGGCCTTTGAGCGCCAGATCAGCACCGCCGACGTGCAGCAGGCCAAGTTTGCGCTGGCCACCTTTATCGACGAGTCGGTGATGGCGTCATCCTGGGCACATCGCATGGAGTGGATGAGTAATCCGCTTCAGTTGCAACTGTTCGGCGAGCACCTCGGCGGTGAAGCCTTTTTTGTGCGTCTTGCAGAGCTGCGCCAGCGCGGTGAACAAAGTCTGGATCTGCTCGAGCTCTACTACGTTTGCTTGCAGCTCGGTTTCGAAGGCGTCTACAAGCTGCGGGGCCTGGAGCAACTGATGGCCCTGCAGGTGGACCTGCGTAGCCAGATTGACGGCCATCGCGGCGTGGCCGACCCCCGGTTGGCGCCCTCCGGTCAGCCCCGGGAGCACCTGTTCGCCCGTATGGGCCGCGAGGTGCCCTATTGGGTGATTGCCACCGTCACGGTGGCGTTCATGTTCTTCAGTTACACCGGCTACACCGCCGTCAGCGCCAAGAGTGCGCGCGATGCCGCACGGGAAATTCGTGTGGAGACAGACCGGCTGGGTATTCATCTCGGCCGTGAAGACGAGTCAGGCAAGGGGATGCACGGATGACACCCAAGGGACAGATACTGCAAAAAATGAAAGGCCTGTTGTTGTCGCGCTTTGGCAGCTCGGCCATCGGCCTGATCGTCCTGATTGCGCTGGTCTGGTACGCGGGGCCCTATGTCGGGCTGACGGACCGCAGCCTCCGTCTCTGGGTTATCGCGGGTCTGGTCGGCCTGTTTGTGCTGGCCGCCGGAGTGCGCTGGTTATGGGCGCGGCATCGCGGCGCCACCCTGCGGGCGCAGATCAGTGGTGAAGGGCAGGCCGCCGAGATCGACAGTATCCGCGAAAAGATGGACGAGGCCATTTCAGCCCTGAAGTCCTCGCGACTGGGCGGCGGCTATCGGGGCAGCGCTGCGCTGTATGCATTGCCCTGGTACATGGTGATCGGCCCCTCTGCGGCGGGCAAGAGCACCATGCTGCGAAATTCAGGCCTGCATTTCCCATATGCCGATGCCGACGACCTGCACTTCCGTGGTGTGGGTGGCACGCGCAACTGCGACTGGTGGTTCTCTGACCAGGCTGTGTTGCTGGATACCGCAGGTCGCTATACCACGGAAGAAGAGGATCGGGACGAGTGGTTCGCGTTTCTCGACATGCTGCGCAAACAGCGTCGCCGCGCGCCCATCAATGGGGTGCTGGTGGCCATCAGCGTTGCCGATCTGTTAACCGCCGACAGTGAAGCGCTGGAGCGGCATGTACGCATTATCCGTGAACGCATCAACGAACTGATGCAGCGTCTCGGGTTGGTATTTCCGGTATTTATTGTCTTTACGAAAAGCGATCTGATTCCCGGTTTCGAGGAATTCTTCGAGGACCTGAGTGACACGGAGCGCAGCCAGCTGTGGGGCGCCTACCTGCTGGAAGACGGCGACCAGGCAGCACCGGCTGCCGAGGCGTTCGAACACCACATGCAACAGCTCTACAGTCGCCTGTGCGAGCTGCGTCTGCGCAAGCTGTCCATGCAGCGCAAGCTGGATCGCAAGGCAGCCTTGTACGCCTTCCCGGACCAGTTCAGCGCGGCAGCGGAAAAACTCTCGGAATGCATCAACATGCTGTTCCGCGACAATCCGTATCAGGAAACGCCGCAGTTCGCCGGGGCCTACTTCACCAGTGGCACGCAGGAAGGGACGCCGCTGACCCGCCTGGTGGGCAACCTGCGCCAGGCCTTCGGTTTCGACGAGCGCGAGGCACCCCCGCGCAGCAGCGCGCCGCGCCCCTACTTTATCAATCGCCTGTTCACGGAAGTGGTTATTCCGCTACACACCTTTGTGCGCGGCAATCGTCGCCGGGTGCTGTGGGATCGCGGCCTGAAAACCGGCGCCATCGCTGTGGGGCTGGTGCTGGTCGTCAGCACACTGCTGACATTGAGCGCCTCTTACGGTGCCAATTCCCTGTTGTTGAATCAGGGGGTTTCGCACAGCCGTCAGGTCAGTCAGGCGCTCGCCGATGATCGCTACGACGTGCAGGATCGCTATCAGGTGCTGGCGGATGCCTTTGCGCATTATCAGCAGCTGCTGGCCTATGAAGACGATCGCCCCTGGCGCTTCCGCTTCGGTGTTTACAATGGCCATCACCAGTTGCCCGTGATGGCCGACCTGCTGGAAAACGCCATGGGGCGCTTCTACCGGCAACCCGCCTTTCATTCCCTGGAGCTGGCACTGGAAAACATGGGGCGGAACTGGGAGGCCGCTGACCGGCGTGGGCAGGAAGCCATGCGCGATGATTACTATGCCGCGCTGAAAACCTACCTGATGCTCAGCCGTGCGCCGCAACGTATGGAGACAGAGGTAGCGGTGCCGGTCCTCAATGGGCTGTGGCTCGAGCGTCTTGGCCAGAACAAGGAGCCCGTGTTCCGGGATGCGGCCACGGACGCGTCGCACCCGCTGTATGGCCTGGCAGAATTTTATGTGGCCCGTCTGGCAGCGGGTGAGCAGCGCCTGAACGCGCGCCAGTCGCTGATCACACAAGCCCGCGAGAACCTGCAATCGCCCCCGGATGCAGGGCAGATGTACGCCCAGGTGATGTCGCGGGGTGCCAACGAACTCAAAGACCTCGGCATCGATGACCTGCTTGATCGCAATGCGCGCCAATTGCTGGGTTCCGGCATCCGTGTGCCCGGCGTCTATACACGGGATGGCTGGAACCGGTTCGTGCGTGAGCAGATCGAGGCGCGCATCGACGCCGCGACCCGGGGTGACTGGGTGCTGACGGGCCGCTACCTGCCGGGCGAAGGCGAAGACACCGACGGCACGCTCATTGATGAAGGGCTGGCGGCCTCGCTGCGTGAGGACATTCGTGCGCTCTATTTTGATGATTATGCCGAGGCCTGGCTGGCCTTCCTGGCGCAGACGCGACTGCGCCGTTTCGCATCGCTGGAAGAAGGCGTTGGCCGTATTGATCAGTTGTCGCGCAGCGGTGGGGCGCTGGGCCAGCTGATGAACGGTGTCTCGCATAACCTGACCTTGCATGAAGCCGCGCCCGGCCCGGGGGCAGCGGCGCTGGCCGAGCTGGGGGATCGCCGGGTGACCATCAAGGCGATGGACGAACGCACCGCTGAGCTGCGTCGCTTCGTGCGCGCCGCCGAAAATCGTTCTGTCAGTGAGCTGGTCAACCAGTATCTGGTCACCCTCTCGGCCCTCAAAGCCGATATGGAACGTCTGGCGCTGGCCGTCAATGTTCCCCTGGAAGCCGAGCAGTACGCGGGCAGCATTCTGGGCCGTGGTGGGTCGGAGACCGAGCTCTATCGCAGCTGGGTAACGCTCAGCAGTCTGCTCAGCACGATTGATCCGGAAACGCGGGAAGCGCTGCGTCCGTTGCTGGAAGGGGCCGTGCGCGAGAGCTGGCGCCAGGTGCTGCTGCAGGCACGGGTCAGCATCGGCCAGCAGTGGCAGCATGAAGTGGCCAATACGTTCGAAGCGCGCCTGGAAAATCGCTTCCCGTTCAATGCACGGGGCCAGGATGCCTCACTCGACGACATGGCTGACTTCTTCCGCCCCGGAGATGGCCGCTTCTGGGCGTTCCTGAACGACACCCTGTCACCGTTTGTCGAGCAAGGCCGTGGCGGTTGGCGAGAGCGCACCTGGCTGGACCAGGGCTTGGGTCTCTCGCCACGTTTTCTGGGTAGTGTGGCATCAAGCCAGGTCATTACAGACAGTCTGTTCGGTCGCGGTGGCCGTCATCCGGAGCTCAGCTTCTATCTCTATCCGGTTCCCTCGCGGGGCGTTACTGAAATCCTGCTGGAGAGTAACGGTCAGTCCTACCGTTACCGCAACGGCCCGCAGGAATGGCGCCGCTTTACCTGGCCCGGTGATCAGGACCTGATCGGCGCGCGCATCAGCGGCGTGGCGGCGCGCGGGCAGAGTCGCGACGAAATCCGTGCGGAGGGTCAATGGGCCCTGTTCCGCTTGTTCAACCAGGCTGCCATGTCGCGTGAGAGCGATCAGGACCTGATGTTGCAATGGGAACTGAGTGGCGGCATGAGTGATCCGCTGCTGGTGCGCTATCGTTTGCGCGCTGATCGACAATCGAATCTGTTCCGTAATCGCGTGCTCAACACCTTCCGCGTGCCCGCGGATATCTTCGGCAGCCTGGCGCCCACAGCGGGCAGTGTGCTGGAGGCAAGCTGATGTTCGGATTCCTCAAACAACAGCGTGCCGGTGCGGAAGGACACGCCGCGGAGAAGCCGGTGATCTCGGCCTTCGGCAAGCTGCCGATTCGGGCGGATTTCATCAAGCATCGCGTGGACGAGCGGGAAATTCGAGAACTGGATCAGTGGATACAGGAAGGCTATGCGCTGATATCCCGGCGTCTTAACGGCCCGCACAATGCGCCGGGTTTCCCCCAGGCCATCGTGCACCATGCCGTGTTTGCAGGCACCGACAACCAGCGCACCGTGCTGGCCACTATTGCTCCCGGCAGCGACCGCAGCGGCCGCTGGTATCCGTTCGTGCTGGCGACCCTGGCGCGGTCGCAGAGCCTTATGCAGGTACAGGCCGCCGTGCCGCTGGTGTACGGCCCCTTCTTCCGTCACGCCGCGGACATTGTCGGGCAGCGGTGGCGGCATGAACCGCTGGAAACCCTGCTGGGCTGCCTGGATGCGGTGGCGGAGGACAGTGTCGCCAAGGGCCGCAGCGCCATGGTCGAGCGCGAGTTGGGGCTGCTGCGTGCCACCTCGCTTGATGTCATGCGCGACATGGCGCTTGAGCTCGGCGGCGGTGATGCGGCGCGGTTTCATCAGGGTGTGGTGGATCTGATTTCCGCTGTGGTCCGCCGCGGCCCGGCGCGTACCGCCTGGGGCATACGCTTGCCGCTACCAGCCGGGGAGCATGCCGAGGCAGGCCTGGTGTTCTGGTTGCGTTTGCTGGACAGCCTGCTGGGGCAAAACTGGCGCGGCAGTTATTTCTGGCGCAGCCGCGACAACGCCTTCGGTCAGGTCACGATCTTCTTTC
Organism: Isoalcanivorax indicus; assembly: GCF_003259185.1. Lineage (NCBI taxonomy): Bacteria > Pseudomonadati > Pseudomonadota > Gammaproteobacteria > Oceanospirillales > Alcanivoracaceae > Isoalcanivorax > Isoalcanivorax indicus. The sequence goes on from NZ_QGMP01000001.1 coordinate 93,534, forward strand.
GCCGTGTGCCGCCCAGTTTTCTGCCGCACCTTTTCGACGACACGCTGCGTGATGGCACAGTTCAGAGCCTGGCGCAGTTGCTGGACGAACCGGCACCGGCAGCGCGCAAGGCACTGGATATCGCCGCGCTGGAACAGGGCAGTCTGCTGGATCTGCTCAGCCGCTACGTCAGTGGAGGTACGCTGTGAATGTAATGCATGCGCCACTGCAGGCCTGGGTGCAGGCACGGGAAGACGGCGAAGATCCCCGTTACAGCGACGCGTTTTCCGCCTTGCGTGGTGAAGTGGAAAAACTCAGCGGCAATGATTTCGAGCGCATCAGCGAATTGGGCGAAGCCATTCTTACCGAACAGGCGCTGGATCTGCGCGTGCTGGCCTATGTGTCACTGGCGCGCACCTACCTGCATGGCGCCAGCGGGCTGCACGACGCGGTGCTGGCCTGGTGCTGGGTACTGGAATCCCGCTGGGAACAATGCTTTCCGCAACGCGACAAGGCGCGCCGTGCCGCCGTGGAATGGCTGACCAATGAGCGCTTCCCCGTCTTTCTGGCGCGCAATACCCACGACGGTGAGGTGGTGTCGGCGCTGACCGAGGCGGTGTCCCGCTTGCATGCGCTGATCGAGCAACGTCTTGGCGAGCCGGTGCGCCTCAAGGCGATCAACAAGTGGCTGGACGACAACGCCGCGCGCCCAACCGCTGCGCCGGCGGAACCGGACAGCGCAGAGCACGATGACGCGCAGGCATCGCCGCCCCGGCGTGCGCCGGCGGAACCCGGCGCGCGCTCGCCAGCCCATCAGGCGCCAGCGTCCGGTGCTATTGACAGTGACAAGGCCGAACAGAAAGCACTGCGAGACCTGCTGGCCTGGTACCGCGCCGAGCAGCGATTTCTGGAGCTGGTATCACTGGGCCGCGTCATGCGCTGGTCTGATCTGGTGCCGCCACCGGCGGATAACGGCAGCACCCGTGTGCTGCCGCCGCGTCCCGCATCGCTGAACGCGGTCAGTGCGGCGCTGGATCGTCAGCAATGGAGCGAAGCGTTACTGGCGGCCGAGCGTGCTTTTCTTGAACCCGGTGGCCAGTTCTGCTTCCAGATCCAGCACTGGGCGCATCAGGCGGCCAAGGGGCTGGGTTTGCGTCAGGTCTGTGCCCGCATCGAACAGGACACCGCCGCCTTGCTGGCGCAACACCGTGACCTGTTGCGGCTGCGGTTTGCAGATGGCGAGCCGTTCGTCTCCGGGAACGCGGCCAACTGGATTGAAGCACTGATGGCCCCGGCGGAATCCGGGGGCGGTGCCGACAACGAGCGCTGGCCAGCACTCGGCCGCGAAGCGGAGGCGCGCGTGGCCGAACAGGGCCTTGCCGCCGGGCTGGGTTTTCTGGATGAGCAGCCGGCGCACAGTGACCGGGAGCGGGTGGAGCTTGATCTGCTGCGCGCCGGGCTGACGCTGACGCAAGGGCGCGCTGATCTGGCCCTGCCGCTGCTGGAGTCCGTTAACGAGCGCCTCGCTGCACGCGATATCGGTCGTTGGGAGCCGGCGTTGGCCCTGCGCGCCTGGCGCATGCTGCAACAGGCGCTGCGCGCGGGCGAAGAGAGCGAGGCACAGCGGCAACGTCTCGAGGACATCAGTCAGCTGATCAGCCGCACCGATATCACCGCTGCCGCGGCCATGCTGTAGCGGCCACTACACACGATAGAGAGGGATTGTCATGTCGAAGAGCTTCCAGAATGAACTGCCGCGGGCCCGGGTCAATATCACGCTTGATCTGGAAACCGGCGGCGCCAAGAAAAAACTCGAACTGCCACTGAAGCTGCTGGTGATGGGCGACTACAGCAACGGGCAATCGGAAGGCCGCATCGCCGAGCGCGAGCGCGTTCGCATTGACCGCAATAATGTCAACGATGTGCTGAAAGACATGGCGCCGCGCGTGCGCTACACGGTGGAAAACACCCTCCGCGATGACGGCACCGACATTCAGGTTGATCTGAAGTTCGACAGCTTCAACTCCTTCAAGCCGGAGCAGGTGGCCCAACGCATTCCGCAACTCAACGACATGCTGGCCATGCGCAGCCTGCTCAAGGACCTGAAATCAAACCTGCTGGATAACAGCAAGTTTCGCCGCGAGCTGGAGCGGATCGTCAAGACAAAACCGGAGCTGGATGAGCTGATGGGTGAGCTCAGCAATCTGGTGCCGCTTGATGCCAACGATGAAAGCGGTAACGACAAGGACAACGACGCCTGAGGCAGGAGAGAGACATGGCTACCCAGCAACAGAACAGCACCGCTGCTGCCGCGCAAACCGAAGCGCAGGGCAGCATCTATGAACGCCTGTGCGGCATGGTCGACATCGAGCCGGTGGGCGAGAAAGTGGCCCTGAGCAGCTTTCACCAGAGTGCCAATATGGCGGAAGTGCCGCTGGAGCAGCGCCTGACCGCTGCCTTGCAGGTCTTCCTGGATCTGGCCAGCCGCAGCGAGAACTTTGATCGCATCGACAAGACCTTGCTGGATCAGTACATCGCCCGTATCGACAGCGCGATCAGCCGTCAGCTGGATGCGGTGATGCATCACCCGGAATTCCAGAAGGTTGAGTCTGCCTGGGTCTCCCTGAAATTCCTGGTGGACCGTTGTGACCCGAAAGCGAATATCCGGGTAGAACTGCTCGACGCCAGCAAGGATGACCTGGTAGAGGATTTCGAGGATGTGCCGGATGTGACCCAGTCGGGCCTGTTCAATCACCTGTACATCCAGGAATACGACACGCCGGGCGGCGAACCCATGTCGGCCGTTATTTCCAATTTCGAGTTCGACTGCTCGGCGCCGGATATTTCCCTGCTGACGGAAATCTCGCGCGTGGCGGCTGCGGCCCATTGCCCTTTTCTGGGCAGTGCCGGTTCGCGTTTCTTCGGCAAGCAGAGCATCGAGGAAGTGCCGAAGATCCAGGACGTAGGCAGCTATCTGGAGAAAGCCGAGTACACCCGCTGGCGCAGCTTCCGCGAAAGCGAGGATTCCCGCTATGTAGGTCTGGTGATGCCGCGTTTTCTGTTGCGTTTGCCCTACGGCGAAAGCAACCCCGTGCGGTTGTTCAATTATGAAGAGAGCGTGGCAGGCCCGGATCATGAGAAGTATCTGTGGGGTAATGCCACCTTTGCCTTTGCCTCCAACATGGCGCGCAGCTTCAAACAGTATGGCTGGACCGTGAACATCCGCGGCCCCGAAGCGGGCGGCAAGCTGGAGAACCTGCCGCTGCATCACTACGACATTGGCCGCGGCACCCAGGCGAAGATCCCCACCGAGATTCTGATCTCGGAGACCAAGGAGCTGGAGTTTGCGGATGAGGGCTTCATTCCGCTGAGTTTCTACAAGAACAGCGATTATGCCTGTTTCTTCTCCGCTAACTCTGTGCAGAAGGCGGCGGAGTACAACACCCCGGAAGCGACTGCCAATGCGCGCATCAACACGCGCTTGCCGTACATCTTCCTGGTCTCGCGCCTGGCCCATTACCTGAAGGTCATCCAGCGCGAAAACATCGGCGCCAGCAAGGGTCGCCAGGAGCTGGAGAATGAGCTCAATGACTGGCTCCAGGGTCTGGTGACCAAGATGAATAATCCGGATCCGGAACTGGTGGCCAACTACCCGCTTCAGGACGGCTACGTGAAGGTGCACGACATTCCGGAAAACCCGGGTTACTACCGGGTGGACATGGCAGTGATGCCGCACTTCCAGATCGAAGGGGTGGACGTGCGTTTGTCACTGGTATCGCAATTGCCTGCGGGCAAGGAAGGCTGAGCCCAGGGGGGAGCAGCCGCACCCATCACATCCACTTTGCCCACGCCCGGCATTTGTCGGGCATCCGGGGGGAGGGTGTGGCGTGTCGGCGCCGTTGTCGGCATGTGCATTTAACTTGATATCCAACAGGAGGTTCTTATGGCGATTCCCGCCTATATGTGGATCAAGGATGATCAGGGCAATGATGTTGAAGGCTCTGTATCCATCGCTGATCGCGAGGGCAGCATCGAGGTGCTGCATTTTGATCACGAACTGCGTATTCCCACCGACGGGGATACTGGCGCGCTGACCGGTACGCGCAAGCATGAACCGTTCGTCTTTACCAAGGCGTTCGACAGTGCTTCGCCGTACCTGTACAAGGCGTGCAGCAATGGTCAGACCCTCAAGGAGCTGGTGCTGCGCTGGTATCGCATCGACGACACCGGCACGGAAAAGGAATATTTCCGGCACACGCTGAAGGACGTGAAGATCACTTCGGTCAAGCCGGTGATGCATAACGTCAAGGATGTCGACAAGGAAAGCTACCCGCACCTGGAGCAGGTATCTGCTCGCTATGCCGGTGTCACCTGGACTTATGTCGACGGCAACATCGAATTCTCGGACTCCTGGACCGAGGGTCGGTAAGCCCGGCAGGGCGGGGCTTGCCTCGCCCTTTCTGTCTGCCTGAAGGACGGGATATCCCATGACCGCTGCTCTGTTTGAAGTGCTGCATGGCCGCTTTGCCGATGGCACCCCGGTGGCCAGCCTGGAAGGCCGCGAGGCGCGTCTGCGCAGTATTCATGATCACCTGCGCCGGTTGCTTAACGCGCGCCATGATGCGTTGCCGCACCTGCCGGAGTACGGTTTGCCGGATTTGCCCACTTTGTATGACGGCCTGCCTTATTCACTGGATGCACTGATTCGTCTGGTGCGCGATGCGATCACGAGATTCGAGCCGAGGCTTCAGCATGTGCAGGTGGCCGCGCGAGTGTCCGACACGCGCGAGTGTGTGGTGCAACTGGAAGTGACCGGCGTAGTGGAAAACGGCGAACTGGCCCGGTTCCGCACCTTCTTGCAAAGCGATGGCGGTGCAGAAGTACGCCAGGGAGTGGCCAATGCGCGAGTATTTTGAATCCGAGATGCGGCTGCTGCATGATGCGGCGGCCGATTTTGCCCGTGCCCATCCTGAACAGGCGCGGATGCTCAACCTGACCGAAGTCCGTGATCGGGACCCTTATGTAGAACGTCTGCTCGAAGGCATGGCGTTCATGGCGGCGCAGATTCGCGCCCGCATTGATGACAGCGAAGTCGCGGTCAGCGAACAACTGCTGGAACAGATGTGCCCGGGGCAACTGCGTGGCTACCCGAGCGGCACGATTCTGGCCTTTACCCCGGACGCGCATGCCCAGAGCAGCAAGTTCATTGCTGCGGGCAGCCGTGTCAGCAGTGCGCCGGTGGGCGAACATCGCCAGCGCTGCCATTTCACCACGCTCACCGATCTGCACGTGCATCCGCTGACACTGAGCGACGTGAAAGCCACCGAAACCCCGGACGGCGGCACAACCTTTGCTTTGACGCTGGTGAGCCGTGGTGGCGGCGAACTTGCCGAACTGTTGCCCGCAGAACTGGACATCTATCTGCATGCGGACCTGGCGCTGGCATTGGCCTTGTTCCGGGGATTGACTGAAAAGCCTGGTGACATTCGGGTATCGACTGACGACGGCAAGGATATCGGGCGTCTTGGCAGTGATGCCCTGAGTGCGCCGGGGCTCGATGATATCAGCATGCCCGGGCTGCTTTGCCATCGCGGGCATCCCGGGCTGGACCGCTTGCAGGACTATTTTGCCTGGCAGGCCCGTTTTCTGTTTGTGCGTCTGCGCGGTCTCGACACCCTGACGCTGCCGGACAAGACCCGACGTATTACGTTGACGGTCCCCACCGGCGTGCGGCTGCCCGCCGAGCATGCCCTGCGCGCCGATCACCTGAGGTTGAACTGTGTGCCGGCGGTCAATCTGTACCGCATGGACGCCGACCCGCTGGAAGTGGACCAGCGCAAGGCCGAGTACCGCTTCCTGCCCGACCGGCAGCGACCGGACACGGTCGTGCTGCACCAGATCGAGAGCCTGATAGGCCGCGAGCAGCGCAGCGCCCGCACCCAGACCTATGTGCCGTTTTATCAGGCGCTGACGCCGGAACAGGGCGATCATTGTTATCGCCTGACCTATCGCGATCTGGGGCTGGCCACGCCCCAGCCCTTCATCAGTTTGTCCGGCCCGGCGCTGATCTCGGCGCAGAGTCTGTCGGCGAGTGTGATCGTCAGCGATGGGCATCTGCCGCGCCGTTATCTGACAGAGAACCAGGTGAGCGAGCCAGGTGACGGGGTTCCGTCCGGCGTCAGCGTCACCAACCTGATGCGTCCCGGCAGCTACCTGCCTGCGCCCGCCCAGGCGGAGTATCGCTGGCGTTTGCAGGCGCTTATGCAGATGCCCGCCAGCGGGCTCGCCAGCCGCGACGGGATGAGCACATTGCTGGGCGTGCTGGATCGCACCGGCCGCGAGGAGCATCGCCGCCGTCGCCAGGCCTTGCAGGAGGTCGATGTGGCGCCGGTCACGCGCATGCTGGGCGGCATGCTGTATCGCGGTATCGCTGTGACCCTGAATATTGCCGAGCAGGATTTTCTGTCGCAGGCCGACCTTTACCTGTTCGGTTGTGTCATGCATCGCGTGCTCAGTGCCAGCGCGGCGATCAACGAAAGTGTCGAGCTGCGCATTGTCTGCCAGCCAAGTCAGAAGGAGTTTGCATGGGCGCCACGCTCGGGCTACGCAGCGCCGATCTGATCAATGATCTGTTGCGGCACCCTCAGGGCTTCGATTTTGTGCAGGCGATGGAACTGCTCGAAGCCAGCGACGGCGAAGGCCAGACCTTTGGTCAGGGGCTGGACGCGCGCGTGCGCCTGCAACCCAGTGAAGATCTGGTGTTTCCGGCGGCGGATATTCGTGGCTGCCGGCACGACGCCGATCGGCTGACCCTGCTGCTCGGCTTTCTGGGGTTGTATGGCGTGGATGCGCCAGTGCCGCATTACCTGCTGGATCGCACCACCGCGGAAGACGATGACGCGGCCCGGATGCGCACCTTTCTCGACATTTTCAACCAGCGCTTCTATGTGCTGATGTACCGCGCCTTGCAGATCAGCCGCCCCGCCGCCGGGCGCTTGCCCACGGCGTTTACCGGTACCGCCAGTGCGCTGTCCGGACAACTGGGTGCGCAGCCCGGCCGCCGCCGGTTTCCCGTGGGGCGGGTACGGACCGCAAATGGTTTGCGCGCACTGCTCCAGGATGACATGGCCGGGGTGCCGGTGGCGGTGGAAGACGGCCGCCCGACCTGGGAGGCACTGGGCGAAGCCTGTGTGCTGGGTGCCGCCAGTTGCACTCTGGGTCACAACACCGTGCTTGGTGGCCGTGCCTGGACCGCGAACGGCGCGATTGCCGTGCGTCTGGGGCCCATGGATGCCGCCAGCGCCCGCGAACTGCTTCCCGGCCATGCCGAGCATGCGCATCTGCGTGCCCGGGTGCGCGATTACCTGCCCGCAGGCACCGGTTTTGAACTGCATCTGCGCGTACGCCCGAATGCGCGAATAGAGGCCCATCAAGGGCTGGGCGTAGAGGAACTGCATCTGGGCTGGTCCTGCTGGCTGGGCGAACGCCTGAACGACGAATACCTGATTCGCATGACGATGACGGACACTGCAAAAGGAGATTGATCATGCATGCCGGAAACATGCGCCGTCTGCTGGAAAAGCTGAACGACACCTGCGCCAGGGCGCTGGAAAATGCCGCCGTGATGGCCGCCGCGCGCAGCGATTACGAAGTGCGCATCGAGCATCTGCTGGTGAAATTGCTGGACAGTGACCTGCGCAATGACCTGCAACAGGTGATGGCGCATACCGGCGCTGATGCAGGTGCGCTGTTCGATGAGCAGATGCAGGCCCTGTCACGGTTACGCACCGCCAATCCGGATCGACCGGTGTTTTCGGCGCGCCTGGTGCAATGGCTGGAGCAGGCCTGGCTCGCCAGCAGCCTTCACTATGGTGCGGAAAAGATTCGCAGCGTGGCCTTGCTCGACGCCCTGCTGGAACTGCTGCCGCGCATGGGCGAGCCCGCCTGCACGGCCTTGCAAGGCTTGTCGCTGGATGCCCTGCGTGAACAGCATGCTGCGCTGACGCGCGGTTCTGTAGAAGTGGCGGGCGCCACGCCCGATGTCACACCCGGCTCGGGGGCGCCTGGTCTGTCACCGTCCGGTGCCAAGGAAGAAGCCTTGCAACAGTTCTGCCAGGACTTCACCGCTGATGCCCGTGAGGGTCGTCTGGACCCGGTGCTGGGCCGGGGCGACGAGATCCGCATGGCCATCGACATCCTCTGCCGTCGCCGCAAGAACAACCCGATCCTGGTGGGCGAGCCTGGCGTCGGCAAGACTGCCGTGGTGGAAGGCCTGGCCCTGTGCATTGCCGAAGGCCGTGTGCCCGACGCGTTGAAAGACGTACGCATTCTCGGCCTCGACATCGGCCAGTTGCAGGCCGGTGCCAGCGTAAAAGGGGAATTCGAGCGACGCCTCAAGCAGGTCATCCAGGAAATCCGCAACGCCACCCAGCCTGTCATCCTGTTTATTGATGAAGCGCATACGCTGATCGGTGCGGGCGGCGAAGCCGGCCAGAACGATGCGGCCAATCTGCTCAAACCCGCCTTGGCACGCGGCGGCATGCGCACTATCGCGGCCACGACCTGGTCGGAATACAAACGCTACTTTGAACGCGATGCCGCGCTGGATCGTCGCTTTCAGCGAGTCAGTGTTGATGAGCCAGATACCGATCGCGCCCTGCTGATGCTCAGCGGCCTCAAGCAGACCTATGCGCGCCACCACGGCGTGCTGCTCACCGATGCCGCACTGGAAGCGGCCGTCCGCCTGTCGCAGCGTTACATTGCTGGGCGCCAGTTGCCGGACAAAGCCATTGATGTGCTCGACACGGCCGCCGCGCGGGTGCGCCTGAGCCAGGCCACCCAGCCCCGCGATCTGGAGCAGGACGCCGAGCAGCAAGATTATTTCACCCGCCGCCTGAGTGCGCTGGAAGAAGATGCCAGCCACGGCATCACCGTGAACGAACGCCTGCGTGGTCAGTTGCAGCATGAGCTCGCCCAGGCTGCCGAGCGCATGGACACCACGCGTGGCCGCTGGGATCAGGAGCGCGAACTGGTCGCCGCCCTGGACGGCAGCCGCGAACGCCGCGCCGCCTTGCACGCTGTACAGGGCAATGCCCCCCTGGTGCACCCGGAAGTCAACGCCGCCACGGTGGCGGGGGTGATCGCTGACTGGACCGGCATTCCCCTTGGCCGCATGGTGCGTGACGAAGTGCAGGCGCTCGCCAGCCTGGAATCACGCCTGGCCGGGCGCGTGGTCGGCCAGGACAGCGCCCTGGCCGCCATGGCCCGCACCTTGCGCGCCGCCAAGGCGGGCCTGCGCAAACAGGAAAGCCCCCTTGGCGTTTTCCTGCTGGCCGGCCCCAGCGGTGTTGGCAAGACCGAGAGCGCTCGCGCCCTGGCTGACGAACTGTTTGGCGGTGAACGCTTCCTCGTCAGCATTAACATGAGCGAATACCAGGAAGCCCACACCGTGTCGCAGCTCAAGGGCAGCCCACCCGGGTATGTGGGCTACGGCGAAGGTGGCGTACTGACCGAAGCCGTACGCCAGCGTCCCTATTCAGTGGTGCTGCTGGATGAAGTGGAAAAGGCCCATCCCGATGTCATGAACCTGTTCTACCAGGTGTTTGATCGCGGCGTACTGCGCGACGGCGAAGGCCGCGAAATCGACTTCCGCAACACCGTGATCCTGATGACCTCGAACCTCGGCAGCGACACGTTGCAACGGCTGGCTTTGCCACCGGAGGACGAGACGGCTGACGCCGATCCAGCCACGCCTGAGCAGGCCTGGACACCCCCCACCGACCGCGAACTGGTAGACGCCATCGAGCCCGACCTGCGGCGCCATTTCGCTGCCGCCTTGCTGGCCCGCATGCAGGTGATTCCCTACCGCCCCCTGGACCGCGAGACCCTGGACGCCGTGGTCCTGCTGCGACTGGAGGCCGTCGCCGAGCGCCTGCGTGATGCCCACGGCATCACCCTGCGGGTGGATGATGCGGTGGTGCGCCACTTCGCCGCCCGCTGCGAAGTGGCAGAAAGCGGCGCGCGCCAGGTGGAATCGGTGATCGAACAACAACTGATGCCCGGCCTGGCCCAGCAACTGCTCGCCTACATGGCCGAGGACGACATGCCGGACCTGCTGACCCTGGAGCTGGATGAGAACGGCCATCTGAGCGCCGTTTTCGCGGATACCGAGGCGCCGGAGCAACTGCGCGCCTGAGCGTATTCGGCACAAAAAGCGCAACAGAAAAAAGGAAAGTCATCATGGACGCTGACACACTCAAGAATGCAGCAACTTCCGCCGTCAAGAAAGCGGCGTCACGGGCCAGCCAGCGGATGGATGCGCCGCTGAGCCGTTTCTTTGTTGATGTCGCGGGGATGGGAGAGTCCGCTTTTTCGGTGGAGAATTTTCGTAGTCAAGATGTTGCCCTGTCCTGTCTCGGCGAGTTCGAGGTCAACGTCCTCGTGCGGGCACCTGTGGGCCTGGACGCGCTGGTGGGCGCCCCGGCCCGACTTCGTCTGGTGGGCTCTGGCGGCACGGAAAGCGTGCTGGCGCTTCAAGTGCGTGCGGTGCAGGAACTGCCTGCCAGCCCCGAAGGGGCTCGCCTTGGCCTGCAACTGGTGTCCCCGTTGTATGCGCTGGCTTGCCGACGCCATAACCGGGTATTTCTCAATCGGACGCTGGAAGAGATCATCCAGCAGGTGATGACCGACGCCGAGTTCAGCGCCGATAGCCTTGATATCTGCTTCAAACAGCCTCAACCGGCGCGAGCGATGGTGGTTCAGTACGAAGAATCGGACATGGACTTCCTGTCGCGCCTGCTGGCACGGGATGGCGCCTTCTACACCGTCAAGCCCGGCGCCCAGGGGGCCGCCTTCCTGTTCTATGATGACAGCCGTGACCTGGCGGATACACTTGGCGGCGCACGCCTGGATTTTCATCCGGAGAGTGGTCAGGCGGCGGGCGGCGAGCGCGTCTTTCAGCTTTCCCGCAAAGTGAGCTGGATGAGCGCGGGCGTGAGCCTGTCTGATTACAACCCGCAAGCGCCGGACCGCCCCCCGCTGGGTGAGGCCCAGTGTCGGGGCGGGCAAGGTCATCTGCAACACTGGGGGCCTCAAGCGGAGGACAGCGATCAGGCTTGCCAGCTAGCCACTATCCGGGCTCAGGCGCTGGACGTGCAGCGCCACACTCTTACAGCTCGCGCCGACAGCGCGCAGCTGCTGCCGGGCATGGCGCTGACGCTGACCAATCACCCGGAGCACAACGGTGACTGGCTGGTGGTGGCTGCCGCCATTCAGGGCGACCAACGTGCCGGACATGCCTTTGGCCAGAACAGCGATCGGCCCGGCCTGCTCAGCGAACTGACCCTGATCCCGCTTGAAATGCCCTACCGTTGCGCGGCCGCCTGGCAACGCAAGCCGGTGCACGGCAGCTTTTCGGCACGGGTGGAAGGCGACGGCGGCGACTACGCCTACCTTGATGATCAGGGCCGCTACCGGATCCGTTTACCGTTCGATGGCGGTGACAGCCCCGAAGGTGAGGCCACCCCGCCGGTACGAATGATGCAGCCCTACGGCGGACCTAATAGCGGGATGCATTTGCCGCTGCACGCCGGGACAGAAGTGCTGCTCAGCTGCGTTAATGGCGATATCGACCGCCCTGTGATTCTCGGGGCGATCAGTAATCCGCAAACCCCGACGCCGGTCACGGCCAGCAATGCCAGCCAGCATATTCTGCGCACCCGAGGCGGCAACGAACTGCTGATGGAAGATCGCGCCGGGGAAGAGCGTATAGAACTGTTCACCGCTGACCGGAAGAATCGCTTGAGCCTGGATGCCAGTGACAGCGGGCATCAAGTGACGCTGGAGACGTTGGAAGGTGATATGGAGATCCTTGCTGGTGGGCATATGACCGTTGAGGTGGGTGCCTCGCAGAACGAAACGGTTGGAGAAACCAAAACGGTGACCGTCACCGAGGATCTGAAGCTGATGACCCGGGAGGGGATAATCGAACTCCAGGCGGGTGCCGACCTGTTCTTCAAATCCACCGACAGCCTCCGCCTGACAGCTGAGCAAGGCGACATCGATGTGCACGCGGGTGAAAACCTGATTGCTCGCAGCGACGGCGATACGTCTGTGGAGGTGCCCAATGGCGATGCCCGAGTGCTGGTAGATCGTGGTGATTTCAGCGCGGAGGTCAACGGCGCTCTGACGCTGCGTGGTGGCGGCAATGCGCCCATGCGGTTTAGCCAGGGTGGCGGCAGCATCGAGATATCCCCCTCCGGTGATATCGTCATTGACGGTGCGGTGGTGGATATTTCCGGCAATACCATCAAGGTAGATGGCCAACAGATCGGTGGAAACTGATTCGCAGGGGGCGGGAAATGGATGTCAAGAACAAAGCCGGTGAATTGCTGAAACAGCAAGGTGAATCGTGGTTTGAGTCTGTCACCGGAAAGCATACCGGTATCGAAACCTTCACTTTTACGGTCGATGGTTTGTTGCTGGATGGCTATGCCACCGAGCTGGAAGAGGGTCTCAGTCAGGTATCTGCTTACAGGGTCTATTGCGCCGTCGCGGCGGGCAGTAACAGCGACGCCTTGTTGGGCAAAGCGGGACGACTCACACTGACCAGCCGCGATGCGCTAGGCCGGGATATTGTGGGTGTGGTGACTTGCATAGATCAGCAAGCTCTCTTGCCTGATGGCCGCGAGCAGTGGGTGTTTGATATGCACTCGGGTCTGATCCGGCTCTCTTTGCGCCAGCGCTGGCGCATTGTTCACCGGCAAAGCGTGGTGGAGATCGTTGAAAACGTGTTTCGTGACCACGGCCTCGCCGTCGATAACCGCCTGACCCTCGATTATCCCGTCAAACCCTGGACCGCCCAGGTCGGCGAAAGCGATCTGGCCTTTGTGCAGCGCCTGCTGGCTCACGCGGATATCTGGTTCAGCAGCGAGTCTGATGAGCACGGTGAAGTGGTTGTTCTCGCCGACAGCTATCAGGGTGCCAGTCGGGCGCAACGAGCCGGGCTGACTGTGCGCGCCCAAAGCGGCGCAGTACGGGCTATCCAGGGTATGGAGAGTGTCGCATTGGACGGCGCTTTCCGCCGTGTCGGGCATGCGGATTTCTATCGTCAGCAACAACGAGAGAGCCTGCATCTCAGCGGTCCGGCGGGCGATGTCGGACCCGGCCAGTGGCTGCCCGTGGAAGGCCACGGCAACTGTTTGATCATCCACAGCAAAACCACCCTGGCATTGCCCCGCGAGCACCAGGGCAACGACCCCCAGCCGCTGCGCTGGGAGGCGGAAGCCATCGCCTTCAACCAGCCGTTTCTGCCACCCATCCCGGCCAAACCCGACATACCGCTGGTGTTTCCTGCCAGGGTGGAATCCACGGAGCCCTACGCGCAACTGACCGGCAGTGGCCTGCGCAAGGCCCGCATTGCCTTTGATGAACAGCTCGCAGCGGCAGGCGAAGCCAGCCCGCCGCTGCGACAACTGCAACCCTTCGGCGGCCCACCTACCCACAACGGCCAGCCCACCGGCTGGGACTGGCCGCTGCGCGATGGCGCCGATATCCTGCTGACCTGTCTGAATGACGACCCGGACCAGCCACTGATTCTGGGCTATGCGCCTTGCACCACCCAGCCTGGGCCAGTTGTTGGTGAAAACCGCCATCAGCACAAGCTGATGACCCCCGCAGGGCATCAACTGGCACTGGACGATAAACAACAGGCTGAAGCGATCACGCTGCACACTCCCGACGGCCGTTGTCTGCTCAAGCTCGACGCCCAGAGCGACAGTCCGATAGTGCAACTGGCCTGCGACCAGGGTGCGCTGACGATGCGGGCAGACCGGAACCACGACACTCGGGTCGGCCTGAACCACGCCACCTATGTGGGCGAGAGTCAGATGACTCAGGTGGGCCAGGATGCCCGCATGACGACCGATCGGGGCGTGATCCATCACCAGGCCGCCACGGATATCACCTTGCGTGCCGCCCGGCAGGCCAGACTCGCGTCAGGCCGCAATCTGGAGCTGCATAGCGGCGCCAATACGATGATGCGCATGGAAGGTCATGTCCGTCTCGAAGCCCGCAGTGGGATGATGATGCGTATTGGCGGCCAGCTGCATTTGCAGGCTGACGGTGCTATTGCTATCACCGGGACCGGCGGGGGCGATTTGACCATTCACCAGAATGGCGCCGGCTTCAGCATCAAGAAAGACGGCACCGTCCGTCTGTTCGGCAACACGGTCACAATCAAAGGCCAGCAAGGCGTGATGTTCAACGGCCAGATGCACTACAACCTGGGTCAGGGTGCCAAAGCTGACAGTCCAGTGCCAATCCAGCCCCTTGCTTTGACTGCTATTCCTGTGCTCAAGGCGCCTCCACCGGGGGGGCTCTGTTTGCATCATTGCTGGAAAGATGGCGCCCCTGTGCCGGACATGCCCTATCAGATCTATCTGCCCGGCGGTGAAGTAAGACGTGGCCATCTCGATAGTGACGGCTGGGCTCAGGAGGAGGATCTGCCCACATTCCTGCCGCTCTCGGTACATTTTGGTGACGAGCCAGAGGAGCTTGACGAAGAAATCGAGAGTGTGCGCCAACAAATAGCGGCGGTGCTCGAGGCGATAATTGCCGAGAAGCGAGAAGAAACCGCTCGACTGGAAAAGGAAATGGCAGACGCCTCTTTACTCGGCAATGGCTGGCGTTACTACACCGCCTATTTGAGCGGGGCTTGGGATGCTGCCACTGGCGCGGTGGAATTTGTGATTGACGTGCTGAGTTTTGCCGGTCGAGTGGCTCATTATGGTAGCCCCAGGCGGCGTCTCCAGACGACGTTGCAGAGCGCCTGGGAGGCCAGTCGTAATGCAGAAAGCAGTGAAAGTGGTTGGCGGGAACGCTTTCTGAGCAGTTATGGGGAGAACGAGAAAGATGCACTGGTTGAGGCACTGGGGTTTGATCCTGCGGCTATTTCCCGCGAAGACCTGGCGATGGCTTGGGAGATTACGGTTCTACTGACAACAGACAGTGACGTGCAGTCGCAGATCATGAGTTTCGTCGGTGAGTATTCGGGCGCGATGCACGGCACGGACTGGGCCTATGTCGGCGGCGCCGTGGTCTTTGAAATCATTCTTACCGTGGTGCTGATTGCGGTTACCGGGGGAGTGGGTGCCGCCGCCAGGGGTGCAGGCGAACTCCGCCATGCTCGCCATCTGGAAGCACTGTCGGAACCCGTCATGCGGCTGGGTGACCTGCTGCGTCGCAAACGGCTACAGGGCACGCAACGCAGCATGCGCGGTGGTGGCAACGTCGAACGTGTCAGCGATCTGCCTCCGGCGCCACGCATGGCGCATGGCTTCCCGCGCTTGCCCGCTCCGGAGAACCTGCGCGAAGCTGTGACCCGGCTGGGCTGGGTTCGCCAGCGACTGGTGCGCAAAGGCTATCAACCCAAGTACAGCGATACCGAGCTGCGGGCCATGGCAGCCAGCAACCGGATTGAATCGGAACGATTCCATGTGCGGATCATGCCGAAGAGATTTGTTGATAGCGATGGTGTAAACCGTGGTGGCGCGCTGGGCCAATCACTGGAAACCCAAAGCGGCCGTGGGCCGAAGTACTGGTCCACCACCTTCGATCAGATCGAGGATGCCGATACGGATCCCCGCCTGCTGATGGCCAAGCTGGGTCTGGATCCGGTGACAGAACCCCATGTGATGGTGATTATCGACACCCAGGCTGCACGATCAGTGGCGCCCACTCGTACGTTGGTGCCCACCTATGAGAAGTTGGGTGACTTTGCCAGCAGTGAGCTGCCGAGGCGCTTCCCTGCGGACCAGGTTCGGCAGATTATGACGCCTGAATTTCAGGCAGAGTATGCCAGGCATTATAGTGCGGCCAGGGCGTCGGGCGTTATGACTGATGGCGCAGATGTTGATGGATTCTCGAGATACCTACGCCGAGAAGTGGCTAATCCGGATCAGCGTCAACTATTAAGCAAGCGGTTTGAGATGCAGAAAGAAATTGGCAATAACGATCATTATCTGGGTAATGGCCTGACCAGAAATCTGGTCGAAGGGGTCGATAACGAGTTCGGCGCGGTAGAGACGTTCAATTTTCAGGTTCGCGATGCGAATCTGAAGCAGTTTGGCGATGCCATCGATATTATTGACCTAATGGAGATAACCCCGCGATGAATATAAAGAAATTTCTTCCGCCACTTCCAGAGATTGACCATCATAGCCGATTGCCGAACGGCATGGATGAAATTGGAGCATTGCGTGACTCTGAAACGACGCAGCAATATTTTCTATATAAGTACAGAAAAAACCTGATAGTTTTCCGGTACAGGATTGGTAGCTACAAAGGAGCAGAGGAGTATATTCAAGCGCAAATCGATCTGCCTCTCGGCTTTCTTGATTGGTTTCCGACGGAGCTGATCGATTACCGAAAGCCGCCTTCGGAAGGTGGTGCAACGGAGTTTCATATGACCCCGGGGGACAAGGTGGTGGAAGGCGAGACCCTCTGTATTATCCGCGAAATGGGCGACCGCAATTGGCCTGCCAGTGGGCCACCGCCGGGGTATGCGGTGGAAAACGCCAGTCGCCAAACACATATGGGTTTTGATGATTCTCAAACGATGAGTTTCTCCGAACATTTTCTGTTCGAGGGCGGTTTCCTGGATCTGATACGCAGACTGGGTGCGCAGTACAAGGCCGGCCTGCTTTGACCGGTCAGGCCTTGCGATGTTGACCCATGATCGCGCGGGGGCTCAATCCCCCGCCAACACCACCTCTGCCTCAAACGCCGACATAAACACCTTCCCGGTCAGCTGCTCCAGCAGACTCGAGCGCTGCAGCCGGTCCAGTACCGGGCCTTTCACCTCGGCGAAGTGAAGTTGCAAATCCCGTTGCCGCAGATTGCTGTTCAGGCTGTGCAGCATATCCAGCGCGGTGCTGTCCACGCGGCTGACGGAGGACATGATCAGCACCAGATGCTGTGCCTCGGGTTGGCGATCCAGTTCTGCCAGCACGCGATCTTCCACGGCGCGTACGTTGCCGAAGAACAGGCTTTCGTCGATGCGCAGGAACAGTACGGATTGATGTGTCTGGGTCTCGTAACGCTTCACGTTGCGGAAATGTTCGGTGCCGGGCATGCGGCCGACCACCGCGATATGGGGGCGGCTGGCGCGCCAGATCAGGGTGGCCAGGGACAGGCCGATACCGATGCTGATGCCGGCTTCGACGCCGAACAGCACTACGCCGGCGAAGGTGCCGAGCAGGGCGACGGCGTCGGTCCGATCGTAGCGCCAGGCGTGGCGCAGGGTGCGCAGGTCGATCAGCCCGCCTGCGGCGACAATGATGGTGGCGGCCAGTACGGTCAGGGGCAACGCGCTGAACAGTCCGGTGAATCCGAGCAAGACCAGTGCCATCAAGGCGGCCGCAAACAACCCTGCCACCGGGGTCCGGGCGCCGCCTTCGGCGTTGACGACGGTGCGCGCAAAACTGCCGGTCACCGGAAAGCCACTGTTGAACGCGCTGGCGATGTTGGCGGCGCCGAGGCCGCGCAGTTCGGCGTCCGGGTTCAGGCGGTGGCCGCTGCGGGCGGCCATGGCCTGGCCAATGGAAACGCTTTCGACAAAGCCGACCAGGCCGATGATCAGCGCGGGCAGCAGCAGCGCCTGAACCAACGGCCAGTCGCCGCGAGGCAGGATCAGGGGCGGCAGGCCGGCGGGCAGGGCGCCGACCACGGCGAGTGCGTCGTGCCAGCCTTGCAGGTGTACAAGCAGAATCGACAGTATCACCACCAGCATCGGCGTCAGGCGGCTGATCAGGGCGGCGCGCACAACGGGCAGCCCCAGACGCACCAGCAGCCGGGCCAGAAAAAGTCGCGACAGCAGTAACAGGATCAAGGCGGCGATCCCGAGCAATGCAGTCAGCGGCAACAGGCCATCGGCCTGGCGCAGCAGGGCGAGGAGCAGTGTGATGGCGGTATCGCCTTGCGCGTCGATCCCCAGCAGCGGGCGCAACTGGCCAATGATGATGAGCACGGCGGCGCCGGAGATAAAACCGCTGATCACCGGGTGGCTGAGCAGTTGTGCCAGCACGCCCAGGCGCAGCAGCCCGAACACGAACAACATGATGCCGGACAGCAAGGCCAGCAGTGCCGCAGCGGCCACATACTCCGGGCTGCCGGGTGTGGCCAGCGGCGCCAGCGTGGTCGCTGTCATCAGCGCCAGCACGGCCACGGGGCCCACCGACAGCACGCGACTGGAGCCGAACATGGCGTAAGCCACCAGCGGCAGCAGGCTGGCATACAGACCAACATGAGGGGGCAGCCCGGCGAGCACCGCATAGGCCAGCCCCTGGGGCACCAGCAACAGCGTGGCGACCAGCGCGGCGGTCAGGTCACCGCCCAGGTCCTGGCGGCGATACTGTTTCGCCCAGTCCGGGGTCAGGCGTGCGAGGTGCCGGGGCAGTTTCACGTTATCGGCTCGCGCTGCGGCGTTCCATCAGTTCGAACGCGGCCATGCCGGCCAGCATGGCGACAACGAACACCATGGCCTTGGCCTCCAGGGCGCCGAATGCCACCAGTGCCGGTCCCGGGCAGAAGCCCGCCAGGCCCCAGCCGACACCAAAGCCCAGGCTGCCGAACACCAGTCGGCGATCAATGTCGCGCTTGGTGGGCAGGCGCATGGGTTCACCCAGCACCGAGACCTTGCGTTGCCCGGCGAGCCGGAACGCGATCAGCCCCACGGCGATGGCGCCCCCCATGACCAGTGCCAGGGACGGGTCCCAGGCACCGGCCAGATCCAGAAACGCCAGGACCTTCGCCGGGTTGGCCATGCCCGCGACCAGCAAACCGATACCGAACAGCAAACCGATCAGGAATGACGAGAGTGTGACGCGTTGCATGGCTCAGCCTCCCAGCAGATGGCGCATGACAAAGACGGTGGCGAAACCGGTCCCCATAAAGGCCAGTGTGGCGACCAGCGAGCGGGGTGACAGGCGCGACAGGCCGCAGACCCCGTGACCACTGGTGCACCCTGCGCCATAGCGGGTGCTGACGCCGACCAGCAACCCGGCGATGATCAGCAGCGGGTAGTCGGCATCAATCTGCAGGGGCGGCAGGTCCCCGGCCAGCATCCATGCGGTGGGCGCCAGTACCAGCCCCAGCACAAAAGCGGCGCGCCAGCCGATGTCGCCACGTTGCGGTGCCAGCAGCCCGCCTGTGATCCCGGAGATGCCGGTAATGCGGCCATTGAGCAGAATCATGGCGGCCGCAGCCAGGCCGATGAGTGCCCCACCCAACAGGGCGCTCCAGGGCGTAAAGGCGGCCCAGTCAATAGTCATGCGTCCTCCTCGCAAAACAGTTCGTACAGGGTCTGTAATAACTGCAATACCCGCGGCTCGGCAATGCGGTAGAACACCTTCTTGCCTTCCCGCCGTGTGGCCACCAGGCCTTCGCGGCGCAACACGCCCAGTTGCTGGGACAGGCTGGGCTGGTAAATGCCCAGGCGATCCTCCAGGTCGCTGACACACAGCTCTTCCTGGCTCAACTGGCATAACAACAGCAAACGGTCCTGGTGCGCCAGTGAGCGCAACATCTGCGTGGCGCCGTCAGCGGCCTGGCGCATGGCCTCAATGCTCAGTTCCGAGGTGTCCGGCATGGACGGCTCCCTCTATCGGTTGGATCGAATCATTATATTGAAATACAATATATCTGCAAGTATATTGTATTCAGATACCTCATCCGGCCATTCATGACAGGAGGCCTCATGGCAGCACAGACGCCAACACAGACAAGCGCCCCGGCAACGGCTCGCCCGCAGGTGAAGCCCTTTCTGGACCGCGACACGGAAACCTGGAGCTACGTGGTCTATGACCAGCGCGGCGGCCACGCTGCCATCATCGACCCGGTACTGGATTTCGACAACAAGTCCGGCCGCACTCACACGGCAGGCGCCCGGCGTCTGGCGGATTTCGTGCGCCAGGAAGCGCTGACGGTGGACTGGATTCTGGAGACGCATGCCCATGCGGACCACCTGTCGGCGGCGCCCTTCGTGCGCGAGCAGGTGGGTGGCAAGATCGCGATTGGTGAAAAGATCCGTGACGTGCAGAAGATCTTCCGTGAAGTCTTCAATCTGGAAAAGCAGTTTCTCTGTGATGGCAGCCACTTCGACCATCTGTTCGCTGAAAACGAAACCTTCCGGATCGGCGAGCTGGAGGGGCGGGTGATCTACACGCCCGGTCACACCCCGGCGGACATGTCCTGGTTGATTGGCGATGCGCTGTTTGTGGGGGACACCCTGTTCCTGCCGGATGTCGGCACGGCGCGGTGCGATTTCCCCGGCGGCGACGCGGCCACGCTGTACCGTTCGGTGCACAAGCTGCTGGCGCTGCCGGACGACACGCGCATGTTCATGTGCCACGACTATCCGCCGACTGACCGTGAACACCGCTGCGAGACCACGGTGGGTGAGCAGAAGCGCAGCAATATCCATGTGCGTGAAGGCATCAGCGAAGCGGAGTTTGTGGTCATGCGCGAGCAGCGCGATGCCACACTGGAGATGCCGCGCCTGATTCTGCCGTCGATCCAGGTCAATATCCGGGCCGGACAAATGCCGCCCGCCGAGGACAATGGTGTGGTCTACCTGAAGGTGCCAGTGAACCGGCTGTGACCCATGCGGTTGCAGCCCCCCGGGTCATCCTGTGTAACATGCGGTGCAAACCCGCCGCGCAGGATGGCCTATGCCCCGCTCTGTTGCCCGTGCCCTGCAGCGTGCACTGCTGCTGGTCCTGACCGCCGCTGTGCTGCTGCTTTTCTATCTCTGGTTCACCTTGCTGAGCCCCTTCGGCTATAACCCGCCTCCGGACCTGCCTGCGATTGATGCGCAGCACCCGCACGAGGTGTTTGCCTACGGCACACTGACACGCCCCTGGGTGCGGCGCCTGGTCATGGGGCGCGCTGGGGAGGCGCGCCCGGCGGCGCTGCCCGGCTATCGGCGCGAAGGGCTGGATATCCTGCCTGACCTGTCGGCCTCTACGGACGGCGTGGTGGTGGAGGTCGATGCCCGCGAACTGGCCCGGCTGGATCGTTACGAACGGCTGGGTATCCGCTATGAGCGAGTGAGGAAGACGCTGGAAGATGGCAGTGATGCCTGGGTTTACCAGCGCATCACCGGCGGGGAGGTGTCGCCCTGAGTCGCGCTGCATCACAAACTGCTGTACACGTATTCTGCAGGCTGTGCCACGCTGGGCCTGCCCGATAAAACAAGACAGGAAATGCGCTATGACCCGTGCTTCGTTTTATGGCCTGATGGCCTTGGTGACGCTATGGCCTCTGTGGGGACACGGCCAGCCTACCCCGTGGGAGAACGAAGCGCAGGAGGCGGCCATGCTGGGCGAAACGCTGGCGGAAGGCGCGCAGCATCAGCGCTACTGGCGCACTTTCTGGTTGGCCGGTTATGCCACGGGCACGGCGGTGTATCTGGTGCAGGCCGATCGCACCGATAATCGGGAGACCCGTTACGACGCCCATGTTACGGCCATCAAGTCGGCATTGGCGTTCGGTGACGTGTTGCTCAGCCCGCCCAGTCATGCCCGCCGCTGGCGGCAGCTGGACCCGGGCGACGGCAGTGCCCCGGACCTTCAGGCGGCGCGGGCCGCCATGGCGGATCTGGAAATCGAGGAAATGCGGCGCCAGGGCTGGCGTGCCCGGGTGGCGCCGCTGCTGGTCAATGCAGCGGGTGGCCTGGCCATCGGTGTCAGCGATGACCGGCCCCGGGACGGCTGGCTCAACTTCGCATCCGGGATGCTGGTGACAGAAGCCCGCATTCGCACCGAACCGCGCCAGGCCAGCCGTTTCCAGGCCCGGGCCCTGCGGATCGGCGATCAGCAAATCAGCTACACCACGGACTGGTGGCTGATGCCGGGGCAGGCCGGTCTGCTGGTGCGCTTCCCTTGACCGGAACCTCGCACGCTGGCGGCTAACCTCTGCCAATGAAGAAGAATCCGTCCAGACCTCTCCAATACGCCGGCCTTTGGCTGCTGGCGCTGGCCCTGCTTGCTGGCTGCGATCGTGTGGAGCTGGCCTATGAGCGGGGCGACTGGCTCGCGGCCCGGTGGGCGGCAAATCTGATGGACCTGGATGCGACGCAGCGTCGTGACGTGCGCCAGCGTATCCAGACCTATCGCGATGGCCCCGGCAGGCAGCGGGCGCTGGAGCTCGCCGAGGTCTTCAAGGGGCTTGCCGAGGGGCTGTCGGCGCCGCCGCATGATCGGTCGCTGGCGACGGCCATGGAGGATCTTCTTGAATTCAGTCAGCGCGTCGCGGGGGACGCGATTCCCGACATCGTGGCGGTGCTGGTGCAGCTCGATGGCCAGCAGATCAACACCCTGTCCCGGCGCCTTGATGAACAACTGGCCGAGGAAGCCGACCGGGATCGCGACGCCCGACAACGTCGGCTGGAGGACAGCGTTACGCGCTGGACGGGTCGGTTGGAGGCGGATCAGCAGACATTACTGGCAGGCTGCCTGGACGATATGCCGGAGGCGTGGCATCGGCAGCGGGATTGGCGTCAGCAGCAAAATCGCGAGCTGGTGGGCGTTCTGGAGGCCGGGGCAGAGCAAGACAGCTTGACGGCGTACTACCAGGCACGGTGGCTGCTCGACCCGGATCAGCGCCCTGATGAGATCCGCATGCTGCAACGGCAGGGGCTGCGTGTGATGCGTCAGTGTCTGCTCGACCTGAACGCGACATTGACGCCGCGACAACGCGAAAGGGCGGTGTCGCGGCTGCAGCGCTATGAAGAGGCGCTGCGCAATGTCGGGCAACGTGGTTGAGGTGCGTTAGCCCGCCAGTTTGGCGGTAATCTCGGCCACGTGTTTGCCCTGGAAGCGCGCGATTTCGAGCTCGTTGGCGCTCGGTTGGCGGCTGCCGTCGCTGCCCGCCAGCGTTGAAGCGCCGTAGGGGGTGCCGCCGGTAATCTCATCCATGTTGGTCAACGCAGGGCAGGCGTAGGGCACGCCCACCACGACCATGCCATGGTGGAACAGCGTGGTGTGGAAAGAGGTGATCGTGGTTTCCTGGCCGCCGTGCTGGGTGCCGGTGGAAATGAACACGCTGCCGACCTTGCCGATCAGTTTGCCGCCTGCCCACAGGCCGCCGGTCTGGTCGAGGAAGTTGCGCATCTGCCCGGCCATGTTGCCGAAGCGGGTCGGGGTGCCAAAGATGATGGCATCGTAATCGGCCAGTTCATCCGGGCTGGCGATCGGCGCCTGCTGGTCCGTCTTGGCGTGAATGGCCTTGATGGTGTCTTCCGGCATGGTCTCCGGCACGCGCTTGATCGTGACCTCGGTGCCCGCCACGCCACGGGCACCCTCGGCGATGGCGTCAGCCATGGTTTCGATGTGACCCCAGGTGCTGTAATAAAGAACCAGAATCTTGGCCATGATCGGCAACTCCTTGCTGTGCGAGATGAGTGGAAACCTGATGCGCGCAGCCTAAGTCGTTGCCTGAGGCGGATACACGGGGCCGGGTGGGGCGGATTGTTCAGTTTTTTAGATCAATCAGGCTAGACGCCGGTGTGGGGCAGTACGCCGAAATAGACCGCCAGAAAATGACAGACACTGCCGCCCACCACGAACAGATGCCAGATGGCGTGATTGAAGGGAATCAGATGCACCAGATAGAACACCACCCCCAGGGTGTAGGTGATGCCCCCCGCCAGCAGTAACCAGAAGCCGGTGCTGTTGATGCTGGCCAGCAATTCACCGGAGGCGAACAGCACCAGCCAACCCATCAGCAGATAGATCACGACGCGCAGGATCTTGTAGCGATGGCCGAAGGCCAGTTTCAGGGCCACGCCGGTCAATGCCAGCCCCCAGATGACACCGAACAGGATCCAGCCGGTACTCCCGCGCATGTTGACCAGCAGGAACGGCGTGTAGCTGCCGGCGATCAACACAAAGATGGCGCAGTGATCGAGCATCTTGAAGATGGCGCGCAGTCGCTCGTTGCGAAAGCCGTGATAGAGCGCTGAAGACAGGTAGAGCAGGGTCAGGCTGGCGCCGAAGACGGCGAAGCTCACGATCTTCCAGGGATCACCCTGACGTGCCGCCAGTACCACGAGCAGCGCGGTACCGAACACGCTGAGTGCGGCCCCGATACCGTGGGTAAGGCTGTTGAGGTTTTCCTCCAGCGGGGAATACGCGTCTTGCAAACTGTACACCTGTATTGAAATGCGGTGCATGCAGCGTAGCACCGCAGTGTGACCGCCACCAAGCCTGTCAGATGACCTGTCAGCCATCGGCGCCAGACAGGCGGGGCCGCCATGCCCTAGACTTGGGCACATCGCCTGACAGGAGCCCTGCCCGCCATGACTGATCGTGATGATGCCCCCCTGGTTCTGATCGAGCGGCAGACGCCGCTGATGCTGATTACGCTGAACCGGCCAGCGGCGCGCAACGCCGTGAACGGCCCTGCCGCTGCCGCCTTGGCGGCGGCCTTCCGCGAGTTCGATGCCGACGACAGTCTGGCGGTGGCGGTGCTGACCGGCGCTGGCGGGCATTTCTGTGCCGGTGCAGATCTCAAGGCGGTGGCCAGCGGTGACCAGAGCAACCGGCTGGAGCCGGAAGGCGACGGACCCATGGGGCCTTCACGCATGGCGCTCGGCAAGCCGGTGATTGCCGCGGTCGAGGGGTTCTGTGTGGCGGGGGGGCTGGAGCTGGCGCTCTGGTGCGACCTGCGTGTCGCGGCCGAGACGGCCACCTTCGGGGTATTCTGTCGCCGTTTCGGCGTGCCGCTGATTGATGGCGGCACGGTGCGTCTGCCACGCCTGATCGGCATGAGCCGGGCCATGGACCTGATTCTGACGGGCCGCCCGGTGGCGGCACAGGAAGCGTTGCAGATAGGACTCGCCAACCGGGTGGTGCCCGCTGGTGAGGCGCTGGCGGCGGCCTGCGAGCTGGCCCGGGAGATTGCCGCTTTTCCGCAAACCTGTTTGCGCGGTGATCGGCGCAGCGCGCTGGAGCAATGGGGACTTGATGAGCCCGCGGCCCTTGAGAACGAGTTCAGGCATGGCCTGACGACATTGTCGTCAGGGGAAACCGTGGCCGGAGCTGGTCGTTTCAGCACGGGGCAGGGTCGGCACGGCGACTTCAGTTGAGCGTTGCGTTGACCGCAACCTATAATGAAAAACGAGTGCCGCGAGCGCATGGTGCCGCCGTACGGGGCTTCGCACAATCGCTGCCATGCAGATTGGCGAGATACTCAAAAAGCGGCGCGAAGCGCGCACCGAGACTCTGGAGGATGTTGCCTTCAGAGCGGGCACTGACGCCAGCAACCTGTCGCGTATCGAACGCGGCCTGCAACAACCTTCCATTACGCTGCTCGAAAGCCTGGCCGCCGCGCTGGGCACGCGGGTCTCCGAGCTCTATATCGATCTGGAGTCAGCCCGCCAGAGTGGCCCGCCGAAAGACCCGCGCGAACCCTGGGGTGTGGACCTGATGCGCCTGCAGCGTCATTTTCGCGAACTCGAAGCACCCCATCGTGCCTTGCTGATCGATATGGCCAAGTTGCTCAAGAGGCACTGACCGTTCATCGGCGTCCTGCGCACAGTGATGGCATAGTGATATCATTGTTGGCTAACGCAAGCATTATAAATCCGGTTGGCGAATTTGCATGGCGCAGTGGAGCGTGGGTTCGGAAAATCGCGCCATGCATATCGGTGAGATTCTTAAAAAAAGACGCGAAGGTCGTTTCGAAACGCTGGAAGACGTCGCCTTCCGCGCGGGTACGGACGCCAGCAATCTGTCACGCATCGAGCGTGGTCTGCAACAGCCCTCCATTGCATTACTCGAGGCCCTTGTGGGTGCCATGGATTCCTGTGTCTCGGAGCTTTATATCGAAATCGAACAACGGCGACAGGTGCGTGGTGTTGCCGAACCCCGTGAACCCTGGAATGCCGATCTGACTCGCCTTCAACGTCACTTTCGTGTGCTCAAGGCCGAGCAACGCGCCCTGTTGATCGAAATAGCCAAGCTATTGAAGAAATATTGAGCGCCTGTCGTGGGGTGATGATTGAAGGGCGATCAGTGACGGGAAATGGCGGAGAGGGAGGGATTCGAACCCTCGTTACGCTATGAACGTAAACACGATTTCGAGTCGTGCGCTTTCAACCACTCAGCCACCTCTCCAGCGGCCGCATTGTAGCGGTAAATGTGGCCCCGCACGAGAGGCTCCTTGATAGCCCCATCCTATTGTTAAATAAGGTTTGATGGCTTTGAACTGCCTTGCCCCCGGGCGTACCGTTACGGATACACCATTCATTGTTCCGACAGGAGGTTCATCAATGAATCGCAATCCGGAAGTGGCAGCAGCACTCGCACGTTTGTTGGCAGAGAGCTACACCCTGTATCTGAAGTCGCACAATTTCCACTGGAACGTGAAGGGGCCGCATTTCCACGCCCTGCATCTGCTGTTCGAGGAGCAGTACACCGAACTGGCGACAGCGGTGGATACCATCGCCGAGCGCATCCGGGCGCTGGGGCAGCGTGCGCCCGGCAGCTATGCCGAATTCGCGCGCTTGTCAGCGGTGAAGGATGCCGAGGGCGAGCCCGACGCCGAGGCCATGCTGGCCGAGCTGGCCGCCGATCACCGCACGGTGGCCGAGCAGGCTGATCGTGTGCTGCGGATTGCCCAGGAACACCATGACGAGGGGACAGCCTCCCTGGCGGGCGGGCGTATCGAGGTGCACGAGAAGGCCGTCTGGATGCTGTCCGCGCATCTGGGGTAATTCACCGCAGGCATGTATAGTCAAAGGACGAGAAGCCCGGAAACAGGGTTGGCAACGAGGAGAACCAAACAATGAGCAGCCTGTTGGTAAAGGATGTCATGGCGAAGCATCCACCAGCGATCTCCGGGGGCACGTCCTTGTCTGACGCGGTAGATACCCTGCTGCGACACAGGCTGTCCGGCTTGCCGGTGATCAACGATCAGGAGCAGGTGGTGGGCTTCGTGTCGGAGCAGGACTGCCTGCGCAGTATGCTGGTGTCCAGCTACCATGCCGAGGGCGATCCCAAGGTCGAGGACGTGATGCATGCCGAGCCGCTGACGGTATCCCTGGACGGGTCGGTCGTCGATATCGCAGAGCAGATGATCAAGCAGAAGCCGAAGATCTACCCGGTGGTGGACGAACGTCGCCGCCTTGTGGGCCTGTTGATGCGTAGCCAGGTGCTCACGGCCCTGAAGAACAACCGCGGCAACAGCTGACGGCACGATGCGCTGGCGCTACGCCTGCGGTGGCGCCTCTGGTAAGGTCGGGGTTTCCCCTGGCCTGCCCGAGGACCCACATGAACTATCAGGATATCCGCTACGACGTCAGTGATCGCATTCTGACGCTGACCCTGAATCGCCCCGATCGCCTCAATGCCTGGACCCTGCAGATGCGCACCGAGATGCTGGATGCGCTGGCGCGGGCCAACGCCGACGATGACATTGGTGTCATCGTGGTCACCGGTGCCGGGCGTGCCTTTTGTGCCGGCATGGAACTGGAACGCGAAGAGGGCAACATCTTCGGTTACGACACCCCCCAGGGCGACACACTCAACATCAACGAGATCCGTGATTCCGGCGGCGAACTGTCGCTGGCGCTGTATCGTTCGAAGAAGCCGGTGATCGCTGCCATCAATGGCGCTGCCGTGGGCGTGGGCATCACCATGACGCTGCCCATGGATTTCCGCATTGCGGCTGAGGGCGCCAAGATCGGCTTCGTATTCAGCCAGCGCGGCATCGTACCGGAAGCCTGTTCGTCCTGGTTCCTGCCACGTCTGGTGGGCATGCAGGCGGCCATGGAGTGGGTGTTGTCCGGTGAGATATTCAGCGCCGAAGAGGGCCTGGAGAAGGGGCTGTTCCGCAATCTGGAACCCAAAGACAAGGTGCTGGAGGCGGCCTACGCGCTGGCACGCAAACTGATGCACAAGACCTCGCCGGTGTCGCTGGCGCTGGCCCGGCAGATGCTCTGGCGTAATCCGAACTTTGATCACCCGATGCATGCCCATGCCGTGGATTCCCGACTGATGTACATCACCAGCGAACGCCAGGACGGCCGCGATGGCTTCAAGGCATTCCTGGAAAAGCGTGAGCCGGTGTTCACGGCCCGGGTGTCCGAGTCGGTGCCCGACCAGTTCGATTTCTGGCCGGAGCCGCCCTTGCGCTAAAGCGCGCGGCATCCAGGAGGGCGAGTTGATTTCCTGCTGCCATAATGTGTCAGCATGTAGGGATAAGATGCCAGGCGTGTTTACTGCTGGAGCGCCGTTCAATGGACCGCACGGAACGTCTGTTTCGTCTGATGGATGCACTGCGTCGCCGGCGGCTGCCGGTGACGGCGGCGACCCTGGCGGATGAGCTGTCGGTGTCGGTGCGCACCATCTATCGTGATATCCAGAGCCTGATCGGGCTTGGCGCGAGCATCGATGGTGAGGCCGGCATGGGGTATGTGCTGCGCACCGGCTTCTTCCTGCCGCCGTTGATGTTCGACGATGATGAGCTGGAAGCGCTGGTGCTGGGCGCCAGCTGGGTCGCCGGGCAGGGCGATGAACAGCTGGTGCGGGCAGCACGCAATGTGCTGGCCAAGGTCGCCACGGCTTCGCCCAAAGACCTGCGCGACCGTATCGAGGATATCGG
Source organism: Isoalcanivorax indicus (assembly GCF_003259185.1). NCBI lineage: Bacteria > Pseudomonadati > Pseudomonadota > Gammaproteobacteria > Oceanospirillales > Alcanivoracaceae > Isoalcanivorax > Isoalcanivorax indicus. The sequence continues at coordinate 122,175 of NZ_QGMP01000001.1, forward strand.
CCTCTGGGCCTCCCCCGTGGAAGACCGGGGGTCGGCGTTCATGGGTCAGATCCGCGAAGCGATACGCCGGGAACGCCGGGTGCACATGAGCTATACCCGTGCCGACGGCGAAGACAGTGAGCGGGTGGTGTGGCCGATCATGCTGGCTTTCTTCGAGCGTGCGCGGGTGCTGATTGCCTGGTGTGAGCTGCGCGCGGAATTCCGCCATTTCCGCCTGGATCGGATCCGCACCCTGCGCATCCCCGGCGAGGCCTATCCGCGTCGCCGGGCAACGCTGGTGCGGGAATGGCAGAAGGAAATGAAGATGCCGGACTGTGATGAGCGGTAGCGGTTGCATACAAGGCAAGGGCCCCTCGCAGGCCTAGCATGGCCGTCATAAGCATAACGAGGGCACGACCATGCGTAACTTGCAGCAATTTCTCGACGACTATGGCGACAGTCACCGCAACCCGGTGAACCAGTGGGTGCATATCATCTGTGTGCCCGCGATCCTGTTTTCCACTCTGGGCCTGTTGTGGCTGGTGCCGATCGGTCGCTGGCTGGGCCTGGATGCCGGCCCCGCTTACTGGGTCAACGGTGCCACCCTGCTCGGGGTGATCTCGGGTGTGGTGTATCTGCGCCTGTCTTTCAGTGTATTCCTGATGATGGTGGCCTGGTTCGCCGTGTCGGTGTGGGGCATCATCGCCATCCAGAATGCAGGCTGGTCGCTGTTCTGGATCTCGCTGGTGGTCTGGGTGGCCGCCTGGGCCGTGCAGGTCTGGGGTCACAAGGTGGAAGGCAAGAAGCCCTCGTTTGTGGAGGATCTGGTCTTTCTGCTGATTGGCCCGATCTTCGTCACGTTCGAGGTGGCTCACAAGCTGGGCCTGCGCGTACCCCGCCCGGCTGGCCACTAAGTCCGCCGCACCGCCCGATGCCGCCCTTCAGGTACCTGAAGGGCGGTGGCTACTGCCTCCCGCTTGAATTGTTTATGCTCGGGGTTCCTGCCCGACAGCCACGGATTGCCTGTGACGGACACCACCCCGGTAAGCGGAACCCTGTTCCTGTGGCATGACCGCTGGATGCTGCTTGGCCACCTGCCCGCCAACAAGACGCATCGGCATGTCAGTGCCTCCCTGTTGCTGGGTCTGGACGGCGACTTCGAACTGGAAGTGGAGGGCGAGCGCCGTCTGACCCGCGCGGCGGTGGTCGCGCCGGACGTGGCCCAGGCCCTGAATCCGGGGCAGACCACCATGCTGGTGGCGCAGCTGGACCCCGACAGTGATGCCTGGCGCCGCCTGGCGGGCACCCTGGCCGGGCGGCCCTCGGCGGATCTGCCCCTGCCCGAGAGGCTTGCCCGGGCGCTGGCCCGCAGCAACGATTGCGGGGCGCTGTCCGGCAATATGGCACAACTGCTGACCGCCACCGGCGCCTCCCCGCTGCCATTGGATGCCCGGGTGGCGGACATCTGCAATTACCTGCGCGAGACCCTGCCGGAAAAACTGGATGCCACCGCCCTGGCGGCCCGGGTGGGGTTGTCGGCGTCGCGACTGACCCATCTGTTCCGCGAGCAGACCGGCGTGACCCTGCGCCGTTTCCTGCTGTATCTGAAGATCACCCGTGCCGTGGCGCGCTGGGAGCCGGGCATGACGCTGTCGACCCTGGCGGCGGAAGCGGGCTTCTATGACCAGCCGCATCTGGTGCGCACCGCCCGAGACATGTTTGACGCCTTGCCGTCAGTCTATATCGGTACCGGGCAATTCCGGATCTGCCGCTGCGCCGCCGCGCACTGATTCCTGTGAGCCGCCATGGCCTTGCCGAGGCGGGCTGGCGTAGTCTATGGGGCGTTTCCACACTGAATAGATGACCAGGGGATGTTATGAAACTCGATACTGTCGCGATCCATGGTGGCTTTGCAGGCGATCCGGAGACCCATGCGGTTGCGGTGCCGGTATACCAGACCACCAGCTATTACTTCGACAATACCCAGCACGGCGCAGATCTGTTTGATCTCAAGGTGCCGGGCAATATCTACAGCCGCATCATGAACCCCACCAATGCGGTGCTGGAACAGCGGGTGGCGGAAATGGAGGGTGGCATCGGTGCCCTGGCCATGGCATCCGGGATGGCGGCCATTACGGCGGCGATCCAGACGCTGGCCAGAGTAGGGGACAACATCGTCTCCGTCAGCCAGCTATACGGCGGCACCTACAACCTGTTTGCCCATACCTTGCCGACCATGGGTGTCGAGGTGCGCATGGCGAGCGGTGACGATCCGGCGGCCATGGAAGCGTTGATCGACGACCGCACGCGCGCGGTCTTCTGTGAATCTGTTGGCAACCCGGCGGGTAACATCGTTGATCTGACGGCGTTGGCGGAGATGGCGCACCGGCATGGCGTGCCCTTGATCGTCGATAACACGGTGGCGACGCCGGTCCTGTGCCGGCCGATCGATTTCGGCGCAGACATTGTCGTTCACTCACTGACCAAGTACATGGGCGGGCACGGCACCACCGTGGCCGGGATCATCGTCGACAGCGGCAGGTTTCCGTGGAAGGACAATCCGCGCTTTCCGCAATTCAACGAGCCGGACCCGTCCTACCATGGGGTGGTTTACACGGAAGCGCTGGGTGAAGCGGCCTTTATTGGCCGTGCGCGTGTGGTGCCGCTGCGCAACATGGGCGCCGCCTTGTCCCCCTTCAATGCGTTCCTGATCCTGCAAGGCATCGAAACCCTGCCGTTGCGCATGGAACGGCACTGCGAAAATGCGCAAAAGGTGGCGGAGTACCTGCGCGGTCATGACAAGGTGGTGTGGGTGAAATACGCGGGCCTCAAGGACGATCCCTATCATGCGCTGGCGCAGCGTTACACGCGGGGCACCCCTGCCTCTATCCTCAGTTTCGGCATCCAGGGCGGCAAGGAAGCCGGGGCGCGCTTTATCGATGCCTTGCAGATGATCAAGCGTCTGGTGAATATCGGCGATGCGAAATCACTCGCCTGCCACCCGGCCACCACCACCCACCGGCAGCTCAACGACGCAGAGCTGAAAAGTGCCGGGGTCAGTGCCGACATGGTGCGGTTGTCCGTGGGGATCGAGCATATCGACGATATCCTGGCGGATATCGAGCAGGCGCTAAGTGCCTAGGTCAAACGCTCCCTGAAACGTGTCGGGCTTTCTCCGGCCCAGCGGCGGAACGCCTTGGCAAAGGCGCTCTCGTCGGAGAAGCCCAGCGCCTCGGCAATGTCTGCCAGGCGTTGATCGGTGCGCAGCCGCTGCTCGGCCATCTGGTAGAGCGCGGCGTCCCGCAGCAGCTTGAAGGAGCTGGCTTCATTGGCCAGCCGCCGGTTCAGATGGCGGCCACTGATGCCCAGTTGCTCGGCAACCCGTTCCTTGCCCCAGTGGGGGTGGCTGCGAATCAGCGTCTCCACCTGGGCGGCCAGGCTCTGTTCGGTCAGGCTGGCCAGCATTTCATCGGCGACCTGGCGCAGGTGTTCGCGCATGGCCGCATTGGCCTGGATCAGCGGGATGGCCAGGTCCTCGTCGTTCAGCAGCAGGCTGTACTCCTCGCAGTCGAAACGCACCGGGCAGCCCAGCAGGCTGGTATAGCGCGAGGCGTTATCGCGCTGTCCATGGCGCAGGTGGATGCCGGTCGGGGTAAAGCGCTCGCCGGTGATCCAGCGCGACAGGTGCACCAGACAACCCAGCACGGCCTCGGCGCGCACCTCCAGTGCCGTGTCGTAACCGGGCACATAGCGCAGCCGCAAGCCGCCACGTTCCAGGCGGGTATCGAAATGACTGCCCTCGCTGATGATCGGGAAATACTCCAGCAGCGTGTCCACAGCATCACCCAGCGTGTCGCAGCTCATCAACATCAGGCCAGCGCTGTCCAGATGACCCACCTGAATTTCCAGCCCCAGCCGCAGGCCGATCAGCGGGTCCTCGCTGGCAGCGCAGATGCTTTCCCAGATGGCATCCTGGGCCGACAGCGGCACCCGGTCCTGTCCCGGGTCCAGCTTGCCCAGTGCGGTTTCGGGCAGGGCGACACCCAGGCGCTGGGCGGCCTGCACCACGGCCTGACTGAAACGCAGCGTAATGGTGGGGTTGCTCGACATCGGTGTTCCTGCACGTCTCGAATTAACCGGCGCCGGTCCCGATCGAGCCGGTACAGCACTGGCGCAATGGCCTACCCTGATTTCACGTTCACAGAGCATAACAAGAAGGAGGCCCCATGTACGCTGTCATTGGCGCCGGGCCCATGGGTCTGGCTACCGCCCGCAATCTCGACAAATACGGGATTACCTTTACCGGCTTCGAACTCAACAGCGATGTCGGCGGGCTGTGGGATATCGACAATCCGCACAGCACCATGTACGAGACGGCCCATCTGATTTCGTCGAAAACCATGACCGAGTTCGCCGAATTCCCCATGAAGCCCGAAGTGGCCTCCTATCCCCGGCACGACGCGCTGCGCGAGTACTTCCGTGACTATGCGCGCCACTTCGATCTGTACCGGCATTACGAATTCGATACCCGGGTGCTGGCGGTGGAACCGGACGGTGAGGGCTGGCTGGTCAGCACACGCTGTGGCGAAGAGGTGCGCACCCGACACTTTCAGGGCGTGCTGATCGCCAATGGCACCTTGCACCACCCCAACATGCCGGCGCTGCCGGGGGACTTTGCCGGTCGGGTCATGCATTCCAGCGAATACCGTGCGCCGGACGCCTTCGACGGACAGCGCGTGCTGGTGGTGGGCTGCGGCAACTCCGGCGCCGATATCGCCGTGGATGCGGTGCATCATGCGCGCAGTGTTGATCTGTCGGTGCGCCGGGGTTACTACTTCTTGCCGAAGTTTCTGCTCGGCAAGCCCATCGATACCCTGGGCGGCAAGCTCAAGCTGCCGCGGCGTATGAAGCAATGGCTTGATGGCAAGCTGATTCGTGCCGTGATGGGCAAGCCCTCGCAGTACGGCCTGCCCGATCCGGATTACCGCATCTATGAATCCCACCCGGTGATGAACTCGCTGATCCTGCATCATCTGGGGCACGGCGATATTCGTGCGCGCCGCGATATCAGTGACATCAAGGGCAACACGGTGACGTTTACCGACGGCGAACAGGCCGATTACGACATCATCCTGATGGCCACGGGCTACAAGCTGCACTATCCGTTTATCGAACGGGAGCACCTGAACTGGCCCCGGGACGCGGGGGCGCCGCACCTGTACATGAATGTCTTCCATCCGGATTACGACAACCTGTTCATGATGGGTATGATCGAGGCGGCCGGGCTGGGCTGGGAAGGCCGTAATGAGCAGGCCGAAATGGTGGCGCTGTTTATCCGCCAGCTGGCAGCAGGCAGCCCGGAAGCCCTCAAGCTGAAGGAGATAAAGCGTCGCGAAGCGGAAAACGTGCTGGACGGCGGCTACAGCTACCTGAAGCTGGAGCGCATGGCCTACTACGTGCACAAGGACACCTACCGCGACACCATGCAGCGCTATCGCGATGCCCTGAAACGCGATATGGCGGCGTCGGGGACTTCCTCCCGTAGCGCACGCATGGCCTGATCATGTCAGGGCCCTTGCCGATACAATTCGACCCGGCCAGTCTGATCCTGCTGAACGTCATCATGGCCTGCATGATGTTCGGGGTGTCACTGAACCTGCGTACCGAAGATTTCGGGCGGGTGCTGAGAGCCCCTGTGGCGCCGGCCGCCGGGCTGGTGGCACAGTTTCTGCTGTTGCCGGCGGTGACCTGCCTGGCCACCTGGTGGCTGGGTGTCGACCCGGAGCTGGCACTGGGCATGATCCTGGTGGCGTCCTGCCCCGGGGGCAGCTTCTCCAACATCATGACCTGGATCGGCCGCGCCAATGTGGCCGTGTCGGTGAGCATGACCGCAGTGTCCAGTCTGGCGGCGACCATCATGACGCCGTTCAATTTCGCGCTGTACGGGTACCTCAACCCGCATACCCGCGAGATTCTGACGTCGATAGCGCTGGACCCGCTCAGCATCCTGTTGCTGGTGACGCTGGTGCTGGCCGTGCCGCTGGTGCTGGGCATGTGGGTCGGGCGGCGTTTTCCCGGTCTGGCGGCGCGCAGTGAGAAGCCGTTCCGCATTGCCGCGTTGCTGGTGTTTCTCGCGTTCGTAGGGATTGCCTTCAGTAATAACTTCGACCTCTTTATCGAGCGATTCCACACCTTCTTCTGGCTGGTCGTGGTGCATAACCTGCTGGCGTTGAGCCTGGGCAACGGCATGGGCCGACTGCTGCGCCTGCCGGTCAACGATCGCCGCGCCGTCACCATGGAGGTGGGCATCCAGAACTCCGGCCTGGGGCTGGTGATTCTGTTTACGTTCTTCCCGGAAGCCGGGGGCATGATGCTGATCACGGCCTTCTGGGGCGTGTGGCATCTGGTGTCCGGACTGACGCTGGCCTTGTTGTGGTCGCGCACGCGCGCGGCCCGGGAGTCTGCACTACATGGGTGAGCAACATGACTGAAAAACGCATTCTGATCACCGGCGCGGCCGGTTACGTCGGCAGCCTGCTGGGCGCGCGCCTGGCCACGGACTATCCGGTGATCGGCACCGATATCCGCAGCCGGGATGATCTCGGCTTTCCTGTTTCGGTCATGGATATCCGTGACCCGGCCTTGCGCGATCTGATGGTGAGCGAGCGCATCACCCATGTCGTGCATCTGGCCTCGGTGCTGGAGACGACCGGCGATCGTGCGCTGGATTACGATATCGACGTCAACGGCACCCGCAACGTGATCGATTGCTGTGTGCGTGCCGGTGTGCGGCATCTCACGGTGACCAGCTCTGGCGCGGCCTACGGGTATTACGGCGACAATCCGGCCTGGATTGATGAGCAGGACGCACTGCGCGGCAATGCCGACATGCCCTATGCCGACCACAAGCGGCGTATCGAGGCCATGCTGGCGGATCAGCGCCAGCAGCACCCGGGTCTGCGCCAGCTGATTTTTCGCCCCGGCACGATTCTGGGTGCGGAGACACGCAATCTGATTACCAACCTGTTCACCGGAAAGCGGTTGCTGGCCATTCGCGGCAGTGATTCTCCGTTTGTCTTCATCTGGGATGAGGATGTGATCGGCGCCATGGAATTCGGTATCCGCGAAGACCGTGCTGGCATATTCAATATGGCCGGTGACGGTGCCCTGACCATCCACGAGATCGCCGCACTGCTGGGCAAGCCGGTCCGTACCTTGCCTGCCAGTCTGATCCGGACAGCACTGTGGTGGGGCCAATTGTTGAGGATAGGGCGCTATGGGCCGGAGCAGATCAATTTTCTGCGTTATCGTCCGGTGCTGTCCAACCGGCGCCTGAAAGAAGAATTTGGCTACTCGCCGAAAAAAACATCGGAAGAAACCTTTCGCTACTACATCGAACACGCACGAGCGCGAGGAGACCTGTGAGCATGGACAAGGGCTGTGTACTGATTACCGGCGCCGCCGGTGGCCTGGGCTGGGAAATGGCGCGGGTTTTCCATCGCCGTGGTGAGCATCTGTTGCTGGCCGACATGAACGGCGAACTGCTGGCGCAGCGCGTGGCGTCGCTGGGCACGCCAGAACGGGTTGCCATGCTGGCGGGGGACATCACCGATGCACGGCATCAGGAGGCGCTGGTGGCGCAGGCGGCGAGCACGTTCGGTGGCGTACGCATTCTGGTGAACAACGCAGGCATCACCCACCGCTCCCTGGCTGAAAAGACGGACCCGGCCGTACTGCGCAAGGTCATGCAGGTGGATTGGCAGGCGCCGCTGGAGCTGGCGCTGCGCGCCTTGCCGCAGGTGCAGGCGCACCGGGGCACACTGGTCAACGTGGGTTCCATGGCGGGCTGGATGCCGGTGCTCGGCCGTACCGCCTACTGCGCCGCCAAATCGGCACTGGCGCAATCTTTCGAGGTGATTCGCTGCGAACAGCAACGCCACGGCGTGCATGTGCTGATGGTTTATCCGAGCTTTATCGATACGCCCATTGAGCAACATGCACTGGGTTTTGACGGCAAACCGGCACGCCATGCGCGTTCCATGGTGGGCAAGATGAAATCCGCCGACTGGATGGCGGAACGCATTGTTGCGGCCTGCGTGCAGCGTCGCAAACGCGTCTACTCGGACCGCCTGTCGGTGTTTGGTGCTCTGCTCTGGCGTATCGCCCCGGACTTGTATCAGCGCATCATGATGAAGAAATTCGCCGTGGAACTGGAGCAGTAATGGATCCCTGGCTATGGCTGGCGCTGTTCATTCTGGTGGCCTACACGATTGAAGCCGTAACCGGTTTCGGCAGCATCGTCATCGCCCTGTCGCTGGGCGCCATCCTGCTGCCGATTCCGGCGCTGTTGCCGGTGCTGGTGCCGCTGAACATTCTCATGAGTGGTTACCTGAGCGTGCGTCATCGGCGGTCTATCCACTGGCCGACGCTGCTGCGCCTGATCCTGCCGCTGATGGCGGCAGGCACCCTGGCCGGGTATCTGGTGCGCCCGTGGCTGAGTGCCAGCCTGCTGCAGATCGCCTTTGGCGTCCTGATTATCTGGTTTGCCGGGCGCGAGCTGTGGCGGATGGCCAACAACCATGTGCCGCGCGCCCACCCGGCAGGCGTCACCCGAGGCCTGATGCTGGGTGCGGGTCTGACCCATGGCCTGTTTGCCTCCGGTGGCCCCCTGTTGGTGTACGCGCTGGCGGGCACCCGCCTGGACAAGGCGCGCTTTCGGGCAACACTGATCGCGGTCTGGTTCACGCTCAACAGCCTGCTGACGCTGATCTTCCTGCTGGATGGCAGCCTGGCGAGCGCGGCCCCGAAGCTGGTGTGGTATATCCCGTTGCTGGTGGTCGGGGTCTTGCTGGGCGAGTGGTTGCACCACCGGGTCAATGAGCAGCGCTTCCGCCAGCTGGTGTTCGCCATGCTGCTGGTGACCGGGTTCGCCCTGCTGGTCTGAACGCCGGTACGGGCTTGTTATACTGCCACCTGATGCTGCATTTTTCGGGGACAGCCATGCCTGATATCAACATTGAAACCGTCTCTGGCCAGGCGTTGCGGCCGTGGCTGGACGCGCTGGCGCGGCTACGCATCCGGGTGTTTCGCGAGTGGCCCTACCTGTATGAAGGCAGTGAAGCCTACGAGCGCGAATACCTGGGCATGTACGCGGCGTCGCCCCGCAGTCTGATGGTGCTGGCCCTTGACGGTGACCAGGTGATTGGCGCGTCCAGCGGCTTGCCTCTGCGGGACGCTGAGGTCGAGTTTCAGGCGCCTTTTGCCGCGCGTGGTGTGGCCCTGGAGGACGTCTTCTACTTTGGCGAGTCGGTGCTTGATGCCCGCTATCGGGGGCACGGACTCGGACACCGCTTCTTTGATGCGCGGGAAGCCTTTGCGCACGCGCACGGGTTTGCCATCACCACCTTCTGTGCCGTGCAGCGCCCGGCAGACCACCCGGCGCGTCCGGCTCACTATCGCCCCCTGGATGCCTTCTGGCAGGGGCGCGGCTACCAGCGGCAGCCGGGCATGCTGACGCACTTTCCGTGGCGTGATATCGGTGATGCCGCGCAGACGGACAAGCCGATGCAGTTCTGGACCCGCGGTTTGCCATCGGTCTCTTCACAGGGTGATGGCGGCGATACCGGGATACTTGAGAGCCAGAGTGGGCGGCAGGGCGGACAACAACGGTGAAACGGTGGCGAGCATGGTGTGCAGGGCTGACGTTGCTGGCGTCGGCAGCCTTCGCTCAGGGCGCGGACTGTCCGGATACGCTGAATCACACCTTCAAGCGGCTGCATGCCGATGAAGACGTGAATCTGTGTGATCTGGCGGGCCAGCCGGTGCTGGTGGTCAATACGGCCAGCTTCTGCGGCTTCACAGGCCAGTTCGAAGGGCTGGAGGCGCTGTACCAGCGCTTCCGTGATCGTGGCCTTGAGATCGTGGGTGTGCCGTCGGGTGACTTCAATCAGGAAGCGCGTGACGAGGCAGAAACGGCCGAGGTCTGTTATGCCAACTACGGCGTGACCTTCACCATGACGTCACCGCAGTCCGTGCGTGGCAGCGGTGCCCACCCGATGTTCCGTTTGCTGGCGGCTGAGGCGGGCACACCACCGCGCTGGAATTTCCACAAGTACCTGCTGGATGCCGACGGCAAGGTGGTCGCGCAGTTCCCCAGCCAGGTGGCCCCGCAGGACGCCCGGCTGGTGAGTGCGGTGGAGTCAGTGCTGCCCGATTTCAGCAATCGCCGAGACGACGTCCTGACACGGTAATGTGCATGCTCATCGGGCCCATGGGCGTGTCCATGTCGCCCTTGATGACGCCCTCTGAGGTGGTGCCGTTCATGCGCATGTCCGCATTCATGGTGTAGCGGGTGCCGTCATCAGCCGCGCAGCTCACGGTGTAGCGCATGCGCGAGCGCTGCATGTTCATGTTCTTCACTTCACAGCCTTCCATGCCTTCACCGGCCAGCAGGTCGATGTTCTGCAGGTCTTCTGCCGTCACGCACTCGCGGTGACTGTCCTCCTGCGGCGGCATCTTCTGGTCACCCATGGTCATGACGGTGACGTTCGCGTATTCCCACTCGCCGGGCTGGATGTTCGGGTCGGCGGCGCTGGCTGTGAAGGGCAGGGCCAGCAGGCCGGTCAGGGCGAGCAGGGTAGAGGGAAAACGCATAAGGGGCTCCGGATCGTTGTCGTTGTCATACCGAGCCTACCCGTTCGGCGGCACGGCTTGAATACCCTTTACGGGGTAACCGCCTCGGGGCTTGCGGGATGATATCAAAGTGCCACCATGCCGTATGCGGCGCGCGGTTAGCCCATTTGGGGCATTGGTTCACCGGCCGTCGTCCCTCATGCTCCTTGTGATGCGCGTATCCAGCGGCAACAATGGTCCCGGGGACAAAGAACGTGAATAAATCGAGACGCAGGGACTGACCCATGCAGACAGTACTGATCGTGGAAGACCACGAAGAAACCCGCCAATGGCTTGCCGGGATCGTCAGGGACGCCTTCGCGTCGCCTGATTTGCTGGAGGCGGGGACGCTGGAGCAGGCGCGCGCGTTGCTCAAGCAGCGTACGGTATCGCTGGCCCTGGTGGATCTGAGCCTGCCGGACGGCAGTGGCATGCAGTTGCTGCAATCCCTGCAGGAGTCCAGTCCGGAAACCTATCTGGTGGTCACCACCATCTTTGATGACGATCGACATCTGTTCGATGCCCTGCAGGCGGGCGCCAACGGTTATTTGCTCAAGGATCAGCCGCGCCAGGTGATGGTGGACAGCCTGAGCGGTATTGCCAGCGGTCGCCCGCCCCTGAGCCCGGCCATCGCCCGGCGTATTCTGCGGCATTTCCAGCAGGCGCCGGTACGGGCGGTGGAAAACCCGCTTTCCGAGCGCGAGGTGGAAGTGTTGCTGCTGCTGGCCAAGGGCCTGGGGCGCAGCGAAATTGCCGAGCTGCTGAACGTGTCGGTGAATACCGCTGCCAGCCATATCAAGTCCATCTATCGCAAGCTGAACGTGTCGGGGCGTGCTGAAGCCACCCTCGAAGCCGTACAGATGGGCATTGTTCCGCAGTCACAGCCTCGCCGCTAGCGGCCGGGGGTCAATCGGAGTCACGCAATGTCCGAGGCGGCTGTGGAGGCACGCTGGCACCGACAACGGCGTCGTCTGGCCCCTCTGCCGGCCATGCTGGTGGGCGCCGTGCTCGCGCTGCTGCTCATGCTGCTGGCGTTGTTCGCGGTGCTCGGGCAGCCCTGGATGGGGGTCACCCTGGTGGCCGGCGAAAACGGCTATCCGGTCGTCCACAGAATCTCTCCTTTCAGCGAAGCGCCCCCGAGCCTGCAGACTGGCCAGGTGATTGTCGCTCTGGTGCACCCGGCGACCGGACAGGAAATTTCTCTGCGGGATTTTGTGCCGCGTCAGGAGCCGCCTTCCTTTCCCACCTATGCAGAGCACAACGCCTATATCCAGCGGGAGGGCCTGGTTGCCTCGGCCTTGCAGGGTGAGGCGGCAACGCTGCTGGATGATCAAGGCCGCAAGGTTCGCGTACCCTTGCAGGAGGACAGGCCCCTGCGGAGCGTGCCGGCGGATTTCTGGCTGTTCAATCTGTTCGGCATGATCGCCTGGACGATCAGTCTGGCGGTGTGGGGCGCGCGTCCGCGTCAGCTGCCGGCACGTCTGCTCTGCCTTTCCGGTGCCGGGTTCTTCATGGCGACCTTGTTTAACAGTGTTTATCTGGGGCGCGAACTTGCCCTGCCGGAAAGCAGCTTCCTGTTCCTGTCTCGCCTGAACAACATCGGGCTGGCCCTGATGCTGGTGTCGTTGTTGCTGCTGCTGGTGTATTACCCCCGTCGCCTGACGCGCCTGCCCGCCGGGCTGGTACTGGTGGGGCTGCTGCTGGTGTATCAGCTCAATGAGATATTCCAGGGTTATGAGTTTCCGCTGCATGCGTACTATGTGCCGGTGATGTTGCTGTATCTGGCCGGTACGGTAGCGGCGGCAAGTCAGTGGCGTCTGTCGCGCGAGCAGCCGCTGGATCGGGCGGCGCTGAAGTGGTTGTTCCTGTCGATCTTCATTGCCATGGGGTTGGGGCTGGCGATTTATTTTGTGCCCATCGCGCTGACCGGCGACACGATCTTTCCGCAGGCCGCGATGGTCGGTGTGGCGTCTACCCTGTATATCGGGTTTGCCTTCGGCGTGACCCGTTATCGGCTGTTTGATCTGGAGCGCTGGTGGTTCCGGGTGTGGGCCTGGTTCATGGGTGGGCTGGCCGTCGTGGTGTTTGATCTCTTCCTGATGGCTATTCTTGGCATGCAGCCGGTGGTTGCCCTGGGTGTTGCGGTGGTGGCGGCGGGGTGGCTGTATTTTCCGTTGCGCCAATGGGCCTGGCAGGCGATGTCCGGCACCGCCAACGCCTCGCCGGAAAATAGCCTGGTGGAAATGGTGGAGACCATATCGAGCGGTGTGGCGGCGGGCACGGCCGACCGGCAATGGCGGCGTCTGCTGCAACGCCTCTACGAGCCGGCGGGCATTACGCTCGTGGACGAGTACCTGACGGGGCCCCGCATTCGCGAGAACGGTGCCGCGATGGATGTGCCGTTACTCACCGGCCGCGGCGCCTTGCGCATGAACTTCGCGGATCGGGGGCGGCGATTGTATGGCCCCGGGGATGTCGAGCACGCCAGCGGATTGCTGATGGTGTCCAGACGCATCATGCGCGTGCGCCTGGCAGAGATCGAGGCCGCACGCGCTGAACGCGACCGGATCATGCGTGACCTGCACGACGATGTGGGCGGGCGAATCCTGACCCTGTTGCGCAATGCGCCAGACGAACACTTCGAGAATCTGGCCCGCAATGCCCTGCAATCCCTGCGTGAAACCATGCACGCGCTGGACGACGCGGCGATCTGTCGGCTGGATGACAGCCTCGATGACTGGCGGGCGGAGTGCCAGTCCCGCTGCCAGGACATGGGTATTCCCCTGCAGTGGCGCCAGGCCGTGCCCGCCGGAGACAGCACCCTCAGTATCCGTCATCACATCAATATCCGCCGTATCCTGTCGGAAGCGCTGACCAATGCCTTCCGGCATGCCGTGCCGGAAACCGTGAGCGTGGAGATCACCGGCGATGGCGGGCAACTGGGTATTGAAGTCATCAACAACGGCGTGGTGGTGGGCGACCGGGACGGTGGTGAGGTGGACGTGCTGGCGGGGCGCGGGCTGAATCACATGCGGACTCGCGCGGAAGAACTGGGAGGCATGTTCAGCTTCCAGTTGTTTGACGACGTCGCCCGTCTGCGCGCCAATGTGCCCTTGTCCGGGGTGACCTCGTGAGCTCGATCATCAACCGTCCGGGGCTTCTGGCGCCGCGCACGCAACTTCTGCTGCTGTGCATGCTGGCGTTGCTGGCCACCCTGCTGTGCACCTTGTGGGTGGCCACCACGCCGTACCTGGGGCTGGACCTGGTCAAGACCGAGGAGGCACCGGGCGTGCGCGTCCAGAGCCTGCAGCCCAACTCGCCGAATATATCGAGGATCAGTGCGGGCACGGTGCTGGTGGCGGTATGGCGTGATGGTGTTCGGGTGCCGCTGCATAACGACACGCTGATTGAAGACCCTGACCTGCTGGATTACGCCAGCTATAACCGCTTCCTGCGTGAACAGAGTCTGCTCTGGCAGGCCCTGGCTGATCCCCCGCTGGTTGTGGAAACCGACCAGGGTGCCCGGATCGAGTTGCAGGTGGACCAGCCCTGGTGGTCCCCGGCCATGACCTACGCCTTGCTGCATGGCTTGTACGGCTGGGTGGCCTTGCTGGTGGCGCTGGGTATCTGGGTCTATAACCCGCAACGGACCGAAACGCGCCTGTTTGCCGCCTCCGGTGTCGCACTGTTCGCCACTACGCTGACACTGGCCTCTTATGGCGGCCGTGAACTGGCCTTGCCCGGTAACGTGATTGCCGCGCTGATGTCCGTCAATCACCTTGCTGTGCTGATGGTGTGTGCCACCTTGTCGGTGCTGTTCTGGGTTTACCCGATACGTCTGGGGCGTGCGCCGGTACCGATGATCGGCGTATTGCTGGGACTTGCCGCCTGGGTGGCGGATCAGTTGCAGTTTACCCCGGGGCCGCAGTACACCATTTACAGTACCATCCTGGGGGGGTTCGTCTGCGGTATCATCATCATGGGCCTGCAATGGCGCGCGACCCGTGGTCACCCGCTGGAGCGGGCAGCGCTGAAATGGTGCTTCCTCTCGATCTTCGTGGGCTCATTGTTGATGATTGCCCTGATCATGCTCCCCGCTGCCGTGGGGGGGACAAGAGCGGTGCCGCTGGTCATCAGTCTGGCGTCGGTGCTGGTGTTGTATCTGGGGCTGGCGGCGGGCCTGCATCGCTACCGCCTGTTTCATGTCGAACGCTGGTGGTTCCGCACCTGGCACTGGTTCTTCGGCGGTGTGCTGGTGCTGGCACTGGACGCCCTGCTGGTGTTCGTGATCGGGCTGGCGGGGGGGATGGCGCTGTTGCTGTCACTGGCGATTGCCGGCTGGGTCTACTTCCCATTGCGTCAGTGGCTCATGGGCCTGCTCGGTCGCTCCGACCAGCGTCCGCTGGACACCACACTGCGGCAGCTGGTCAACAACCTGTTCGCTGCCGACAGCGAAGCGCGCATTCGCAGCGCCTGGCCTGATCTGCTGCGACGCATGTTCAATCCGTTGCAATGTTGCGCCGTGCACATGCCGGTGGCGGGGGATATTGCCGTATCCGAGGATGGCGCCCGGCTTTACCTGCGCGCGCTGACGCCCGCCGATGCGGATCTGATGCTGGAGCATCCGGATCGCGGCGGCCGCCTGTTCAACCCCGAGGACCTGCGCGTGGCCCGCCTGTTGCGTGATCTGACGGACAAGGCCGTGGAGGCGGTGCGTGCACGCGAACTTGGCGCGGAAGCCGAGCGCCAGCGCATTGCCCGTGATCTGCATGACGATGTAGGGGGGCGCATCCTCAGCCTGCTGCGCAACGCGCCGGATGAGCGCCAGGAAGGCCTGGCGCGCAATGCGCTGCAATCGCTGCGCGAGGCCTCGAAGGCACTGGATCACAGCGCCAGCAGCCGCCTGAGTGATGGCCTGGAAGACTGGCAGATGGAGTGCCGGGCCCGGTGTGGCGAGATGCGGGTGCCATTGCAGTGGCTGCAGAACGTCAATGCCGAGGGCGCCGACCTGTCGGTGCGGCATAACATCAATGTGCGGCGCATTCTGTCTGAAGCCCTGACCAACGCGTTTCGTCACGCGGCCCCGTCGCGGATTACGGTGCGGGTCGGCGGGGACGCCTCGGGTCTGACCCTGGAAGTGGTCAACGACGGGGTGGGAGAGATGGCGATCGAACGTGATGTGCTGGCGGGGCGCGGCCTCAACCACATGCGTACCCGCGCCGAAGAACTCGGCGGTCGGTTCAGCTTCGAACTGGATGAGCAGCAGGCCCGGCTGTTTGCCGATATCCCGCTGGGCCAGGTCTGACGCCCGGCAGGTGCGCCGGGCGCGCCATCAGCGGCGGAACAGGCGATCCAGGGCACGATCCACGGTGCGGTCAGTCGCGTCGTCGGTTTCCTTGTTCACCCGGCGATCAATCCGCTGCTGCTGTCGGCTTTGCTGCCGCTCCGCCCGTTCCTCGGCATACCCGGGGCGTTCGGCCTCCCGGTCGCCCCGCTGGCGGTCATCCGCCTGCGCCACGCCGCTCAGCGTGACACACAGCAACAGAGCAAGAGTGCGATACATGGGTTCTCTCCTGGACAAGGTGGACTGTCAGTCTGGCCCCTGGGCGGGTGAGCCGCCTATCACCCGTTCAGGGGATGGCCGTCACCCGGCATGGTGCTCAGGCGCAGCGTGTCAGGTCGCGACACATGCCCCGGTAGCCGGTATATACTGCGCGCCGTTGGCATGATGGTTTCAAGCGGAGAGGCACGGCATGAATACGCTGGTACTGAACGGGTGGCGTGAGCGACTGGGTGACTGGATCGAGTCGGCGGCGGTGCGGCACTTCATCACCGCGCTGATCGTCGTCAACGCCATCGTGCTGGGGGTCGAGACCTCGGCCACGGCGCGGGCGGCGGCCGGTGAGCTGCTGGCGCTGCTCAATGGCGCCATCCTGCTGGTGTTTGTGGTGGAGATTCTGGTCAAGCTGGTGGCGTTCGGCCCGCGATTCTTCCGCTCCGGCTGGAATATCTTCGACTTCCTGATCGTGGGCATTTCACTGGCACCGACCTCCGGGCCACTGGCGATCCTGCGCAGCCTGCGTATCTTGCGGGTGCTGCGCCTGCTGTCGTCGGTGAAGCGGCTGCGCATGCTGGTGGAATCGCTGATGCATTCGCTGCCCGGTATTGGCTGGACGGCGGCCCTGTTGCTGATGATGTTCTATATCTTCGGCGTGATGGGCACGGAGCTGTTCGGCGAGTCGTTCCCGGACTGGTTTGGCACGCTGGGCGCCAGTATCTACAGCCTGTTCCAGATCATGACGCTGGAGAGCTGGTCAATGGGCATTGCCCGGCCCGTGATGGAGCAGTACCCCTATGCCTGGGTGTTTTTCGTACCCTTTATTCTGATTTCCAGTTTCATGGTGCTGAACCTGTTTATTGCGATTATTGTCAGCGCGACGCAGGAAGTGCATGAAACCGAATTGCGCGCCGAGCGGGAGCTGGAAAACAAGCGTGCGCATGACGAGCGGCAGGAGATGCTGAACCTGTTGCGTTCAGTTGAGCAGAAAGTGGCGCTGCTGGAGTCGCGTGTGTCGTCGGATCAGAGTCGATTCACGGATCAGGGTTGATTCACGGATCAGAGTTGATGCGGTTGCTGGCACAGTTCAGCGCGCAGGGTAAGCAGTGCGGCGGTGAGCAGGCGTATGCTGTCGTCGCCGAGGTGATAGCGGCCGGCCAGTTGCAGCGCCATGCGGCCCAGCATGCTGGCGCTGCTGCGGGCGCAGACCAGCACGCCATCAATACGGTAGGCGACCACGTCATCGCTCAGCAGCGGTGAGGAAACAACATGCCCGTCGATATCTACCGGCGTGGCATGGGCATCCAGCCAGTCATCGATGGTGGCCATTTCCTGCGGTGTGAGGCTCGCTTCCGGGAAGGATGAACTCCCGGGGAAGGGCTGCACATTGTTGAGCGAATGATTTGGCATGGGCACACCCGGTTAACGATCATGTGATCGTGTCGGTAAACGATGATGTCAGCATGCCTGAACCCACAGGGCCTGTCGCGTGTACTTCTGTTAAAGCTGCCTTTCCTTTATTTCGCTCTGTAGACCAGTTGTTGCGTGAGGATATCCTCGTAATTGCGAATGCGCTGGAGATACTGCACCGGCTCACTGCCCCGTGCGTAGCCGAAGCGCAGATGACGGTAATACTCCGGTTGTGACAGTTTCGGCAGCACGTCTCGTACGTCCAGCCAGCGATCAGGGTTGCCACCAGCATGTTCGGTCAGGATGCGGGCATCGTTCAGGTGACCCATGCCGACGTTATAGGCGGCCAGGGCGAACCAGGTGCGGTCGGGCTCTTCGATGCGTTCCGGCAACCGGTCGCGCAGGTTGGCCAGATAGCGGGCGCCGCCGTCAATGCTCTGGGCCGCATCCAGACGGTTCTCCACGCCCAGTTCACCCGCCGTGCGCAGGGTCAGCATCATCATGCCGCGCACGCCGGTAGGGCTGCGGGCCAGCGGGTTCCAGTGGGACTCCTGGTAGGCCTGCGCGGCGAGCAGGCGCCAGTCAAAGCCATGGGCCTCTCCAGCCTCTTCAAACAGCGCCCGGTACTCCGGCAGCCGCTCGTCGATACGCCGGACAAAACGGGCGATGTCCACGTAATCGAAGATCTCGGCATGGGCGTAGTAGCGCGCGGCCACCATGGTGATCAGCGCCTCGTCATTGGCTTTTTCATACCAGTCGTGCAGGGCGTCACGCAGTGCGTCGGCGCCCTTGGGCAGCAGCCACACCAGCTCTTCCGGCTCGTTCAGGGGAAAGCGCACGCTCAGTTCGGGGAAGTAGCGGCGATTGATGGCGACAATATTGGAGTCTGCAACGGTGCAGTCCACCTCACCTTCCCACACGCGCTGCAGAATCAGTTCGGTCGACAGGCTGTTGTCAGTCTGCCAGGTGAGATCGGGGTGTTCGGTGTCGCGCAGGTACTGCAGGCGTTCGTCATAGCTGGAACCGCCAATCACCAGCAGTGACAGGCCGACCAGATCGCCCGGATTGCGTGGCTGGGCGCCGGAGCGGTGACACACTACCTGTTGCTGTACCTCGTAATAGCCGGGCCCGAAATCGAACTGTTCGCCCCGGCTGTCCAGCCGTGTCAGGCCTGCGGCCGCCATGTGCGCCTTGCCGTGGGCCAGTTCCTCCTGGATGTCCTGGATGCTGTGCACCAGACGGAAGCTCACCTCGACACCCAGGCGCCGGGCAAAGTCCTGCACCAGATCATGTTCGAAGCCGATGGGCTGTTCGTCGCGGTCGATGAAGTAGGTGGTCGGGGCGTTGCGGGTCAGCACCACCAGGGTGCCGCCGTCCCGAATCGCCTCCAGGGAGGTGGGCAGAGGTCGCTGCCGGTCGCAGCCGACAAGGGCGAGCAGTGCGGCGGCTATCGCCAGGCCACTGGCCTGGATAGTGAACTTCAGCCCCATGATGTGATCCCCGGTGCGGTAGTGGCTGCAGTATTGTGGCCTGTGCGAGGGCCGGGGCCAAGCAGGCGACCTGCCAGGGGCATGCTGACGGCTTCCACCGGCTGGCCTTTGCGGCGATGATGGGGCCTTCCCGGAATCAGGAGCTGGATGATGCGTGTGATGTCCCTGTTGGCGGCCAGCCTGTTGCTGGCGGCGTGCCAGACGGCCGATGTGGTGCCGCCCGAGGGTGCCCGGGTGTGCGACAAGCCGGATCTGCCGCCGGAGAAAGTGGCGTGCCCGATGATCTATAACCCGGTGTGTGGTCTGGATGCCGCAGGTGCGCAGGTGGGCACCTACGGCAACAGTTGCCAGGGCTGTGCCCAGCCGGGGGTGATCTTTTACCGGCCGGGCAGATGTGAAGAGCAGACCCTGTAAGGCGGATTATTCCGGCAGGATGCGCAGCAGCTTGCCGTCAGTGGAGTCGGTCAGCAGGTAGAGAAAGCCGTCTGGCCCCTGACGCACTTCGCGGAAACGGTGGCCACTGTCGGCCAGCAACTGCTCTTCTTCCACTTCGGTGGTGCCGTCAAAGCGCACCCGGGCGACATGTTGCCCCGCCAGGGCGCCGACAAAGATGTCGCCCTGCCAGTCGGGAAAGGCGTCGCCCGTGTAGAAGGCCATGCCGGAGGGAGCGATGGACGGCGTCCAGTGCTTCAGCGGGGGCTCCATGCCCTCCATCTCGTCAGGGCCGATATATTCGCCGCTGTACTCCACGCCGTGGGTGACTTCGGGCCAGCCGTAATTCAGGGCAGGCTGCACCAGATTGATTTCATCGCCTCCCCGGGGGCCGTGCTCGTGCAGCCAGACCTCGCCGGTGGTCGGGTGCAGGTCCAGCCCTTGCGGGTTGCGGTGGCCATAGCTCCAGATCTCGTCACGCTTGTCGTCATCGCCGACGAACGGATTGTCGTCGGGTACGCGACCGTCATCGTGCAGGCGGATCATCACCCCGGCGTGGTCGCCCGGGTCCTGGGCTCGCGGGTCTTCACCCCGGTCGCCGATGCTCAGGAACAGATAACCGTCGTTATCAAACAGCAGCTTGCCCGCATGGTGGCGTCCGCCGGTGGCGCAGGCGTCCCCGACAAATATGTCCTCGAAGTGCTCGATGCTGGTGCCGTTCAGCGTGCCATAGCCCACGGCCGTGGTGGCGCCGCCTTCATCGCAGGCCCTGGCGTAGCTCAGGTAGACGCGCTGGTTGTTGTCAAAGTCCGGGTGCAGCGTGACTTCCAGCAGGCCACCCTGATTCTGGACCACGCTTTCGGGTACACCGCTCAGGGCTTCGCTCAGGCCGTCCTCGCTGAAGCGGCGCAGTGTGCCGGCACGCTCGGTAATCAGCAGGTCGCCTTCCGGCAGAAACGCCAGCGACCAGGGGTGGTTGAGGCCGCCCGCCAGCTCTTCCAGTACGAAGTCATGGTATTCGCTGGCATGAACGTCACGGGGGGCGCCGCTGGGCACCGCCCCGGTGATCCCGGTTGTGTTGTTTTCGCCGCAGGCACTGACCACGATCAGGCCCAGGGCACCTGCAGACAGCCATAGCCACCGCATAGCGCAGTCCTCCCGATGAGAGCAAGAAAAACAGTACGGTAAAGCGTACCGCATCAGCCGCAGCGGAAGCGTTGACGGAGGTAAGGATTGGTAAAATGCGACCCCCGGCCGGGGGTCGCAGACGGGACGGGTGGCGGATTTACCGGCGGCTGCGGAATTCCACGGCCTGCTGGAAGGTGGGGCGATTCTGCCAGTGCGTGGGGCGCACGGAAGACAGGCCAATGGCGCGATGCTGGATGGCGTCATCGAGCATGTTGACGGACCAGTTGTCGCGATTGTCGAGACCACCCAGATCGTCAATGGCATCCACCAGACTCAGCATCAGCGCCGTGCGGCAGGCGTCGGCGTTGTTGCTGTCGGCACAGCGCAGCGCGCGGTAGGGCGCGGGCGACTGGCCCAGAGCCATGTCCAGCGTGCGGCGCAGATAACCGTAGTAACCTGACTGATAGGCGGACCCCATGTCGCCCGGACTGTTGTCACGGCCCACAGGGGCCAGGTTGCCGGCGCCGGTGCTCTCCAGTGCGGTGACCTGAGGCAGCAGGCGTTCGATCATGCGCGTGTACCAGGCATCCATCAGCGCCACGGCGGCCTCTTCATCGTAGCGGCCGTCGTTGTTCCGGTCGCGGCGCCAGGCGCCGTTATCCATCCAGCCTTGCAGCAGGTTCAGCGCTTCGCTGATGTCGGCGCTGATGCTGCCCAGGTTCAGCAGGTCGATGGCGGCGGGCAGGATTTCCTGGCCGCGCAGGTCGGTCACCCCGGCGTCGGTCATGATCTCGGTCAGCCGGGCCAGCGTCACGTTGCCCTCGGCCACCAGTTGCGTCAGCCGCACGTCGAGCATGTCGTTGCGATGCACCAGGGTGTAGGTGCTGTTGTCGTCGGCGGACCACCAGTCTTTGGCCGGGCGATTGTTCCAGCTGGCCAGATAGCCCCGCGGCGGGTTGGTGTCCTGCGGCAGGTCCTGCAGTGACAGGAAGCCGGTCCAGTCGGCGCTGCCGTCACCCCACGACGGCAGATCCGGGTGCACGCCAGCGGCGCGGCGCGGATACAGGCCGGTGTGGATGAAGGCGATATCGTCGGCATCGGCATAGAACCAGTTGAAGCTGCCGGTGGTGGCGCTGAACACTTCCTTGAAGCTCTGCGCATCGAAAACGTCATTGCGGGTGGCGCGCACGAACGGCAGGGCGGTATCCAGTTCGGCAAAATAGGTGGCGCGCTGGCGCGCCAGCGCCACGGGCTGGCCGTTGACCGCGGCGAAGCCGAGAATCGGGCCGTAATCCTCGCTGCGGATCACATTGCGCCGAACGATGAAGTTCTGCCCGGTGGCCAGCGGATCATCCATGGGGACGGCCAGGTTCCATTTCGCAGCCCAGCCGTCGTTGATGACATCGAAGGCCTTGCACTGGCCATTGAACTGATAGCCGCCCTGGGGATCGTTGCTGCCGTTGGGCGCGCACAAACGCAGCACACGCACGTCGGTGAGGTCGGAGTTGCCCGAGGTGGCGCTCCAGGCGAAGTCCGGACCGCGGCCGATGACCACATAAGGCAGGCCGGTGAAGGTCATGCCCCGGGTGTTGATATCGCCGCCATGCACGGACATTTCCAACAGCAGTTGCGGCACGAAGTAGCTGGTCTGTGGACCAAAGACCGCCAGCGGGTGGCCACTGGCGGTGTGCTCGCCATTCACCAGCAAGGCATTGGACATGGTGCGCGGGAAGTCATCGCGCAGACCGTCCAGCACCGCCAGGGTGGCGGTCACCCGCTCGCGGGCTTTCTCGTACACGGCGTCGTCCACCTCAGCCACGTGCTGTGCCGGGTTTTCACGCAGGCCCATGGCGTTCAGCGTGCGATCGAACCAGTGGCCGATGCTGGCGAGCATGCCGTCACCCGGCGCGTTCTCCACCACGGCCAGCGACAGGAGTCCACGCAGCAGGTTCAGTGTGCCTTCGATGATCACTTCGATCACGCCAGTGCCGGGCAACGACGGAATGGCGCCGTCGATGCCGGGGCATTCGGCCTGGCCGGGGCGGCCACAGGGCTCGAAGTCGATCGGGCTATGCGCCTGGAAGCTGCCGGCATCAAACATGACTGCTGCAGGAAACTGTGCCGCAAAGCCAGGCAGCAACGGGCAGGCGTCTTCATCGATGCGCGCCGGGGACTGGGTGGCGAAACGGCGTTCGGTGGTCACCGACGATTCCGGGTCGTTGGCGTGGCGCAGGTCGCGCCACAGATCGCAGGCTTTCTCGGGGTCATTGGTTTGCGCCAGCAGTTCCTGAAGCAGCAACACGTTGCGCTGCTCCTGGCCGCCGCCGCCCGCGAAGATGCCCTGGATCAGGGTGGCGATGGCTACCACATCCTCGCGCACAAACGGCTCCAGGGTGACGCCCAGGCCGACATATTCGATCGGCACCTGGAGCAGGCCCTGGCGCGCGCCGTCCACATAACGGTTGAGGCCCGCGACGAAGGCGTCGGCATCCACCAGGATCTGGGCGCCATCTTCGCCCAGGGTGCTGGCCACATTGGCCACCTGTGCGGTCAGGTCGATTTCCCGGTAGGGCGCGTTTTCCGCGATATCGATATCGAAAGAGAAATCCGCCGGGCCGAGAAACTCGGACAGGCGGCCACGCCCGGCGCGGCGCAGCACGTCGAGCAGGAACAGGCGGTCTTCGGCGGTGACGTACCCCATGCCGAACAGGGCATCGGTGCGCTGTTGGCCGAAGATATGCGGCACGCCGAAATCATCTCGCTTGATCTGCACGCTGTAATCGCCCTGGGCCACGGTGTATTCACGGGTCCAGTTGCCGGCATCCGGCGCCAGCATGGGCGCGGGCTTGAAGTATTGCGTCAGCTGGTCATCGGTCAGCCCGGGCGGGCTGAAGACGATGTTTTCATACATGTCCAGCTGGTCGTCGAAGTGGGGTTCCTTGAACAGTGCGGGGGCCAGGCCGAGCTGACTCAAGCCATCGTCCAGCAAGGTCGCCAACAGATCGCCCAGGCCGGGAATATCGCCCAGCAGGTTGCTGACGCCGCCGTTGTCGTCCTGCCCGGGCGGCAGGATGTTCAGCACGGTGCCATAGTCAGCAAAAGGTTGCGTCACCGGCACCGGAATGCGGTTGCCGCTGCCCGGGCCGCCGGGGTCACGCGGGTCTTCGCCACCCACGCCGTCATTCAGGCTGCCGCCAGAGGAGCCGCCACAGGCGGTGAGCGTCGCGGCGGTGGCCGCGAGGGCCAGGGCCAGCAGCGACGGAGCGCACTTGTTGATCATGTCCTTCTCCATGGGCGCCGTGCGGGCGGCGCCTCCTTCTTGTGCCGTTGTTGTAGGGGTGCGTCATAGCGCGGGCACAACGGTTAGTTGCACCATCGTGCAACTCTGGCATGGAGAAGCCGGGGTGTGACCCCGAAGACACAAAACGCTTAAAAATCCCTCAGAAAGCGCAACACAGCTCACCAGGTATCAATAAATCGCCCTCGCTCCCGGCGGGCGGGGACCGGGGCGCTGTTCAGGCCGCGCAGCAGCCAGGCGCGGGTGTCCACCGGGTCGATGACATTGTCGATCTCCAGGTAACTGGCCATGTTCAGCGCCTGACCATGGCGGTAGGCCGCGCGCACCATGCGGTCAAACAGCTTCTGGCGCTTGTCCGGGTCGTCGATGGCCGCCAGTTCGCGGGCATAGCCCAGCCGCACGGCGCCTTCCAGCCCCATGGCGCCGAACTCGCCGCTGGGCCAGGCCACCGTGAACACCGGCGCATGGAAGCTGCCAGCGGCCATGGCCTGGGCGCCCAGGCCGTAACCCTTGCGCAGTACGACGGTGAACACCGGGCTGGTCATGGCGGCGGCGGTGACGAACAGGCGCGACATGTGGCGAACACTGGCGCTGCGTTCGGCCTCCGGGCCGACCATGAAGCCTGGGGTGTCGCACAGGGAGATCAACGGCAGACCAAAGGCATCGCACAGTTGCATGAAGCGAGCCGCCTTGTCGGCGCCGTCGCTGTCGATGGCGCCGCCCAGATGCAGCGGATTGTTGGCGATCAGGCCGAAGGGGCGGCCTTCGAGGCGCACCAGCGCGGTGATCATGCCGGGGGCGAAGGCGCGGCGCAGTTCCAGCACCGTGCCGGTATCCGCCAGGGTGTCGATCACCTGGCGGATGTCATAGACCCGCACCCGGTTTTCCGGAATCAGGTGACGCAGGTGGCGCTGGTCGGCGCACTGCCAGTCGTTCAGGCGACCCTGGAAGTAACCCAGATACTGGCGTGCTGTGGCGGTGGCGGCCGCCTCATCCTTGACCACGATATCCAGCACGCCATTGGCCGCCTGCACGCTGACCGGGCCCACCTGTTCCGGCGTGTAGCGGCCCAGGCCACCGCCTTCGATCATGGCCGGTCCGGCCATGCCGAGGGTGGTGTTCTCGGTGGCGATGATCACATCGCAGCAACCGGCCAGCGCCGCATTGCCGGCAAAACAGCGCCCGGAGACGACACTCACCAGCGGCACCTGGCCGCTCAGGCGGGCCAGGCCGAGGAAGGTCATGTTGTCGAGCCCGGCGACGCCAGGGAAGTCGGAGTCCCCGGGGCGCCCGCCGCCACCCTCGGCATACAGCACTACCGGCAGCTTCCAGTGCGCGGCCATCTCCAGCATGCGGTCGGTTTTCTTGTGATTCATCATGCCCTGGGTGCCCGCGAACACGGTGTAGTCGTAGGCCAGCGCCATACAGCGTGCGGCGTCGCTGCCGAACAGGTCGGCATTGATGGTACCGGTACCCGCCACCAGGCCGTCGGCAGGGCTCAGGGCGATGAGTTCTTCGGTGCTGCGGCGACGTCGCTGGGCCGCCAGGGCCAGGCCGCCGTATTCGCTGAAGCTGTCGGGGTCGAGTAACTGGTCAAGATTTTCCCGGGTGGTGCGCTGCCCGGTCTTGCGGCGCCGGGCCACGGCGTCGGGGCGGGCCGCATCAAGCAGGCCGTGCTGGCGTGCCAGCACGGCGGCCAGGTCATCGCGTACCCGGTCCAGATCCAGCTCGGTGGTGGTCTGGTGTGCCGATGCCGCGCTGTCATCCGCCAGCAGCACCAGCACACGCTCGCCCTCGGCCAGCAGCGCGCCTTCGGTTGCACACACGTCCACCAGTTGCCCGGCCACCGGTGCTTTCAGTTCGAATTCCATTTTCATGGCGTCCATCAGGGCCAGGGTGTCGCCAGCGTGCACGGTATCGCCGGGGGCGTGCAGCAGACGCGTCAGGGTGCCCGCCACCGGCGCGGTCACGGCGTCATGTCCCGGAGGCAGCGGCGCGGCCGTCTCTCCTTGTGAGGGGACTCTCGAGGCGCTGTCGCCGGTATTGACGATGTAACGGCGCGGATGGGGGGTGTCGGGGGCGGCCAGCAAGGCAGCGCGTTCGCGGTCAATAAAACCGGTGTCTACCTGCAAGGTCTGCACGGCCGGGTGACGCAACAGGTTCTGCAGCAGCGGTACGCTGGTGGCCACGCCTTCGATACGGCATTCACACAGGGCCTGGTACGCCTGGCGCCACAGCGCAGACAGGTCCTCGCCGGGCTGGTGCACGATCAGCTTGGCCAGCAGGGTATCGAAACGTGGATTGCTGGCGTAGCCGGTATAGCCGCTGCTGTCCACGCGCAGCCCCGGGCCGTTGGGCAGGTCGAAAGCTGAAAGCGTGCCGTGGGCGGGGCGCACGCTGCCGTCTTCGCTGAGGGTTTCCGTATTGATGCGCAGCTGCACCGCCTGGCCGTGGCGTGCCGGTGACTGGGTCAGCCCCAGCGAGGCCAGGCTGGCGCCCGTGGCGACACGGCATTGCAGTTGCACCAGATCAAGCCCGGTCACGGCTTCTGTCACGGTGTGTTCCACCTGCAGGCGCGGGTTCATTTCGATAAACCAGAAGGGGCTGTCGGCCTCTGACTCCGCCGCCACCAGGAATTCCACCGTGCCCAGGCCGCGATAGCGCACCGAGTGGCCCAACGCCACGGCGGCCTCCAGCAGTCGCTGGCGCAGTCGCTCGGGCAGGCCGGGGGCGGGGGCCAGCTCAATCAGTTTCTGGTGCTGACGTTGCAGCGTGCAATCGCGCTCGCCCAGATGAATCACGTTGCCCTCGCCGTCCCCCAGCAGCTGCACCTCGATATGCCGCGCTGCCGGGATCAGGGCTTCCACATAGAGATCATCGCGGCCGAACGCCTGGCGCGCTTCGGCCTGGCAGCGCTCGAAGGCGGCGGGGATCTGCGCGGCGTCGGTCACCCGGCGCATGCCGCGCCCGCCGCCGCCGGCCAGCGCCTTGATCATCATGCCGTGTTCATGCCCCTGCACGGCCAGTGTCCGGAAGAAGGCCTCGGCCTGTGCGAGGGATACCGCCGAGTCGGTCCCGCTGACTACGGGCACGTCCGCGGCCAGGGCCTGTTGACGGGCACGCACCTTGTCACCAAACAGCGTCAGGGTCTCCGGCGTGGGGCCGATAAAGGTCAGTCCGGCGGTGGTGCATTCGCGGGCGAAATCGGCGCTTTCGCTGAGGAAGCCGTAACCGGGATGCACCAGCGTGCAGTGGTGCTGCTGCGCGGCCTCCATCAGTGCGGCGCTGTCCAGATACGCGGCGGGTCCGGTGCCGGGTAGCGTGTGTACCGCATCGGCATGACGGGTATGCAGCGCCTGTTGGTCATCCTCGCTGCATACCGCCACGGTGTGCCAGCCCAGCGCGCTGGCGGCACGGTGAATGCGAATGGCGATTTCACCGCGATTGGCGATCAGCAAACGAGGGTGTGATGTCGACATGTCATGATCCTTGCGCGCAGAGGGGGGGCTTGGCTCTCCGATGGTAGGACAGATGCAGGTGCCGGTTAACTGAGCAATTTCGATGTCGCACCATGCAGCAGATGAATAGACGTCACACTTTCACGGTGCGGAGCGTCTCAAGGCAACAAACGGTTAACAGGGTTACCACGGAGGTGAAGCCGTGCCTGCCCGTACAGTGACGCGGTGGGTGCTGTGTCTTGCAGCGCCATTTTTTCAAAAAAAAGATACGGGGTACCTCCATGGCATGGCGCGCGCTGGTGGGCGCGGTGGGTGCGGCGGCAATGCTGTCGGCATCACCGGCTCATACTTCTCTGCTGAATAATCTGCTCAACGATACGACGACGCTGGTCTCGGATCTGGTCACGGAAACCGGTCTGCTGCCCGGTGAGGGCATCGACGATCATTACATCGTGATGCTGGATCCGGCGATCACGGATCTGCTCGGCGTGGCGGGGCTGGATCAGGCCATTGCCACGGTGCTGGCCACGGTCGGCGGCGGTGAGGTGACACACGTTTACGAGCACGCCCTGACAGGCATGTCGGTGCGCCTGAGCAGCGTGCAGGCGGGGTTGCTGCGCGCGTTGCCCGGGGTGCTGCATGTGGAGCAGGACCAGGTGATTCAACTGGCAGCAACGCAGAACAATGCCACCTGGGGGCTGGATCGCATCGACCAGCGCCACCTGCCGCTGGACGGTCGCTATACCTATCCGGATAGCGCGGGGGCGGGGGTCAATGTCTATATCCTCGATACCGGGCTGCGTGCCAGCCATGTCGAATTCGAAGGCCGCGTGATTCCCGGGCGCAACTTCGCCAGTCATGGCAGTGGCGGTTTCCTGGGCCTCATCGGCGGCGGAGGCAGCACCGATCCGGCCAACACCAGCGACTGCAACGGTCATGGCACCCATGTGGCGGGCACCGCCGTGGGCACTGTGTACGGCGTGGCCAAATCGGCCAGCATCGCGCCCGTGCGGGTGCTGGATTGCGGCGGCAGCGGCGCCAATTCCGGCGTGATCGCCGGGGTCGACTGGGTGGCCGCCAACCACATCAAGCCTGCGGTGGCGAACATGTCCCTGGGTGGTGGTAACTCCACAGCGCTGGATGCCGCCGTGCGCAATGCGGTGGCCAGCGGGGTGACCTTTGTGGTGGCCGCGGGCAACAGCAATGCCAACGCCTGCACCGGCTCACCGAACCGGGTGGCGGAGGCCATCACCGTGGGCTCCACCACCCGCACGGACGCGCGCTCGTCGTTCTCCAACTTCGGCAGTTGTGTAGACATCTTCGCCCCGGGCAGCGACATCACCGCCGCCTGGTTCCAGAACGACACCCAGTTGCGCACCATCAGCGGTACTTCCATGGCGGCGCCCCATGTGGCCGGGGTCGCGGCCCTTTATCTGGGCAAGCAGAGCAGCGCCAGCCCGATACAGGTCTTTGACGCCGTGCTGGGTGATGCCACGGTCGGTGTGCTCAGTAGCGTGGGCAACGGCTCCCCCAATCTGCTGGCCTGGGTCGACCCGGAAGATAACGGCAACGGGGTCGACCGTCCGCCCGTGGCGGCCTTTACGGCGGACTGCAATGGTCTGACCTGCACCTTCGATGGCCGTGGCAGCACGGATGATGTGGCGGTGGCAGCCTGGGACTGGCAGTTTGGCGATGGCAACACGGCCAATGGTGAAACAGTGTCGCACACCTATGCCAGCTTCGGGGATTACACGGTCACCCTGACCGTGACCGACACGGCGAATCAGACGGCACAGCGAAGCGAGAATGTCAGCGTCAGCAGCGACGAGGCGCCTGTCTGCCCGGATTGCACGCGCTATACGGGTCAGTTGAACAACGGTCAGCAGGCGACCTTCCCGGGCAACGGCTTCAGCTTTTCCGGTGGTCAGATCGAAGGCTTCCTGAGCAGCCCGGCGGGCAGCAGCTTCGATGTGTTCCTGGAGCGCCGCAGCTGCGTCCTGTTGTTCTCGTGCAGCTGGAGCAGCGTGGCCAGCGGCCAGGGCAGCGGCGCGCAGAAAACCCTGAATGCCAGCGTCGCCAGCGGCACCTATCGCTGGCGCGTGCGGGCCACCCAGGGCAGTGGCAGCTTTGAGTTGTTGACGAATCCCTGATGGTGAGAGCGATCCTCCTCACCGGGATAGGGAGGGGGATCGCTTACCCGCCAGCCATGGTGTGGCGATATTCATGTATTGCCTGCCAACCGATAACATTGATCCCGTTGCGCTGCATGTTCTGATCGCCGCCGTAGACCAGCCATGGAGGCAGGCTCTCGTCGCCTGCGACGCTACCCGCGCGCTGTGCTGCGCGCAGGTAATCGCGTGTCACCGTTGCGCCAGACTTTATCTCTACAGGTTGCAGACGCCCCATGGTCTCGAACAGCAGATCGGCTTCGAGGCCGTTGTTGTCGCGCCAGAAATAAAGCCCGCCATGTTCGCCATTGTTGTAACGTGCCTTGAGAAACTCGCTGACCATCAGCGTTTCGAAGAGGGCGCCTCTCAGGGGGTGAAGGGCCAGCGTCGCTTCATCGCGAATGCCGAGCAGCCAACTGGCCAGTCCCACATCGACAAAGTAGAGCTTTGGTGTTTTGACCAGTCGCTTGCCAAAATTCCGGTGGTAGGGCGGCAGCAGGAAAATCAGATCACTGGCTTCCATGACTGACAGCCAGGCTTTGGCGGTGGGCTGGGCAATGCCCGCTTCGCCCGCCAGGGCATTGAGATTCAGCAGTTGTCCGGTGCGTCCGGCGCAGAGCCTGACGAAGCGCTGAAAGCTGGTCAGGTCACGCACTTTCAAGACCTGACGCACATCCCGCTCTACGTAGCTGGCGACATAACTGGCAAACCAGTCGGCGGGCCGCAGGTTGCTGGTGTGCAGCAGTGGATAACCGCCTCGCAACAAGGCTGCATCTGCGCTCATCGCCGCTCGTTGCGCATCTGGCAACTCCCCCAGGGTGAGCGGTAACAGCCGTGTCATGGCGACCCGCCCGGCCAGAGACTGGGTCACGCCCGCGGTCAGGTCGAATTGCTGTGAGCCGGTCAGCACAAAGCGGCCAGGCTGCCGGTCGGCATCCACCAGGCCTTGCAACCAGGAGAAGAGGGCTGGCCAGCGTTGGGCTTCGTCAAAGATGGCGCCCTCATGGAAACGGGCCAGGAAACCCTTGGGGTCGTCCTCCGCAAACGCCCGCTCTTCCGGGTCCTCCAGACTGACGTACGGCTTTTCGGGAAAGAGATCTTTGACGAGCGTCGTTTTGCCGGACTGGCGAGGTCCCGTTACGGCAATGACCGGAAAGCCTGCAGCCAGTCGCAAGAGTGTAGAAGACAGGTCGCGCTCAAGCATACATACAATCTCAAGTTTCAATTTTGAAATTGTATGCATCTCGGCCGCACTTTGCCACCCTGCTGTCGGGATACTGCTTCAGGCTCTTGCTGCCGCCTCGTGCGCCAGCAGCCAGCGTTTGCGGGCCAGGCCGCCGGCGTAGCCGGTCAGGCTGCCGTCGCGGCCGATGACCCGGTGGCAGGGCACGACGATGGCCAGCGGATTGCGGCCGTTGGCGGCGCCCACCGCGCGTACCGCGCGGGGGTTGTCCAGCCGGGCGGCGATGTCGGCGTAGCTGGCGGTGGCGCCGAAGGGGATGTCGCACAAGCGGCGCCATACCTGTTGCTGGAATGGCGTGCCGCTGGCGGCCAGGGGGAGCTCGAAGCGGGTGCGCTGCCCGGCGAAGTATTCTGCGAGTTGTTGCTGGCACAGACGGGTGTGCGCATTGGGTTGCGGTGCCGGAGATGCCGTGTCGTGGTCTGTGGCATCAAGGAAGGTGATGGCGGTCAGTCCGTCATCGCTGGCCTGGATGCGGATCAGGCCGAGAGACGCCGCGGCAGGCTGGTAATAATCGAAGGCCAGGGCAGTGCTCATATCGGTTGGCTCCATAGCTGGAAAGTCAGATAGCTGCGCCAGGGTGCGGCGAGATCGGGATCGGTTTGCTTCGGGTCGGCGCTGCTCAGTAACGCAAGCGCCTTGCGGATACCCAGGTCGCCGGCCAGCCAGATGTCCGGGTGAGACGTGCCGCGCAGGGCCGCATAGTCGGCGGTCCAGGTGCCGATGCCCTTGAGGGCTGTCCAGGTTTGCGGGTCGTCGTCGGCCGCGTCGCTGGCGTGCCAGGCGGCGAATCGTCGCAACGTCTGGCGCCGGGCGTCGGGCATGCCCAGAAAGGCCAGATCGCTGTGGGCCATCTGTGCGGGCGTGGGGAAATAACGCAGGCCCTCGGCCTCGCCGTCGCCCAGCGTCTTCACCAGGGTGGTGACCAGCCGTTGTGCCGCCGCGACAGAGACCTGTTGGCCGAGAATGGCGCGCACGCCGGCCTCAAACGGTGACCAGATGCCGGGCAAGCGCAGCCCGTTGATCAGGGGCAGGCCAGGCAATACCTCGCTCAGGTGCGCCTCGATCCGGGCGGTATCGGCATCCAGATCCAGCATGCGGCGGATATGGCGCACCACGGGCGCCAGCAGGCTCAGGTCGTCGAGTTGCAGGCTGACCTCGAAGGCATGTTGTGCCGGGCGATGCCGGGCAGTGAAGCGCCCGCGTGCGGTGCCCCATTGCAGGGTGCGGCCATAACTGTCCTGGTCCAGCCATTCCAGACCCTCGATGCAGCGCCGGGCATGGAAATCATGCAGCACCTGCCAGGCGTAGGGCGGCCGGTATGCCAGCGTGAGGGTCAGCGCTGCGTCGGGATCGCCGGCTTTGCGGCGCACCGCGCGCGGCGGCAGGCCGATCTGCGCCTTGAAGGCGTCGTTGAAGCGACGCAGGCTGCGAAAGCCGCTGGCAAAGGCGACATCGGTGATCGGCAACTGACTCTGATGCAGCAACTGTTTGGCAAACAGGCATTGGCGATACAGGGCATAGGCCTTGGGCGAGACGCCAAGATGCTGATGAAACAGCTGGCGCAGATAACGTGGGCCGATGCCCAGGCGGTGGCACAGGTCGGTGATGGACCCCTGTTGCAGTGCGCCTTCGTCGATCAATCGCAGTGCCCGGCGCAGCGTGGTGTGGCTGCCATGCCAGGCCGGTGATTCCGGCGCGCAATCGGGGCGGCAGCGCAGGCAAGGGCGAAAACCGGCGTGCGCTGCGGCGGTGGCGCTGTCGAAATAGCGCACATTGCGTTCCAGCGGTGGCGTAGCCGGACACACCGGCCGACAGTAGATGCCGGTGCTGGTGACGGCGGTGACAAAGCAGCCGTCGAAGCGCGCGTCACGCGACAGGCGAGCCTGACGGCAGGTGGTGGCATCCAGCATCACATGCTCCCGATGAGTGATCGGATGCCAGTATAGCGTTGGGTCAGCGCAAGACTGGCCAGAAACGGCAGTCAAGCATGGGCCTGCCGGGTCAGGCGGTCACGATCTTCAGGGTGTTGGTGCCGCCGTGTGCCTTGTCGTAGTCGCCCTTGGTGATCAGGATGCGGTCGCCCGTCTCCACCAGCCCCCGATTGAGCAGCTCTGATACGGCCAGGCCGTTGATTTCGGCGTTGGGCACGGCGTCATTGTCGAAGGCGATGGTTTCCACGCCCCGGTAGATTGCCACGCGACGCTGGGTATGCGGGTGCGGGGTAAAGGCGAAGATCGGCATGCCGGTGCGCAGGCGAGACATGAGTTTCGGGGTGGCACCGGTTTCGGTCATGGCGATGATGGCGCGCACGCCGCGCAAGTGATTGGCCACATACATGGCGGCCATGGCGATGGCTTCGTCGATGGCTTCCAGTGTGTCCGGCTGGCGCTGCTCCGGGGCGTGTTGCTGCCAGGAGCATTCGGCCCCGCGAATGATGCGGTGCATGGCCTGGACGGTGGCCACCGGGTACTCGCCCACAGCGGTCTCGCCGGACAACATGACGGCGTCGGTCCCGTCCAGCACCGCGTTGGCCACATCCGATACTTCGGCGCGGGTGGGCTGCGGGCTGCTGATCATGGACTCCATCATCTGTGTGGCGGTAATCACGAAGCGGTCCAGCGCGCGGGCCCGGGCGATGATCTGCTTCTGCACCCCCACCAGGGCGGCGTCGCCGATTTCCACCGCCAGATCGCCACGGGCCACCATGACGCCATCCGAGGCGCGGATCAGATCGTCCAGCACCTGGGGGTCGGCCACCGCCTCGGCGCGCTCGATCTTGGCCACCATGCCGCCCTGGCCGCCCGCTTCCCGATACAGTCGACGGGCCAGCTCGACATCCTCGGCGTTGCGCGGGAACGACAAGGCGAGATAGTCCAGGTCCAGCTTTGCTGCCAGGAAGATGTCCTCGCGGTCCTTGGTGGTCAGTGCCGCCGCTGTCAGTCCGCCGCCCTTGCGGTTGATGCCCTTGTTGTTGGACAAGGTGCCACCGGTGACGACATCGCAGCGTACGCGGCTGCCGTCGATGTCCAGCACGCGCAGTTCGATCAGCCCGTCATTGAGCAGCAGGGTGTCACCCGGACGGCAATCCCGGGCCAGATCCGGGTAGTCCACGCCGACCTGATGGATGTCACCGGCTTCCTTGTCCAGGGCGGTATCGAGCACGAAGGTGCTGCCGGTTTTCAGTTGCACCGGCCCGTCGCGAAAGCGGGCCACGCGGATTTTCGGGCCCTGGAGGTCGCCCAGCAGGGCCACGATACGCTGGGCGTCGCTGCTGGCCGCACGAATGCGTGCCGCCAGGGTTTCATGGTCTGCAGCACTGCCATGGGAGAAATTCAGCCGGAATACGTTAACGCCCGCGTCGATCAGCGCGCGCAGCATCTCGGGGGAGGAAGAGGCGGGGCCAACGGTGGCCACGATCTTGGTGCCTCGAAACATGGCAGTGTCCTGTGCGTGTCGTCAGAGAACGCCAGTGTAGCGATTCACACGCGGGCCCGCATGGCTCACAAAAAGACACATTTCTTACATGGAGAGCGCCGCGCCTGCGGGGAATACTGGGGTCAGTCGATTTACTGTTGACTGCCTTATCGAAACAAGCTCAGGCGGCTCTCCTCGGAGCCGCCTTTTTTTTGCCCCGCTGATCGTGGCGCGCAGGGGGTAAAAGCAGAAAGGCCATCCCCGGTGAGGAGATGGCCTTTCGTATCTGGTGCACCCGACTGGATTCGAACCAGTGACCCCTGCCTTCGGAGGGCAGTACTCTATCCAGCTGAGCTACGGGTGCGTGGTGGTGTTCCACTCGGCGGGCGCTGGTGCCTGCTGAGTGTGTTGGCAGCGCGTTGCGCTGCACAGTACTCCCCGGCTTCGCCGGGCCCGGCCCCCGCGCTGCATCGCGGAGGCGCTGCGGCGGCGGAAGCTGTGCTTCCTTGAGTCCGCCTTCGCCCCGCTGAGCTACGGGTGCAAGGGCCGCACATGATAATGACTTGCCGGGCTGACGTCCACGGTGGGTGCTTGCCGTGGGTGGGAGCGCGGGCTAGGGTGAGCAGCGCGCCATGACACAGGATAAGGAGCAGACCCCATGAAGACCCCTACCGAACTGTTTGACCTGACCGGCCGTATAGCGCTGGTGACCGGCGCCAGCCGGGGCATTGGCGAGGCCATTGCGCGCACGCTGGCCAGCGCAGGCGCCCATGTGATCGTGTCCTCACGCAAGGCGGAGGCCTGCGAAACGGTGGTGGCGGCGATTCGTGAGGCCGGGGGGCAGGCCGAGGCGCTGGCCTGCCATATCGGTGAGATGGAGCAGATCCAGGCACTGTTTGCGGCGATCCGCGAGCGTCACGGGCGCCTGGATATCCTGGTCAACAATGCGGCGGCCAACCCCTATTTCGGTCATATCCTGGATACGGACCTCAGTGCATTCCAGAAAACGGTGGATGTGAATATCCGGGGATACTTCTTCATGTCGGTGGAAGCGGGCAAGCTGATGCGCGACCAGGGCCGTGGGGCCATCGTCAATGTGGCGTCGGTCAATGGGGTCATTCCGGGGCCGATGCAGGGCATCTACTCCATCACCAAGGCGGCGGTGATTTCCATGACCAAGGCATTTGCCCGCGAGTGCGGACAGACCGGCATCCGTGTCAACGCCTTGCTGCCCGGTGCCACGGATACGAAATTCGCCAGTGCGCTGGTCCAGAACGAGGCGATCCTCAAATCGCTGCTCACCCATGTGCCCATGAACCGGGTGGCCGATCCGGCGGAAATGGCGGGCGCCGTGTTGTACCTGGTCAGTGATGCCAGCAGCTATACTACCGGCACCTGCATGCAGGTGGATGGGGGCTACCTCACGGCCTGAGGGCGTGGCTTTTACAAACTTTTCAGCACTTTGCCCGCGCTCTTGGCTACTTTATAGAGTATTCAAAACCAGCAGCGAATCTGATTTGCCGGTGCCAGTTTTTCGGGGGGCGCGCATCAGGTATTGCCGCGAATCATGACCCCCGTTGCATGGAGGAACGAGCAGTGCGTATTGCCTACCTTGAAGATGACACCGCCCAGGCTGACCTGGTCCAGCACATGCTGGCAGAGGCGGGGCATTCGTGCATGCATTGCACCAACGGCCGTGAATTCATGGTGCAGATGCGCCGGGAAACCTTCGATCTGTTGCTGCTCGACTGGGAAGTGCCGGACATGAGCGGGCGTGAAGTGCTGAGCGAACTGCGCGCCAGCGGCAATGCGGTGCCGGTCCTGTTTGCCACCCAGCGGGATGACGAGGCCTCCATCGTGGGGGCCCTGTCCCAGGGGGCAGATGATTACATGGTCAAACCCGTGCGCCAGGCGGAGCTGCTGGCGCGGATTACGGCGCTGGGGCGTCGTGCCGGCGTGGGTGAGGTGGTCCAGCAGGCCGTTCAGGAAGTAGGGCCATGGCGCATTGATCGTGGCCGCCGCGTTATCACGCTGGATGGCGAACCCGCCAAGCTGACGGACAAGGACTTCGAACTGGCCAGCTATCTGTTCCAGAATATCGGCAAGCTGATGTCCCGGGCGCATTTGCTGGAGAAAGTCTGGGGCATCATGTCCGCCATCGAGTCGCGCACGGTAGACGTGCATATCAGCCGTATTCGCCGCAGCCTGGAAATCCGGCCCGAGCGGGGTTACCGGATCAAGACCATCTATCAGCATGGCTATCGGCTGGAGCCCGTGGAAGCCGCCGACTAGCTGGCCCGCCCGGGCCGGGCGGCCCGGTTTCCTTTGCTTCACGTCTACCAGATACGGCAAAGTATCTGCTCGTTGCCTTCGCCCGTGAGCCTTGCATGACCAACGTGCTGCCTGACCCTGTCGTAACGGCTGTACCCCGACCTGGCCGGAGGCGCGCATGAGCCATCCACCCGCCAGGGGAGAAAAGCGCCGCTACTATATCGAGCACGCTGCAGTGCTGCTGGTGATTGCGGCGCTCTGCACCGTATTGCTGCACACCGGCGCCCTGATGTCGCTCAGTCGGCATATCTATGACCGCATGCTGCCGCTGTTGCCCCAGGAAGATATGGGGGATCTGGCCATCGTCGCGATCGACGAACAGAGCCTGCAGCAGGTGGGGCGCTGGCCCTGGGACCGCAGTGTCCACGCCCGGCTGGTGTCCCAGCTTGAAGTGTACGGCGCCCGTGCCGTGGTGCTGGATCTCATCTTTGCCGAACCCGACCGGGTCCGGCCCGACTCCGATGCGGCGCTGGTGGATGCCATTGCCAGCCATGGCCGGGTGTTCCTGCCGGTCCATGTCAGCGACAACGGCGGCAACATCATGGAGGTGATGCCGCACACTCCTTTCGCCCAGGCGGCGGCGGGGATGGGGCATGTCGATGTCGAGCTGGACAGCGACGGGGTCGTGCGTGGCCTGTACATGCGCAGTGGGCTGGGGCAGCCGTGGTGGCCGCACTTGTCCCTGGTGCTGCTGGAGGCGCTGGAAAGCCGTGCCGTGACCCGTTTCCCGGCCGACAGCGGCCACCGGGCGGATGATCTGGGCAAGGTGCAGCAGTACTTCCGGCTGGTGCCCTTTTCGCGGGTGCGTGACACGGTGCCGCGTTTCTCGGCGGCCGACGTCCTGGACGGCCAGCTGGACCCGACCTTGCTGGAAGGCCGTATCGTCTTCCTGGGAGCGACCGCCCAGGGTCTGGGAGACCTGTTGCCGACGCCGCTGGCGGGCCGTGCCGGGCTGATGCCCGGCGTCGAGATGAACGCCAGTGTATTTACCGCCTTGCGCCATGATGCGCTGATCCGGCCCATGCCCGCTGGCTGGGTGTGGGGCCTCACCCTGATCCTGGCCCTGATCGCGCCGATGACGTTGCCCTTCGTGGCGCCGCGCTGGTCCATTCCGCTGGTGCTGGGCGTGCTGGGGGGGATTCTGTCTTTCAGCTTCGTGCTGTTGCTCTGGTTTGATCTCTGGTTCCCGGCAGGCCCCGCGTTGCTGGGTGCGGTGCTGGCTTATCCGCTCTGGACCTGGCGCCGCCTGGAATACTCGCTGGGGTATATGCGCGCCGCCTTGCGCCGCCTGTCCGCCCATGACGACCTCAACCGCCGTTTGCTGGCCCCGGCCGCGCTGCCGCGCTTTGTGCAGTGGATGGAGCAGGTGCTGCCGGTCACGGCCTGGCGGCTGACGCGTCGTCCGGGGGGCGCGGTGGAGCAAGGCGGTGCGCCGGTCTCCCGGCATGCCTGGGAGGGTGAGCGGGCGCGTTTTTATGACCTGATGAGTGAGGGCCAGCGCTACGAACTGGCGGTGGTCTGGAACGCGCAGGAGCCAACACCAGCGCGGGAACAGTGGTTGCGCGCCATGCTGTCCCGGGCGGAAGCCATGCCCGAGGACATGGAGCAGTACTACGATGTGGTGGAAAGCCATATCGAGCGGGTGCGGGCCCAGGATCTGCGCCAGCAGGCGTTGACCCGGTTCTTCGAGGCCAGTCTGGCGCAATTGCGCGACGGGGTGGTGATCAGCGATGCCTGTGGCTGCCTGCTGTTCGTCAATGCCCAGGCGTCCGAGTGGCTGGCACTGCCGAGTCGCGAAATGGATGACGTGAGCCTGCTGCAACTGGGCCGTGAGCTCACCCTGCCGGAGGATGCGCAGGGCTGGCAGGGCCTGCTCGACGAGGCGGTGGCCAGTGGCCGGGCGCAGACCGAGTGTCGCAGTCGACGCGGGCAGGAGCTGTACCTGGATATCCTGCGTATTCGCGCCGGGCACCAGCCCGGGGAAGTGCTGATCATGACCCTCAAGGACATCAGCGAGGTCAAGCAGGCCATGCGTGCCCGCTCCGAGATGCTGGATTTCCTGTCCCACGATCTGCGCAGCCCGATGATTTCGTTGCTGGCGCTGTCCGAGCGCTACCGGCAGCAGTATGCCGACGATCCCGCCCTGAGCGATATTCTGGCGCAGACGCACTATTACGCGCGGCGCAGCCTGAACATTGCCGAGCAGTTCCTGCAACTGGCCCGGGCCGAATCCTCGGAAGACATGGAACTGACCGCCGTCGACATGCTGCCGGTGGTCGAGAGCGCCACCGAGCAGGTGGTGCATCAGGCCCAGCAGAAGGACATTCGCCTGCGCTTCGATTACCTGCCCGAGGACGAGGTCTGGGTGTGCGGTAATCATGAATTGCTGGAACGCGCCGTGCTGAACCTGCTGACCAATGCGATCAAGTACAGCGACCCGGGCAATGCCGTAGACGTGCGGCTGTACTGTGACCAGGGTCAGGTCCGCTGCGAGGTCCGTGATCAGGGCGTGGGGATCGAAGCGGATTTCCTGCCCCGGCTGTTCAAGCGCTTCAGCCGCGCCAACAATGCCGGGGGCGCCCGTACACACGGCGCCGGGCTGGGCCTGCGCTTCGTCAAGGTGGTGGCCGAGCGTCATGGTGGCGACATCCAGGTGCAGAGCCAGCCCGGGGAGGGCAGCCGGTTCACGCTCTGTTTGCCGCGCACCGAGGTAGAGTGATCAGGCGATACGCCATTTAACCCGAGCGTTTGAATGGGTATAATCGCGGCCCGCCGCTCCCCAATGCCGAGACGAGGTATCATCGTGAACAAGATTGCAGTCATCAGCCTTGCCGTACTGGCCACCCTGCTGGCCGGGGTGACCCACGGCGCCCGCTCCACCAAGGAAATTTCCCCGCACGGTCTGGGTGAGCGTTCAGTGTTCAGCGAGCGCGCCATTGCCGAGCGTCTGCGCCCGGTGGGCCGGGTGTGTATCGAAGGCGAGGAATGTGGCCCGGCCGCTGGCGCCACCGAGACGGCATCTGCTGAGCCGCGTTCCGGTGAGCAGGTCTATGGCGCAGCCTGTGCGGCCTGCCACAACAGCGGCGCAGCGGGCGCCCCGGTGAAGGGCGATGCGTCTGCCTGGGCGCCGCGTATCAGCAAGGGCATGGATACCCTGACCCAACACACCATCGATGGTTTTGGCGCCATGCCAGCCATGGGCATGTGCATGGACTGCTCGGAAGAAGAAGTGCGTGCGGCAGTGAAGTACCTTGTTGATGCCAGCCGTTAACAGGGTATTCCCGCGCCGCCTCGGGCCCGCTCTGGTGCTGGCGGCGGCGTTCGGGCTGGCCGCCTGTGGTGAGCCCGAGCCACCACAGCCCCAGGTGGAACCGGTGCTGGAAGGCGGTGTCCGTCAGGAGCCGCCACCGCGGGTGGAACCGGCGGACGCGCCGCCACCGCTGGAAGAGCCCACCGAAGACACGCCCGCCGAATAAGGGACTGCAGCGCCGCTCAGTTCAGCAGCGCCCGCAGTCCGGCGATGCTGGCCTCGGCCACTTCGTCCGCCCGGCTTTCATCCACCTTGAAGCCTTCGCCGATGAACTCCAGGTCATCCTGGGGCAGTTCTTCGAGAAAGCGGCTTGGTGTGGTGTCCACTTTTTCCCCGAACTGCTTGCGGCTCATGGCGTAGCTGAGGGTCAGGTTGCGCTTGGCCCGGGTGATGCCCACGTACATCAGGCGCCGTTCCTCGACGATGGTGTCTTCCTCGATGCTGGTGCGATGCGGCAACAGCTCTTCCTCGACGCCCATCACGTAGACGTGCGGGTATTCCAGCCCCTTGGCGGCGTGCAGCGTCATCAGCTGCACCTTGTCGCTGTCGTCTTCCTCGTCCTGCTGTTCCAGCATGTCGATCAGCACCAGCTTCGCGATCACCGTTTCCAGATCGGTGGGCTCGTCGTCGTCTTTCTCCAGCATGCGCTGGATGCTGGCCACCAGGCTCCAGACGTTCTCGACGCGTTTTTCGGCCACCCGCGGGCTGGCGCTCTGCTGGTGCAACCAGCCTTCGTAGTCCATGTCGGTGATCAGTTCACGCACCGCCTGCACGCTGTTGTCGCGGAAGCAGAACTCGCGCTTGCGATCCAGCCATTGCTTGAATTCGCGTAGCCGCTCGGCGGCCTTCGGCGCCATCAACTCGCCTACGCCCAGGTCATCGCAGACATGGTAGAGCCCCTGATGGCGCTGCGCCGCCCAGCCGGCCAGTTTTTCCAGCGTGGCCGGGCCGATTTCCCGGCGCGGGGTATTGATGATGCGCAGGAAGGCGTTGTCGTCGTCAGGATTCACCAGCAGGCGCAGGTAGCACATCAGGTCCTTGATTTCCGAGCGTGCAAAGAAGCTCTTGCCGCCGGACACCTTGTAGGGAATCTGCAGTGATTGCAGCTTGGTCTCGATCAGTCGCGACTGGAAGTTGCCACGATAGAGAATGGCGAAGTCCTTCCACTTCAGGCCGCGCTGCAGCCGCTGATGAAACAGGTCCGATGCGATCCAGTCGGTCTCGGCGTCTTCGTCGCGCATGGCCACCACGCGAATCGGATCACCGTAGCCGTAGTCCGACCACAGGGTTTTCTCGAACACATGGGGGTTGTTGCTGATGACCGCATTGGCGGCCTTCAGGATGCGGCCGGTGGAGCGGTAGTTCTGCTCCAGCTTGACCACTTCCAGATTGGGCCAGTCGGTCTGCAATTGCGCCAGGTTTTCCGGTTTCGCGCCGCGCCAGGCGTAGATGGACTGGTCGTCATCGCCCACCACCGTGAAGCGGCCCTCCGGCTCCACCAACATGCGCACCAGTTCGTACTGGGCGCCGTTGGTGTCCTGGTACTCATCCACCAGCATGTAACGGATGCGGTTGCGCCACTTTTCCAGGATGCGCGGCTGCTCGCGGAACAGCACCACCGGCAGCATGATCAGATCGTCGAAATCCACCGCGTTGCAGGCGCGCAGCATGCGGTTGTATTCGCCATAGGCAATGGCCGCCCGCAGCATGTCATCATCTTCCGCCCGACTGACCGCGTCCTCCGGCATGACCAGATCGTTCTTCCAGCTGGAGATGCGCGCATGGATGGCCTCCGCCGCCTGAAGGTCACGCTCGCTGTCGCCCCGGTGCAGCAGCTCCTTGAGCAGCTCACGGCTGTCGGTCTGGTCGAGAATGGAAAAGCCCCGGCGCAGGCCGCTGGCGGCCTGTTCCTGCTTGATGATGCGCAGGCCCAGGTTATGGAAGGTCGAAACGATGAGTCCACGGGTCTCGGCCCGCGACACCAGCGCCGCCACCCGCTCCTTCATCTCCCGCGCGGCCTTGTTGGTAAAGGTCACGGCGGCGATATGCCGGGCACCGATCTGGTGATGCCGGATCAGCCAGGCAATTTTCTGGGTGATCACGCTGGTCTTCCCCGACCCGGCGCCGGCCAGCACCAGCAACGGGCCCTGGGTGTGGGCCACCGCTTCACGTTGTCGGGGGTTCAGGTTATCCAAGGCGCTCTCCGAAGGAAGGCGCCCATGATACGTCAGGAGGAATGTACCTGCACCGGAATCCCGGTCATGAAGGCCTGGTTGCTGAGCCGCTCGTAGCTGCCGGGGCCGCTGGGCAGCAGCACGTTGACGTTGGTGCCCGGGTGCTGCGTGGCCAGGCGCAGGCCGGGGGTGCGCTGGTTGCCCCAGCCATGGACCATGGCGACCACGCCGGGCAGCAGGCTGTCGTCGGCGTGGACCTGTGCCTGCAAGGCGCCCGCGTCGCTGCGTACGGTGACGGAGGCGCCAGCACTGAGGCCGAGGGCCTCCATATCGGCGGGTGACATATGCAGCGGATTGTCCTGCTGATCGGGGCGCTTGAGTTGCGGCACGTTCTGGTACCAGCTGTTGTGCATGTAGTGGGTGCGCAGGTTGATCAACCGGAAGGGCGCTGCCTGCGGGTCTTGCAGTGCAGCGAAGTGAGCGCGCACCGCGCCCATGGCCTCGTGGAATAGCGGGGGGCAGCAATCGACGCGCTTGTCCTCCGTCTGGATCCAGTCCTCGTAAAAACGACCGGCTTCTGGCGCTGACAGCACCACGGTATGCCCGGGTGCTTCGCGCACCGCCTCGACGGACAAGCCGCTGCGGGACAGCATGCGGTCCAGACGCTGGAACAGCGGCGGCTCGCCGCCCTGGTCAAACAGCGACGGCAGGCCCATGGCCTGTAGCAGCCGATGCAGTATCCACCATTCTTCGCGTCGCTCGGCGGCGGGCGGCACCACGGCGTCGGTGTATTGCACAAACGGCTGGGCCTGCATGCCCAGGCCGCAGATATTCAGGTCGCGGCGCTCCAGCATGTCGGCGCAGGGCAGCAGGTAATCGGCCAGCTCACCGGTGGCGTTGCGGAACAGGTCCAGCACCACCACCAGCTCCAGTTTTTCAAAGGCCTGACGCAGACGCTCTTCGCCGGCCATGGACAGGAGGGGATTGCCGGCAAACACGATCAGGGCGCGAATCGGCGCGTCTTCCTGCTCGATCATGTCGGGCAGCAGGTTGCCGGGCAGGATGCCACGCACACGACGCAGCGGACCGTAGTGCTCCGGCAGGTCCGGGTCCTGGAAGCTGATCTGTTCCGGCGCGATGCGACCCGCCTTGGCGGCGGGGTAAAAGCCGGGGGAATAGAGGTTGCCGCCACGCCGGTCAAGATTGCCGGTGACGAACGCCAGCATCTGCAACAGCCAGTAGCACAGGGTGCCGTGGCGGCCCATGTTGACGCCGGTGGACATATGCACGCAGGCGCGCTCGGCGCGGCCGAATTCCAGGGCAATGCGGCGGATGTCGTCGGCAGGAATGCCGGTCACCGGCGCGACCATGTCGGCGTCCCAGGGCGCGATAAAGGCGC
Source organism: Isoalcanivorax indicus (assembly GCF_003259185.1). NCBI lineage: Bacteria > Pseudomonadati > Pseudomonadota > Gammaproteobacteria > Oceanospirillales > Alcanivoracaceae > Isoalcanivorax > Isoalcanivorax indicus. Next base: position 165,637 of record NZ_QGMP01000001.1, read on the forward strand.
GCAGGCCGTCGATATGTTTGCCGTGTTCGCTGATCGCCTGCGTGTCGAACAGATCGGCCTTGTCCAGTTCATGCAGCAGTGCCGCCATGAGATACAGGTCGGTGTCCGGCTTCACCGGCAGCCAGTCGCCGGTGGAGGGCGTGATGGCTTCGATGCGGCGCGGGTTCACGAACCAGATCTGCGCGCCGCGTTTTACCGCCGCGCGGAATTTCGCCATCGGATCGGCGATGGAGACAAAACTCATGTGCGAGACTTTGGGATTCTCACCGAAGATCAGGGCGTAGTCGGTGTGTTCCAGATCCGGCACCGGATGCAGCGTGCTGGTGCCGAATACCGCTTCCGCGCCGGCAAACTTGTTCGAGCAATCCTGCGTGGCCGAACTGAACAGCCGCTGACAGCGCAACTGACGGAGAAACGCCTCCATGGCTTCCGTGCCGAGGGCATTGAAGGCCATGGGGTTGCCGATATAGGCGGCCACCGCGGTGTTGCCGTGGGTCTCGCGGATCATTTGCAGGCGTGTGGCGATATCGCTGAAAGCCTCGTCCCAGTGCACGGTCTCGAAGGCCGCGCCGGGCGCCCGGCCCGGTGCGGTGCGGCGCAGGGGGGCGTCCAGCCGGTCGGGGTCGTTGTGGATGGCGGTGTAGTAGAGGCCCTTGTGGCAGGCAAAGCCCGCCGTGACCGGATGCTCCCGATCGGGTTTCAGGCGGCTGACGTGGCCGTCTTTCACCTCGGCCGTCAGCGCGCAGGAGGGTTCACAGACGCGGCAGAAGGTTCTGGTCATCGGGGTACTCCTTTGGGTCCTCGCCGACGGGCAGGTACTGGCATGATGCCGCAGCCGCAGCGCGAACCCGATACACAAAAGACCGATTGTTGTATGGTGCGCTGGCCCGGCCTGCCGGGTATGCTTTTTCCAGAAGACGTCTCAGCAAAGTGGAAACCGGATTGCGCATGGCTCGCCAACAGGAAGCACAGACGGCCTTTACCTTGGGTGGCGACGTGGCCCCGCAGGATGCTCGCCAGGCGCGCATTCTCGATGCGGCGCTCGCCTCGTTTGTGGAGTTCGGCCTGCGTCGCACCACCATGGAAGATGTGGCCCAGCGAGCCGGCATGGGGCGCGCCACGGTTTACCGCCGTTTCGGCGACAAGGATCAGTTGGTGCAGGCCGTGATCCTGCGCGAATGCCAGCAGCAGCTTGCCCTGATCGAAGCCCGGCTGACCGGCATGACCTCGCCGCTCGACGCCTGGCTGGAAGCGTTCGTGCTGGCCGTGACCGGCGCCCACCGGCACCCCTTGCTGGCGCGGCTACTGGCCACTGAGCCTGAGCATATCCTGCCTTATCTCACCGTGCGCCTGCCCCAGGTGGTGACCTTCAGCCGACTGTATCTGGCCATGCAGATCAGCAAGGCACAGAAGGCGGGCGCCCTCAGTGACCGCCCGGCGGAGGAGATCGCCGAGCTGCTGCTGCGCCTGGTGCAATCGCTGGTGCTCAGCCCGGACGGGGTGATTTCCCCGGCGGACGAGGCCAGTGTGCGACGCTTTGCCGAGACCTTTCTGCGCCCCCTGCTGAGCCCCCCTTGATCGTATATTGACCGGACTCGCCAGCACGCTGGCGTTTTTTGCCGTAAACACGCTTCGGAAACCTGTATCAGGCGCTTGCGCATCGAGACAGTGAGACATATTTTGATATTTATCTCATTCTCTCGGAGTCGTGATGATGTCTGTACACGCCGCACAAGCCGTTCCGGAACGCGCGGTCTCTGAACCCGTCCCCCTGGGGCCGGACTCGCTGACCTGGCAGCATTTCGGCACCTGGCGCTATCACCTGATGTTGCCGCAGGCCTTCGTCATGCAGGTGGCGCATCCGGTGATTGATGCCGGGGTTGGCCAGCATTCCGTATACCGCACCGATCCCTGGGGGCGCGCCAAACGCTCCACGGCACTGCTGTGGCCGGTGGTCTATGCGCGCCCGGAAGAGGCCACGCGCAAGGGCCGCCAGTTGCGGGAAATGCACCGCGAGATCAAAGGTGTGGACAAGCACGGCAAACGCTACTTTGCCCTCGACCCGGAAGCCTACGGCTGGGTGCACTGCACCGGCTACGACGCCAATATCCGCCTGCTGGAACTGTTCGATGTGTCGCCGACCCGCGCCCAGCGCACGCGCCTGTTCCTGGAGTGGCGCCAGATGGGCCGCATGCTGGGCATTCGCGACGACGATCTGCCCGATACCGAACAGGCCTACTGGCAGCATTTCGAGTCCATCATCACCGAGCGTCTGGAAATGGGCGACGTGGCCCAGGACCTGCTGGACGAACGCCATTACCTGCAAACCCCCAAGCCGCCAGGCTCGACAATGCCGGATGCCCTGTGGGGCGCCGTCACCTCGGGGGCGGGCCGTTTGCTGCGCCACAACCTGCTGGGCACCTTGCCGCCGCTGTTTCGTGAGCGCTTCGATATTCCCTGGACTGACCGGGACGAGCGTCGTTTCCGGCTGTGGCGCCGCACGGTGCGCACCACCCACAAGCTGCTGCCGAACTCGATGCGTTATATCCCGCTGGCCCGCGAGGCGCTGCGCGACGTGCGCCGTCATCCGGACGCCTATCAATGGAACACGACCGCCCCGCCACGCGCTGAAGGAGCCCGATAATGCAAAGCAGCAATGCGCCCGCCGTCCCCGCCGAAACCGGCACAGGCCTGCCCTGGCTGGCCACCTACCGCGAGATGGGGGTGGACTGGCATACGGTGCCTCCGGTGCCGGACAAGACATTGTCCGATTACCTGCGGGATCACGCCGGGCAGTTCCCCGAGCGCGAGGCACTGGTGTTTATGGGGCAGGGCCTGACCTACCGGGAACTGGACGCACAGATTGATCGCATGGCGGCGCTGTTGACCGCTCAGGGTTGCCGCAAAGGGGATGTGCTGGGGCTGCATTTGCCGAATATGCCGCAATACGTGGTGGCCTTCGGTGCGGCCGCGCGGCTGGGTATGGTCTGCACCAGCATTTCACCGCTGATGACGCCGACGGAAGTCGCACATCAGGGTAACGATGCGCGGGTGCGTGTGCTGCTGACTCTGCAGCCCCTGTGGGAGCAGGTCATACAACATGCTGCGGATAATATCCGTTCGCTGGATACCGTGCTGGTGTCCGGCCCGGGCGATTACCTCGGCGCGCCCTTTACGGGTCTGAAGGCCCAGGTGGGTGAGCGGGTGCGTGTGTTGTCGCTGGCGGATCAGCTGGCGAGTGCCGGCCAGGCGCCAGCCCCGGTGCGGGTCAGCCTGGACGATGTGCTCTATCTGCAGTACACCGGCGGCACCACCGGCGCACCCAAAGGCGCGCGGCTGACGTCCGCCAACCTGTTCACCAATAACATCCAGGCGGATGTGTTTTACGGCTATCGCCTTGGTCAGGAAACTGTGGCCTCCGCATTCCCCCTGTTTCATATCGGCGGTGCTGCGGTGTTGTTCAACGCGCTGCGCACGGCGTCGACGTTCCTGCTGATTCCTGATCCGCGTGATATCGCGCATTTCGTGGGCGAGATGCAGAAACGCACCCCGACCATCATTGCAGCGGTGCCCGCGCTCTACCAGATGCTGTGCCAGCACGAAGGCTTCCGCGGCCTTGATTTTTCGCAGCTGCGCACGGCGGTGTCCGGCGCCGCACCCTTTGCCAGGGAAGACATCGAACGGCTTGCTGCAATCATTGGCGAGAACAAGTTCTGCGAAGTGTACGGCATGACCGAAACCAGCCCGGTGCAGACCCTGAATCCTGCCCGGCGTTTCAAGCCGGGCAGCGTCGGAGTGCCCTTGCCCGGCACGCGGGTGCGCATTGTCGATACCGAAACCGGCAAACAGATGTCCGCAGGCGAGCCCGGTGAAGTGACCGTGGCCGGGCCGCAGGTGATGAGCGGCTATCTGGCCATGCCCGACGCCACGGCCGATGCCCTGCGTCAGCATGATGGTCTGACCTGGATGTACACCGGCGATATCGGCTACCTGGACGACGAGGGCTACCTGACGATCTGCGATCGCAGCAAGGACATGCTGATTGTCGGGGGCTACAAGGTGTTCTCCGTGGAAGTGGAAAACACCATCCAGGCGCTGTCGTGGGTGGCGCTGTGTGCCGTCGTCGGGCGCGCGGATGAACAGCGGCCGGGTAACGATATCGTGCAGCTTTATGTACAGGCCCTGCCCGGCGACATGCGAGACGAGGAAGCGCGTCGTAACGAGCTGATGGGTCGTTGTCGTGAGCGGCTGTCGCCCTACAAGGTGCCGCGCGAGATTTTCATTGTGGAAGCCATACCCCTCACCTCGGTGGGCAAGATCGACAAGAAAGCCCTGAGGAAAACGTAAGCGAACCTGACCCAAGGTGATGTCATGAAAATAATAACCGGTATGCAGCTCGCCACGGCCTTTATGGTGGCGGCAATATTGCAGGGGTGCGGTGCGTTGCGCGCCCCGGATTTTGAAGTGGCGGATGCTGAGCATCTGGAGGAGTGGCAGATCGAAGGGCGCCTCGACCTGCGCGGCGAACACGGGCGTGAGCGTGCCTGGTTTCGCTACACGCAGGTGGATGGCGGTTACAGCCTGGCGCTGATGCTCAAGGACCCCGTTGCAGAACCGGATGTCGTGCTCAGCGCGGTGGACCTGTTCGATGGCGCCGCCGAGATTCGCGCCCGCGATCACGAGGCCGCTGCCCTGGCGCGCCAGTTGCGCGATACCCTGCCGATGTCGCATCTGGCGTTCTGGCTGCGTGGTCTGCCTGCCACCCCTGAAGCTGAAATGGACTTCGGTGCACCGGGCCTGCTGACCCGTATGCGCGAAGACGAGTGGGATATCCACTACCGTGACCACATGCGCGTGCATGATTATCTTCTGCCGGAGCGTATGCGTCTGACCCGCAACGGTACACGACTTGATCTGGATATGGTGCGTGCGGAAACCGGTTACCTTTCCGGGCCGTGCCCGCAAGACTTCCTGCCTCAGGCGCTCACGCAGAACGCGCAGGGAGACCTGTCGAACGGCAAAACTGCCAGTGCGGCGTCGAGCCGCGACCGGGTGCGGGAGCTGGTGCCGGAAGACGGTTCTGCGCCGATGGCGCGATGGGTAGATCGCGAAGCCTTCTGCGCACAATTGTACCGGGTGCATGGCCGCATCCCCGACGGCCGCATCGGCCTGTTCGGGCCGGACTCCATGATGTGGACACTGCAGGCGCCGATGGCACCGGGCGCCTTCGGTGCCGGACGGGCGCTGCTGCTGCAGAACGCCCACCCGTGGATTACCCAGGGCATCGATGAGCACTCGGTGGTACGTGAGGATGCGTTAGGCCGCGCGCGGCGTACGTTCCAACACGTTTTCACCATGATCTACGGCAGCATGCCCCAGGTGATGCGCTCCGCCAATCAGGTGCACGCCATCCACGAGGCCATCGAAGGCGAGATGGACTACGATGCCGGCGCTTTCAAACGCGGCACCGAGTATCGCGCCAACGAAATCAACGCCATGATCTGGGTGCACGCCACCCTGTGGGAAACCCTGGCGATGATGTATGAGCAGCTCAAGGGCAAGCTCACGGACGAGCAGAAAGAGCAGTTCTATCAGGAGACCAAACTGTTCGCGATGCTGTTCGGCATTCCCGAGGAGGCCTTGCCGCAGGACTGGGACGAATTTATCGCTTACAACGAAGCCATGTGGGCCAGTCCCCAGCTTACGGTGACTGAGGCCACGATCCAGTTGCGCGATGATCTGTTCAAGCCGCAATCCGTGCTGCTGATTTTCCCCATGTGGGTGCAGAAGATCTCGACCGCGGCCAATCTGCCGCCGGAAGTGCGCGAGCAATATGACATGAACTACGGCGCCTGGCAGCGGATGAACTATTTCTGGATCAGGAACAGCGCCCGTGTGGGCTCCTGGGTGCTGCCCGGCCGTATCGAGAACAACCCGTTTCATCATGAAGCCCATGCCCGGCTGGAAGGGGAGCGTGTCGGCCCCTATCAGCGCTGGCTGATTCGTATGCTGATGGATCAGGAAAGGTTGGTGAACTGATGCGGCGCCGGGCAATGCTGGCTGTGGCAGTGCTGTGTACGCTGGCGTCGGTTGCCGGGGCCTATACCGGTCATATCCGCTATATGTCACAGGACGAGTTCCTGTCGTGGGCGTTCCCCGAGGCGTCACCACGCATGCAGTTCGTCATGATGAATGCGGGCTTGCGCGATGAAGCCGCTCATATCATGCAGCGGCGTGTCAGCGTGGCGCGCCAGCGCTACTGGCAGGCCGACGACCGAACCGCCTGGATCATGGAAGAGATTGGCAAGGAGTACCCCATCACCATGGGCTTCGTGGTGGGCCCGGAGGGCATCGAGCATGTACGCATTCTGGTCTACCGGGAGCCCCGTGGTGGCGAAGTGCATGAGCGCTTTTTCACCCGCCAGTTCGAAGGTGCGGTGCTGGCCAACGGTAACCGTCTGGATCGACCGATCGACAATATTACCGGTGCGACGCTCTCGGTGGATGCGGTAACGCGCGTGGCGCGTCTGGTGCTGCGCCTGCATGAAGAGGCCATGCGCTGATGGCCGCCTCGCGACGTGGCCGCTGGATGCGCTGGCATCGCTGGCTGGGCCTGGCGCTGTGGTTGCCGATCCTGTTTCTGGTCATCACCGGTGTGCTGATCGGCGTCAGCGATCTGCGCGGTTGGCAGCATGAGCCGGTGCAGGCGCGCCTGTTGTCGTCACTCTACGGTGTGCCACCCGATGTGCCCGCCACCGGGTACCGTGTTGGCGATCACTGGCTGACGCAGCAGGGCGGTCGTCTGCGCTTCAATGCCGAAGGCGTCGCGCGTTGTGCCGATACGCTGGTGGGCGCGGTGCGCTATCAGCATCTGGTTGCTGCATTGTGTGGCGAAACGCTGATCCTGCTGGATGACGAGGCTACGCTGGTCGAGATAATGAGCGGTGCGCCAGCGCGTGGGCGACGCCTGGGAACGGATCAGGCCGGACACCTGGTGCTGACGACCGGCACCGGTCAGCATGCGTTCGATGATTTCTCCGGCGCATGGCATGACCGCACCGCAGAGGACGCCGCGTGGGCACACGAGCGCCCGCTGCCCGTTGCCTTGCGGGATCAACTGGCGCAGGGGGCGCCATTGCCCGGCATCAGTCGCGAACGAGTGGTACTGGATCTGCACAGCGGGCGTCTGTTCGGCCGCGCCGGTGTCTGGGTGGTGAATGCTGCCGCCATCCTGATGGCATTGCTGGCCTTGACCGGTGCCTGGACCTGGCTGGGGCGTTGGCGCCGACATTGAATCAGGGCACCAGCGTAATGGTGCTGCGCAGGGTAGCGCCGGGAATCACTATTTCGCCGAGCCGATTACCGCCAAAATAAACGTCGCCCCGCAGGACCTGTCCGGCATCCATCAGTCCCAGACCGGTGGTGCCCTGGGCCAGCCGGGGGGCGGCGCTGGCACCGATGCGTATCTGGTTTGATAACGTCAGGCTGGGCGGTGAGCCAGGCTGCTTCTCGCCCGCCGCCAGTACCTCAAGACGACCTTCTTCGAGCGTGATGTCCCCGCGCAGGTCGGCGAAGGTGAGTGCTACATCGGGACGGCCCGCTTCGTAGATGCTGTACCAGCTGCCCTGGCCGCTGGCGTGCAGGTCAGACGCCGCGTCATGGAGTGGCTCCAGGCGCATGGCGGCGCTGTAAGCAAGATGGTGTGCTCCCGCCGGGGGTGGCGACAGCCGGAAGTTGATCAGCCCTTCAAGATTCAGATCGGAACCGGCAATACGCACGACATCGGCACCGTCCGGCAGGCGAGCCATGCCGAGCAAGCCGCTGAACTGCATTCGGGTGCGGGGCGATAGCAGGTCGATGCCTCCGCTTTCAGGATCGTCGTCATCCATATTGCGAATCCAGATGCGTGTATCGTCAGCGGCGAGCAGGAAGCTTGAGCCCATGAAGCCGATGCCCATATTGACATCCCGATCACAGCCCGGGAGATCGGCTTCGCAGGTGTCGGCGATCATGAAATGCGCACCGTTGGCCCAGTTGTACCCTTGCGTGTCCCCGGCAAAGGTCTGACTCATCAACAGGATGTCAGCCATGAACCCGTGATGGCGGCTGCCGGCACCGGGAGAGGATTCATTGCCCCCGGGGTAGAGCGCGATATTGGCGTTGATATTCGGCAACGTGTAGATCAGCCCCCATCGATAATCCTGCGGGGCAGCGCCCAACGGGTCCACTCGCACCTGACTGGCATAGGCCAAAAGCTGGCCGTCGCGTAGCAGTATCATCAGGGTGTCGCCGTCCGAGCGGTTTATCGGGCCTGGATAACCGCTGACCTGGCCATGGACCAGAGAAAGGTATTGGCCGCCAGCCGCAGAGCAGCCACTGCCGTGCACGTTGGCGCCCCAGCATAGGCCGCCGGGACCGTGTGCGCCAGCGGGGACGACGTCAAAGGTGAGCGGGAAGGAGAAGCCCAGCGGTACCGGGTCGCCGTTGCTGTCCTGCAGGTTGCGCCAGTCCATGAAATCCAGCGCCATACGGTTGTCGCCGACGCGTCCGATACGCCATCGCATATCCTGCTCGGGGTCAAAAACATGCTGGTTGCCGGTGTTGTAATTCCAGCCGATATTGAGGTGCAAGCCGTCGGTGCGCGTATGCGTGTCGTACTGCCCGTCGGCCTCCGTGCCGTCCCATACGCCGCCAGTGCCGAGCAACACCTCGGTATCGTAGAGCCTGCCCTGCCACCCCAGATGCAGCAGCGGCAGGTCATGGGCGCCGTCCTGATAGCGCCAGTCGAACGCCAGTGCATAGTCGACCTGCCCCGCAACGCGAAGCCCCTGTTCTGTCAGGCTGACGGTGCCCGCTGGCAAATCCCAGAGAAAATGCAAGTTGTCCAGCGAAATGCCAGTGCTGGACGTATCTGTGGGGCGATAGCCCAGATGCGCGTCGTCCAGCGACAGCCGCAACCGGGCCAGTCCCTCCGAAGGGTCGGCATCCCGAAACAGACCCTGATTTTGCAGCAGAAAATCATAGCGGCCGTCCAGCGTCCAGCTACCGAAATGCCGGGTGCTGTTACCCAGGTCCAGTGCGGCCATTTCGAAGCGTGTGGGGGCCATGGACAGGGCCAGGGAGAGATATCCATCGCCATCACGGGCACCGGCATCCAGTGACAGATCGAGCCATGATGTGGCAGGGGACAGAGGTGTGTAGCGAATGTCTCGTGCACGCAACGTGCCAGCATCCGGTGTGCCGGGGTCGGCGTGAATGACGACGCTGTCAGCGCCGATGCCCATGCCGGAAAGCACGACCGAGATGCCGTCATGCCCGCTGACGTCAGCAAGCTGGGTATCGTTCAGCGGCTGCATTGCCGCAGCAGCGCAGGGCAGAAGCAGGCAGCCTGCCCAGAGAGCGGCGTTATCCAGGGGGCTCTTAACAGAACGTGCTGCTGCCATAGCAGTTCCTTGCAGGGCGGAGCGCGAACTCGGCGTTCTCGATCAGGTAGCCGGGTGGTCCCAGCAACTGAAGCGCATTGCCAATGGATAAGGTGCCGAGATTGCTGGACGGGTTGTAGACGTCCAGCAGCTTGACGCTGGGAGCGTTGAGCCACCAGCCTGTGTTCGCAGGCACGGCATAAGCGCTATTGCATCGGGGTGTGGCAAAGCCCGATACGGCGCAGGCATCAAAGGCGGTGTCCATGGTGCCATCCGCGATCATTTCCTGAATGGGGGTCTGTTTGCTGTAGCGTGGATAGGCAACCGGTTCTCTTTGGAATGACAGGAAGAAATCACCGGTGTCCTCGAACGTCAGCTTGTGGAGTAACCGCAAATCAGCCTTGAGCTGCGCCGAAACGGTATTCAGGCCGATCAATTCCAGAAAAGCCGTTATCCCACTGCCGGTGAGATCGAGTTCTGCAGCGCGCAGGCCCAGTGACTGCATTCGCGTGCCTGCCAGATCAACAAAGAAAGCATCATTGCGGCCGCTGCCACACAAGTCGCCGCCGTACTCGGTTCGGCCCACGCAGCCCGTGGCATTCAATGGCAAGGTAAAGGACAGGCAGGTGGACCCGACCATGATGCCAGCGCAAACCCTTGCCTCTACGCCCATGGTCAATGACATTTCGGCGCCCAGGAAGCCACTGACGCTATTGATGCCGGAATGACAGCCCACCACGCCAGCGCCGGTCGAGGCAGAAGGGTTGCACTGGTTTGAAAGCATGTTCTCCTGGTTGGTAACGGCTTGCTCGTAGACTCGCCCTATGCTCAGGGCGCCGTCTGCGCTTTGCGACCCGATCTTGATGCCAATGACCTCGCGTAGTGCCGGGTCATGGTCATTGCGTACCGCCAGCTCGATGTAGGGCCGCTTCAGCACAAAAGCACTCATGGGGTCGCCGAGATCTGTGCCATCACGCCCCATCAATGTGGCATAGTCGATGTCAATATCACACCCTGCGTATCCGGACAGATGATCGTTGATGCCGCCGCAGCCTAACTGAAGTTTTGAAATGTTCATGTTCAGTTCGAGTTCCCCTTCGAGACCCATGCGATAGAAGGTGAAGGGGGTCGAGAACGGGTTGCTTCCGGGCAGCTCGGTGCCGCTGATCTTGTCGGTAACAATCAGTCCCTGGGCCATGACATCGCCGAGCGCTTCATCTTCCAGGGGTGCCAGTCCGGTGTAGGGAAGTGCCGGCATGTGTTGATTCGCAGAGGCCTGATCGGGTATGGCGGCAGCCGCAAGAACGGGCAGAGCGCCTCCGAGCAGCGCAAGGCTGAGCGTTGAAAATAACGTCTTAATAGCCATACATCTGCATCCTGCCGTCAAACCGCATCCTTGCTGCTCCGCCGTCGCCGTAGGGACCATCTGCCATGCGGATGCCGAGCGCTGAGCCGGTAATGTTGTCATCCAGGTAGCCGGTGCTGCCGAACTCAGCGGTGATTCGTTCAACAGAGAAATAGAAATACAGGTCGTCATACCAGCTCGTATTGGCGGCGATATCGCTGTGATCGAAAGACAGCTGCAAGACAGGTACGTCATCCGGATCGAAGTCGGCAGGGAAGCGAGCCTGGCAGGCCGCGTCGCAGTACCCGGAAGGTGTCTCGGGTGTGCGCGCCGAGTCGACCCGCAAGGCGTTTATGGATAGCGCGCCGTGATAATCCTTGAGTACCAGCCAGCCATCATCAATGTCGTTGAATTTCAGGGCTAGACGGCAATCCGGTGTGCCGTTGCTGTGCTCGGCTGCGGTGGGGCAGGCCACAGGCGTGATATTGCCCAGCGCATCCATGTCGACATTAATCAGAAATTCGAAATGGAGTCCTATTCCCTGTTGCGCCGACACCTCTGCCAGGTCCTGATCGTCAAGCGGTTGCAAAGACCCGGCGGCGGCACCGCTGCTGAACATCCACAGAGCCAACAGGCGCTTCACAGGTTGGCACCGTAACTGGTGAAACGGATATGGTTAATCAGCATGCCTTCTATACGCGAGTCACCCAGGTTGGCGGTGTTGGTGCGAATAACCGGCTGCGAATGTGCTGCGGCGGGTGCGTGGCCAAAATAATGCGCTGGATTGACGCGGCTGACGTTGGTGATCGCCGCGCTGATGCTGAAGGCGCCACCATAGCCGCAGTTGAAGCGGGCGTTGCCAGTGGTCCCCGGTGTGCAGGATGCCGAGCCAACATAGTATCGGCCGGTTTGTCCGTGGCCGCTTCCCGCCGGGGTGTAAGCCCCGCCGCTTCCACCACTGCATCCGCTGCCTGTATGGCTGGGGCAGGTGTACTCGAACGTGCCAGGACGCACATCCACTGCAGTCAGGCGGTAGGCGTAGGCATCGAACGTCTGCCCTTCGCGCGCGCGGAAGAAGATGCCGCTGTCGATGGCATTGTAGGCATTGCGGGTGGCGTTGACGCTGGTGGGCGGGTTCGGACAGCCCACGCCCTGGCAAGGGAACCAGTTGCCCCAGCGGGAATAGCCATGGGTGACAAAGTAATTGTCCGGCACGGCGGTGGCGGGAGTGGCGCCGGGTGTGTGGTGCAACAGCGCTGCGCGCGCAGTGATGTAGCCAGCGTCCGGAGCGTCGGGAACAGCGAGGCTGTAAAAACGGCGCCATACTGCCGGCTGATCCTCCGGCAACTTCGGTATCTCAAGGATGAAGTTGCCGTCGTTGATGGTATTGCCCTCAGCATCGCGGGGCACATTGAGTACCAGGGCCTGATAGAAAAGTTGGCCCAGGGGCACGTAGGCGTCGACGTTGCGGAAGTGCAAGCCTTCGTGCGGTTCGAAGGCCACGGGTATGCCGAGTTGATCTGAGGCGCTGGCCGCTGTTTGTGCCATGCTGAAACGGAAGTCACCTTGCAGATGACTGTGATACATGAGCGCCAGTGTCTCGTTGCCGGGCTCGGTAAACTGGAACAGACGCAGTACGCTGTTGGCGGCGCTGCCCTGGATAATCGTCTGGCTCTTGAGGAGCCCATTGTTGGCGAGCGTGTCCGGATTTCTGCCTACCTCGATTTCACCCCAGAACGCAAAGCGATAGTCTTCCTGCCGGGTGGGCGCCAGAAGCTCGAGCACGGTGTGTGCTTCGCTGGTACTGCCTGACCAGGTAATAATGCCGTTGCCAATATCTCCGGCCGCGGCGCCGAGGCCGCTGTAATCCTGAACACGCAATACATAAGGGTTGTCGTGTGCAGCAAAGTGGCTGATGGTATTGCCGCGCGGGCAACCGAGGCCGTTGGCGCCCTGGCCGTTGCAGGGGTCCATGTTGCCGCCGCTTTCTGTCCAGGTGTAGCCGGGGCCAACAGCGGAAACACTGACGCCGTACCAACGTAAATCGCCGCGTTGCCAGTTGGTGTCGGGGTCAGTGCCACTGCCGATCTGTTCGAAGTAACTGGTGGGTTGGGTCAGCCAACGAAAATCTTCCCAGGTAAAGGTAATCCCCGCGCCATCCACTTCGGCCAGCTCCTCATCCATAAGCAGCGTCATGCCATCGCCAACCAGCGCGTTGGCAGCGGATAGCACGGGGTAAGTCATCGCAAGGATCAGGATTGCGATGAACATACAGTTAACACTTGTATGCTCAGCTGTGGCATTCATTGCCTTCTTCTTGTTGTTCTGTGGTTGTTATTATCAATCTGCATGGGACGGAGAGCTTGCCCGACCTGTTATGCAGGTGTATTCATGGTGGATGACGAAAGGGACATACGTCTTGCCGAAATGGGTCACAAACTTATGCGGATGGGTCAGTTACCACCAGCGGAACAGCAAGCGGGGTTTCGCACCGGTGTTCCCGGTGTTTACCTGTTGCTCTTGTGCGATGTGTGTCGTGATTTCGGGTTGCGGGATGCGGATCTGCTTGAAGGGTTGGGCATCAGCCGCGTGATGTTGTGCCAACCCGATAGCCAGATCTCGATGCTGACGGCCTACACGGCGGCACAGCGCGCCATCAGAAAACTCAGCGACAAGGGGTTGGGGCTGGCCTATGCCCGCGCATTTCGTGCCACCCTGATGGGGCCGGTCGGACTGCTCGCCCTGTCCAGCCCGTCGGTGCTGGCGGCGCTGGATGCGGTGATTCGCTTTACGGCGCTGCGCACCCCTTTTCTGACGGCCGCCTTCGAGGAAACGGAAGACCGTGTCGCGGTGCATGTGCGCTGCGATTTGCCGGTGAGTCGCGGGGTCATCCAGTTCTCCATGGAGGCCATGCTGGTGGGTCTGGCCAACGTGCTGGAACAGATGTGCGGGAAACGTATACCGGGGCTACGCATTCATATGGCCTGCCCTGAGCCGCCCTATTTTCGTCGATACAGGGACGACCTGCCTGCGCCCGTCATCTTCGATGCCGATTCCTGGTCGCTGGAAGGCGACCGGGATACCTTTCTGGGCGTGCCGCTGTTATCCAATCCGTCAATGGAAGTGTATGCGCGGGAACAGTGCGAACAGGAATTCATGCAGTTGTACGGCTCTCACACGGGTATTGCCGAGCGCATTCGTGACCACCTGTCACGCTGCGAGAGCGGCGAAGCCTTGCCCAGCCTGGAGCAGTTTGCGGACTGGCTGGGTGTCTCGACACGTACCTTGAAGCGGCGCTTGCGTAGCGAGGGCGTCAGTTTCCGGGAGCTGGTGGACGAAGAGCTGTATAGCCGGGCACGCCGTTTGCTGTCCCGCAGCCGTCTGTCTATTGCGGAGGTCGGTTACCAGCTGGGCTATCACGAGGCGGCGAGCTTCTCGCGCGCCTTCTCTCGCTGGGCCGGTATGAGCCCGCGGTCTTACCGGAACCAGCTCACTCATGACGTGCCGCATGCGGAGGCTGAGCGTTTTCGTCCTTGAGCCCGGGCGCCGGACTGTCTAGCCTCAGTGGTCCTGTCTTGTGATCACGATCTGAGGACCACAACAATGACCGAACTCTTTTCCATGACTGGCAAGCGTGTGCTGGTCACCGGCGCGTCGAGCGGTTTTGGCGCCCATTTTGCACGCGTACTGGCGGGGGCCGGTGCCGATCTGGTGCTGGCGGCACGCCGTGTGGAGCGACTGGAGGAAACCGCCGAGGCGGTGCGGGCCCTGGGCCGTGAAGCCACGGTCGTGCCGATGGATGTCTCGGACTATGCCAGTGTGAAAGCGGCGTTCGAGACCATGCCGCCGGTGCAGGTCGTGATTAACAACGCGGGCATCAACCGGATCAGTACCACCCATGAGCTGAGTGAGGGTGACTGGGACGCGGTGCTGGATACCAATCTCAAAGGCGTGTGGGCCGTGGCGCAGCAGGCGATACAGCGCTGGATGGCCGAGGGTCAGGGCGGCAATATCATCAACATTGCCTCGGTGCTGGGCCTGCGCGTCGGCCAGCAGCTGGGCGCTTACACGGCCTCCAAGGCGGCTGTGGTGCAGATGACCAAGTCCATTGCGCTGGATTATGCGCGCTATGGCATTCGCTGCAACGCCATCTGTCCGGGCTACTTCGAAACGGAGATCAATCGTGACTGGTTGCACAGCCCGGCAGGCGAAAAACAGATCAAGCGCATCCCGTTCCACCGTGTGGGCGACATGCCGGAAATGAGCGGCCCGCTATTGCTGCTGGCGTCCGATGCTTCCAGTTACATGAGCGGCGCGGCGGTCCCCGTGGACGGCGCGCATCTGTGCTCTACCCTCTGACGAATCACCAGGATCAATCTGATGGACTTTACCCTTCCCCCGCATATTGAAGCGCTGCGTCTGCAGGTCCGTGAGTTTGTGGCCGAGCATGTGATACCGCTCGAGCAGGACGCTGCCAATTATGACGGCCACGAGAACCTTGACGAGCGCATCGTGGCAGCACTGCGCGAAAAAGCGAAAGCGGCCGGGCTGTGGGCCTTCCAGATGCCGAAAAAACGCGGCGGCCTGGATGTCGGCGTGGTGGGCATGGCGGCGCTGTACGAGGAAGCCTCGCGGTCGCCGTTCGGCCCGCTGGCGTTCAACTGCTCGGCGCCGGATGACGGCACCATGATCCTGCTCAACAAGATTCTTTCCAGTGAGCAGAAAGACCGTTGGCTGCAACCGCTGATCGATGGCAAGGTGCGCTCGGCCTTTGCCATGACCGAACCGGATGGCGGCTGCGGGTCGGACCCGTCGCTGACCTATACCCGAGCCGAAAAGAAAGGCGATAAATGGGTGGTCAATGGTCGCAAATGGTTCATTACTGGCGCCGAGGGCGCGCAGCACTTCGTACTGATCGCCAAAACCGGCGACGACACCCGCAAGGGGCTGACGGCGTTTCTGTTCGATGCCGACCAGCCTGGCTGGGAGGTGGTGCGACGTATCGGCATCATGGGCCCGGAAGAGCATGGCGGTCATTGCGAACTGCGGTTCGACGGCCTGGAAATTCCCGACGAAAACCGGCTTCTTGAAATCGGTGATGGTCTGAAAGTCACCCAGATCCGTCTGGGCACCGCGCGTCTGACGCACTGCATGCGCTGGCTGGGCCTGGCAAAACGCTGCATGGAAATCGCCGGTGAATATGTGGAAAACCGCATGAGTTTCGGCAGCACCCTGGCCGAGCACGAAGGTGTGCAGTGGATGCTGGGCGAGGTCGCCAAGGACATTCATGTCGGGCGTCTGTTGACCATGCAGGCCGCCTGGAAACTGGATCAGGGCGATTTTGCCCGCAGCGAGATTTCCATGGCCAAGATCCATGTGGCGGATACGCTGCACAAGGCCGCCGATACGGCGATCCAGTTGTGCGGTGCGCGCGGCTATTCGAAAGATACCCTGCTGGAGTGGATCTATCGCTACGCCCGTCAGGCGCGTCTGGTAGACGGCGCCAGTGAGATTCACAAGATGGTCCTTTCCCGTGCCTACCTGAAGGAAAAGAACGATTTCTTCCGGTGGGGTGTATGAAGCCTGACGAGATCGAGCGCCTTGAACACTGGCTGACCGAACGTGCCGGTGAGCCGGTTTCACTGGGTGGCATCCGGGCCTTGTCCGGCGGCGCCATCCAGGAAAACTGGGCGGCGGATATCCAGTGCGGTGACGAGCTGATCGAAGCGGTTATTCGTTGTGATGCACCGTCCGCCGTGCCGGACAGTCTGGGGCGTGCTCAGGAATTTGCCCTGCTCAAGGCGGCCTATGCTGCCGGTGTGACGGTGCCAGGCCCCCTGTGGCTGGGAGACATCTCGGTACTGGGACGGGACTTTTTCATCATGCGCCGTGCCGCAGGCACCGCCGCCGGGCATCGGCTGGTCAAGGACCTGTCGCTGGCCCCGGATCGTGAAGCGCTGGTACGCCAGATCGGACGTGAGATGGCGCGGATACACAGCATCCGGCCACCACGCGAGGATCTGGATTTTCTGCCGGTGCCTGAAGACCATCCGGCGCTGGTCTTCATTCGTGAAAGTCGCGACTTCCTGGACAGCTACCACAGTGCCTTCCCGGCGCTGGAGTGGGGGCTGCGCTGGCTCGAAACCCACCTGCCCGAGCAAGCCCCCTTGTGTCTGGTGCACCGTGATTTCCGTACCGGCAATTACATGGTGAATGAGCACGGCCTTACCGCCGTGCTGGACTGGGAATTCACCAGCTGGTCGCAACCTCTGGAGGACCTGGGCTGGTTCTGTGCCCGTTGCTGGCGTTTCGGCCAGCTGGACGAGGCACTGGCCGCCGGGGGAGTCGGTTCCCGCGCCGCCCTGCTGGCCGGATATCAGGAGGTCAGTGGCCAGCAGATTGACGAGCAGGCGCTGTTCTACTGGGAAGTCTTTGCCCATGTGCGCTGGGCCATGATCGCCATCAAGCAGGGGGAGCGGCATATCTCCGGCAATGAGCCCTCTCTGGAACTGGCACTCACCGCGCATATCGTGCCGGAGCTTGAACTGCACATCCTGCGCATGACTGGCCTGTCGGAAAGGAGTTAACAGCAATGCGTATCCAGCCATCTGGTGCCAATCTGCTCGACACAGTGCGCACGCTGCTGCGTGACGACATCTTGCCGCATGTGCCGCGGGACAAGACCTATACCCTGCTCATGTCGCTGAACGCGCTGGGTATTGCCATGCGCCAGCTCGACAACGGCGACGATGCGGAAAACACGGAGTACGAAGCGCTGCGTGTGCTGCTGGACGAAGAGGGTTCCGCCGACGAACTGAACCGCATGTTCGCCACCCTGGTGCGCTCCGGCGCCGCAGACGCCGACGCAACACTGCAGGGCCTGCTCTGGCAGCAAACCCTGCAACGGGTCATCGAAAGCGCACCACGCTATCTGCGTCAGGAAGGGCTGCTCGGCCCGGATGTTTAGTCTGCCCTGTCGCAAAACATAACGAACATCTGGTCTCGTCGGGCGAACAGAAAGGAAGGCGTAACACCGAAATTGTCCCGGAAGGTGCGCGAAAGGTGTGCTGCATCCGAGAAGCCGGCATGGTGTGCGGCTTCCGTCAGGGAAGCGCCATCGAGCGCTGTCTCAATGGCCCGCCGGAGTCGGCGCCATAGCACGTAGCGTCTTACGGGGATGCCGATGGTGTCGGTGAATGCATGTGCAAGCCAGCTTTCCGAGGCCTGCGCGATGCGCGCCAGAGCGGCCAGCCGGACCGGCGTTTCCAGATGATCTCCCAGCCAGTCGAGCACGCGTTGCAAGCGTGGGTCAATCCTGTCGGCGCGAACGGCGGACAAACCGGGTAGCGCGTTGCAGAGGTCGTTGGCCAGCGCGACATCGTGCTGCCCCTCTGCCAATGCACGAAGTTGATCGAGCGGCAGCGCGCTCGTATTGACGGGAGCAATGCGGCCTCCCTTTTCGCCGATCAGGTGCTGTGCCAGCACCTCACACTCCTGGCTTTCCGGGTCGAAATAGAACATGGCCAACAGGCCCTGGTGTTGCATGATCTGATGCGATGTGTCCGACGGTATGAAGAAGGCCGGGCCGGGGGCGAGCAGATCGTCGTTGTCAGCGCGTATCTGCACTGGTGATGCATCAAGGCTGATACACAATTGGGCGGCATGGTGGCGATGGGCATGCGTATCCAGGCCCGGCCCGATAAAAAGCAGACGGTCCGGCCACAGGTAAAGCTGTAGTGCAGGCGTGATGGTCATGGTCTGCCAGTTTATTCAAGCGCCGCCTTGCCGGCCACCGGATACTGTCGGGGATGACAGATGCTGGAGGCGGGTATGGGATACGTAAAGTCGGTGGCGCGCTGGTTGGCCTGGCCGGTGCTTTTTTTCGGATTTGGTGGCGCCATCGTCATGGCGGGCGGCAGGGATAGCGGCGTTATCGTCATGCTGACGATACTGGCGGCCGCGCTAGGTTACTGCTTTCTGCTGGAGCGGCTGATTCCCTACCAGCCCGACTGGAACAGGAGCCAGGGTGATATCGGGAGAGATGTTCTGCATGCACTGGTCAATCTGACGCTCAATCGAGCCTCTCTGTGGCTGCTGCCTGTTTTCGCCATACTGGCCCTGGGTGGCGGGGTGTGGCCGCATCAGTGGCCCTATCTGCTTCAGGTGTTGATGGCCGTGCTGATACTGGATGCGGGGATTGCGATGGCACATCATGCCAGCCATCGTTTTTCATGGTTATGGCGATTTCATGCTGTCCACCATAGCCCGGGTCGGTTGTACGGTCTTAACGGACTGATGAAGCACCCGGTACATCAGAGTATAGAGGTGGGGGCTGGCGTGTTACCGCTGTTGTTGTTGGGTATCCCCTTCAATGTGGCGATCATCTTGCCATTTCTGGCCTCCATTGCACTGCTTTGCCAGCATATGAACGCGGATATTCGCACAGGCCCTTTGCGTTATCTGTTCGCGAATGCCGAGGTGCATCGTTTTCATCATCGCCGTCATGGCGAGGGCGACATCAATTTCGGCCTTTTCACCAATCTTTATGACCATGTGGCGGGCACTTTTCACTATCGATCTGGCGAAGCTCCCCGTGGCAGCCATGAGCTCGGCCTCAGAGGCCGCGAGGATTATCCGAAGGCGTATCTTGTGCAACTGCTTGAGCCGTTTCGGAGCGACAGGCGGCGTCGTGAGCCTTGATGGACAGACCCGGGCCCAGCGTCGATAGCACCTTGGTCAGTGTATCCAGTCGTGGATGGCCATACGGGTGGTATCAGTGCGGCGGGGCGGGGGAGGCCGGGCGGTAGCTGAGGGCTTCCAGCAGGTGCTGTTCCTGGAGGGTGTCTTCGTCGGCCAGATCGGCCAGGGTGCGGGCCACGCGGATCAGGCGATGCAGGCTGCGTGCAGACAGGCCCAGGCGCTCCATGCTGTGTTGCAGCCAGTCGCTGTGGGCGTGCAGCCAGGGGCTGAGTGTGGCCGGATCAAGTTGGCTGTTGAGTTGGCCCTGGCGGTGCAGCTGCCGTTGCCGGGCGGCGATAACGCGCTCGCGTACCGCGTCGCTGGTCTCGCCCTCATTCGGGCTGGCGAGGGCCGCGGCGGACACGGCTTCTACATCCAGGTGCAGGTCAATGCGATCCAGCAGCGGGCCAGACAGCTTTTGCTGATAGCGCCGCGCCTTGTCACAAAAGTAACCGCAGCTTCGTGCCGGGTCGCCCAGCCAGCCGCAGGGGCAGGGGTTCATGGCGGCGATGAGCTGGAAGCGTGCCGGAAATCGTGCCTGGCTTCTGGCCCGGGAGATATGCACTTCGCCGGTTTCGAGTGGTTCGCGCAGCACTTCCAGAACGTGCCGACTGAACTCGGGTAATTCATCCAGAAACAACACGCCGTGGTGCGCCAGCGAGATCTCGCCGGGCCGTGGCGTGCTGCCGCCGCCGACCAGAGCCGGGGCCGAGGCGGTATGGTGCGGCGAGCGAAAAGGCGGCAAGCGGAACTGTCCCAGGTCGCGCGACCGATGCAATGAATGCACGGCGGCGACCTCCAGGGCGGCCTCGTTGTCCAGTGGCGGCAGCAGGCCGGGAAGACGTTGGGCGAGCATGCTCTTGCCGCTGCCAGGCGGACCGCTGAGCAACAGCGAGTGGCCGCCCGCAGCGGCCAGCTCCAGCGCGCGACGAGCCTGGGGTTGGCCGCGCACGTCGCTCAGGCAGGGGGCCGAGAGGGGCGTGGCGGCAATAGTCGGTGCTGTGGCCGCCGCGATGATTTCCCGACCTTCGATATGCGAACACGCCGCGAGCAGCGAATCAGCGCCGTGCACAGCGCGATGCGCCAACGCCGCTTCGCTGGCGTTGCTGGCGGGCAGGATCAGGGCGCGGCCTGTGCGTTGGGCGGCCAGGGCCGCAGGCAATACGCCCTGCCCGGGGCGCAACTCGCCGCCCAGGGCCAGTTCGCCCAGACATTCGAAGGCATCAGGATCAGCGATGCGCAGTTGGCGGCTGGCGGCGAGGATACCCAAAGCGATGGGCAGGTCGTAGCGGCCACCGCCCTTGGGCAGCTCGGCAGGGGCCAGATTCACGGTGATGCGTCGCACCGGAAACTCGAAGCCGCTGTTGATCAGCGCCGAGCGTACCCGGTCGCGGCTTTCGCGCACGGCGGCTTCGGGCAGCCCGACAATGGAAAAACCGGGCAGGCCCGGGGAGAGGTGGGTTTCGACCTGGACATGCAGGGCGTCGATGCCCAGTAATGCGCGGGTGTGGAGCAGTGTGACAGACATGAAAAAGGCTCGCCGGATCTGATCCGACGAGCCTGACAAAGGTGGCCCGCGCTGTCTGTCAGTCAGCGCCGACGATGATTGTCAGTGTTCCGCCACACGAATACGGAAGAACAGGGCGTACAGGGTGGGCACGGCAATCAGCGTCAGTACGGTGGCGAAGGCCAGCCCGCCCATGATCGTGACCGCCATGCTGGAAAAGAATGCATCCCAGAGCAGCGGCACCATACCGAGGATGGTGGTCACGGCTGCCAGAAACACCGGACGCAAACGGCTGACGCTGGCATCCGTGAGCGCCAGCACCGCTTCCTTGCCGCTGTTGATCTGGGCGTCAATTTCATCCACCAGCACGATGGCATTTTTCATCAACATGCCGGAAAGGCTGAGGAAGCCCAGCAGCGCAGTGAACGTAAAGGGCATGCCGGTCAGCAGCAGGCCAAGCGTTACACCGCAAATGGACATGGGTACGATCAGCCAGATTACCGCTGGCTGGCGCAGCTTGCCGAACAGCAGAATGCTGATCACCAGCATGATCAGGAAACTCAGCGGCAATTGTGCGGCCAGTGATGATTGGGCTTCACGGGAGTCCTCGTATTCACCGCCCCATTCCATGCGGTAGCCGGGCGGCAAGGTGATGCCTTCGATGGCACCGCGCACGGCGCGGAACGCCTGGTCAGAGGTCAGATCTCCCTCCGGCTCGGCCTGTACCGTCAATGTGCGTACACGATTGCGTCGATGAATCAGAGCCTCTTCGCTGGTGGTGACGAAACCATCCACGACCTGGGTGACGGGCACATACGCTTGCTCGCTACCGCTCCACACCAGTCGATCGGCGAGGCGGGTAGCGTCGAGACGTTCGTAATCCGGTGGCCGGGCCACAATGGGAATCTGTTCATCGCCTTCCCGATAGGTGCCGGCTCGTACCCCGGCGGTGGCGAACTCCAGTGACTGGGCCAGCTCTGCACGGCCGACGCCGGCCACGCGTGCGCGCTCCTCATTGAACTGCGGCAGTATCACCAACTCGCGTTGTCGCCAGTCGGTGCGCACGTCGGTGACCCCTTCCGTGGCCAGCATGATGCTGCTGGCTTCATTGCCCAGGCGGCGCAACACATCAGTGTCCGGGCCGGAAAAACGGGCTTCGATCTTGGCGCCATCACCAGGGCCGAACATCAGGCGCTGGGTGTAGATCTCGGCGTCCGGGAACAGCGGCGGCAGCCTGTCGCGCAGTTCGTCGATCAGCGGCGGAATCTGGTTGCGGTGGCCGACGCGCACGATCAGCTGGCCGTAGGCGGTATTCGGTTGCTCTGGTGCATAGGTCAGCATGAAGCGACTGGCGCCCTGGCCGATAAAGCTCGACACCGACTGTACCTGCGGATACTCGCGCACCAGCTCATCGATTTTCGCCACATCACGCGCCGTGGCGCGAATATCGGTGCCCTGGGGCAGCGTATAGTTGACGTAGAACAGTGGCGTATTCGAGGCCGGAAAGAACGCCTGTTTGACGAAGCCGAAGCCGAACAGTGCCACCACCGTCAGGCCGGCCAGGGCCGCCAGGGTCTTGCCGCGGGCGCGCAAGGCCTTGCCCAATGCATCACGATAGAGCATGTAAGGCCGACCGGCATAAGGGTCCAGCTCGCTGGCGTTGGCGGCCACACGGAAAAAGTAGAAACCCAGCAGCGGTGTGGCGGTAATGGCCAGCACCCAGCTGAGCATCAGGGAAATTGCGATAACGGCGAACAGGGAAAACAGGAATTCGCCGGTCACATCCGGCGACAGGCCGATGCCGGCAAATGCCATGATGCCGATAACGGTTGCGCCGAGCAGTGGGATCTGTGTGCGTTTGGCCGCGTCACTGGCGGCATTTTTCGCCTGCATGCCGCGCTGCATGTTGATCAGCATGCCTTCGGCCACCACGATGGCGTTATCCACCAGCATGCCCATGGCGATAATCAATGCGCCCAGCGAGATGCGCTCCATCTCGATATGCAGCAGGCGCATGAACAACACGGTGCCGAGCACCGTCAGTAACAGGGTGGCGCCGACGACGATGCCGACCCGCCAGCCCATGGTCAGGCACAGTACGCCGATGACGATCAGCACCGACAACAACAGACTGAGAATGAAGCTGTTGATGGCATCGTCCACCACGACGTGCTGTTCGTAGATGGGGTGCAGGGTGACGCCCAGCGGTATGCGATTCTCCAGTGTCGCCAGATGCCGATCCACCGCGCGACCGACCTCGACGATATTGGCATCGGGCACCCCCGCCACGGCAAGTGTGAAGGCGGGTACGCCGTTGTAGCGAATCAGGTGGTCCGGCACTTCCGTGCTTTGCCGGTAGACATCGGCAATGTCCACCAGGCTGATCTGTTCCGTGGAGCCGGGGCGACCGATACGCAGACTTTCAATGCTGGCAACGGAGTCGAAACCGGGGCGGCTGGTCAGGCGGACACGGCGGTCACCAATGGTGATGGCGCCTGCACTTTCCACGGCATTTTCTGTCTGGATGGTGTTGAGCACCTGTTCAACCGGCAGCCCCAGTGTGGAAAGCCGCTCGTTGCTGATATCCACATAGATGGTTTCCGTCGGCTCGCCGGACGTGGTGACCTTGGCGACGCCCGGAACGGTCAGCAACTCTCGGCGCAGGAAGCGGGCCAGATTGCGGATTTCCTGGTCGCTGAACTCTGGCGCCGTGACGGCATAGAAAATGCCGAACACGTCACCGAAGTCGTCATTGATGCGTGGCGTACGTGCCCCCTCCGGCAGGTCGGGCCGGGCATCATTCACCTTGCGTCGCAGTTCATCCCACACCTGCGGCATCTTGCTGCCGTCGTACTGATCCTTGATCTGCACGGTAATTTCCGACACGCCGGGCATGGACTTCGAGGTGACGCGCTTGAGCTGCGGCAGCTGCTGCAGGGCAGATTCCAGCAGTTCGGTGACTTCTTCCTCGACTTCCTCCGCCGTGGCGCCGGGGTAGGAGGTCACCACCACCGCCTGCTTGAGGGTAAAGGCCGGATCTTCCAGCCGGCCGATCGATGACAGCGCCCAGAGCCCGCCAAGCAGACAGGCGGCAATGATCAGCCAGGTGTTGACCGGACGTTCGATGGAGACGCGGGCGATATCCATGGGGCGCTCCTTCAGTATTTTTCGAACGGGCGCACGCGCATACCGTCACGCAGGAAAACGGTGCCTGCGGTGACCAGCGTGTCGCCAGCGTCGAGTCCATCGATGATGGTGGCCTGGTCCAGCCCGAGCAGGCCGACCTTGACGGCGCGGGGTGAGACGGCGCGGCTTTCTTCATCGTAAATCCAGACACGGAACTCGCCGTCGGCGGTCATGTCCAGTGCGCCCACCGGAATCTGGAAGCTGGTGTCGGCGTGCGCACCGCGTGTGCGGATCTCCACCGTTACGGTCATGCCGGGCAGCACGTTGAAATCCTCCGGGCGCGGCATGCCGAAGCTGACCTGATAGGTCTGGGTCACGGCATCGGGCTCGGTTTCGTGCTCGCGGTATTCGAGCTTGAACGGCCGGTCCGGATGCTGTGAGAAAAAGGCGCTGACATCGAACAGGGATGCTTCGCTGGATATCCGCACCAGATGTTCCGGTACGTTGATATGCACCCGCAGTTCGGTGACATCCTGCACGCGCACGACGGTTGTGTTGGGCTGCACATTGGTGTGCCGGTCCACGAGTCGACGTGTCACCAGTGCATCAAAGGGCGCACTGATACGTGTATAGGAAAGATTTCGCCGTGCGTTATCCAGCGCCACGTCGGCCAGGTCATACTGGGTTTTGGCCTGGTCAAAGGCCGCCGGAGAGACGGTGCCACGTTCCAGCAGCGTGCGTTGGCGGTCCAGATCACGGCGTGCCTGCTCGCGCTGTACCTCGGCTTCGCGCACGGCGAGACGGTAATCGGTGGGGTCGAGCGCGGCAATCAGGCCGCCGGCCTGCACAACGCTGCCCTGTTGTACCGGCAATTCGGCGATCCGGCCGCCCACCTGGAAGGACAGGTCGACCGTGCTGACGGCGTCCACGCGGCCGACAAAGCGGCGGCTGGTCAGGCCGACATCGCCGCCCACCGTCATGACGCGAACCGGACGCAGGCCCGCGTCGTCGTCCTCAGGCGGCGTGTCGCCGCAGCCGCTGAGCAGAAACAGGCTGGCGCTGGCCAGTATCAGGGAAAGATGACGCAGGGTTTTCATGTCAGCAGCTCCTCGGTAAGGGCCAGCAAGCGACGATCAAGGCGTTGGCGGTGATCGGGATCAAGGGGGGACAGCGCCAGCAGGTCCTGAAACAGCAGGCCGTCGGCGGTGGCCCAGAGCAGCAGGGCCAGATCCAGATCGCCATCCCCGTTCTGCGCCACGATGCGTTCATACAATTGCCGGATATGCGCGCGCATCGGGTCCAGCAGTTGCGGTTTTTCTGCCGCGGCCGCCAGCACGGCCATGGCGACATCCGGGTCCAGCGAGCGGTGGGCTGGGTCGCGGGCGTGCATCATGGCGCGCAGCACGGAATGCGGTTTGTCCGTCAGCGATGCCTCCAGTGCCTCACGCGCGGCGGCGTTGCGCTCGATCAGTCGCTCAAGCATGCCATTGATCAGGGCATCCTTGTTCGGAAAGTGATACAGCACACCGCCCTTGCTCAGGCCGCTTTCGCGGGCTACAGCATCCAGCGTGACATGGCCGGCACCGTGCGTGGCGGCAATCTGCTGTGCGGCATCCAGAATCTGATCCCGGGTATTGGGTTCGCCGGGTGAGGGTTTTCGCCGTCGCATGTGGGTCTTCCGTCTGTTCCATACGGCCTGTTCTATACCGTCTGGTTGGTACAGTAAATGAGGCGCCATTATATCGCCGGGTTTCGGGGCGACAAGGGGGTGGCCTCAAAATCGGCGACTATAGGGTCGGGAAAGCCAAGCCAGACATCCCGATACGGACAATATAAGGCCTAGAGCAGAAGTGAGTACAAACTGATTTGTACCGGGAGGCACCAGGCAGGGGGTACATCGGTAGAACAGCGTGGCGGCGGCCAGTGCCATGACCAGCAGCGCCAGCAGGGTCATCAGCGTGATCGGGAGCAGGGGACGGTGCCGGTAGAGCTGCCACCCGGCGAGCACGAAGTAGAACAGCGACACGGGCATGGCGGCCAGCACCAGGAAGGCCAGTGGACGCTGGTTGATCTCGGGCAGCCTGTCGAGCAGGCCCGCGCGGCTGTCCCGGTAGAAACAGTGCAGGTCGCAACCGCTGTCGCTCACGGCATCGGGATTGGCGCCGTGGTGCAGCAGCAGTCGCACCAGGTCATCGCGGCCCAGCCGGGCCGCAGCCAGCACAGCGCTGTCCCCCAGTGCATTGCGTGCCTCAGGGTCGGCGCCATCAAGCAGCAACCATTCGACCACGGCCACATTCTGGCCGCCTTCCCCCAGATAGGCAGCGAGCAGGTCAGGGACACGTTCATGGCGATCAGGCATGGCCTCGGCCAGGGCGCTGATCAGTGGCAGGCGGGCGTTGCGCACCGCGTCGCGGAGCAGGGCGGGTTCGGGCAGGGCGCCCGCATCCAGCAGCGCTCGAACGCGTTGCAAATCACCCTGCCATACTGCGTGATGCAGGGCAGTGTCGCCCGTGCTGTCGGGGAGATCAGGAGGAAAGCCGGTGTCCAGCAGCCAGTCGGCGGTTCGCCGCCGCTCGGCGTGCAGCTCGGCCAGCAGCGTGGGGTGCTGTCGGGCCAGCAAGGTCACGCTTGCACCGTCCTGGTGCAATTGATCGAGGGTCTCGTCCGGCGCCTCGGCGCGCAGCGCCTGGGCCAGTGCGGCGGTCGGGTCCTCGGCCAGCGCTGGCCGAGTGGGCAAACCGAGGGTCAGCAGACCGAGGGTGAGCAGACCAGGCGTCAGGAGGGCCGCCAGACAGCGCAGCAGGAGCATCAGGAGTGGTCCTGATGCTCCAGTGCCGCCACCTGACGCTCCAGGGCCTCCAGCTTTTCGCGGGTGCGCGCCAGAACCTGCTGCTGGATATCAAACTCCTCGCGGCTGACCAGATCCAGCCGACCGATGGCCTCGCGCAGGACGGCCTGCACATTGCGCTCGACCTCCTCGCGGAATTCGCCGAGACCGGCGGGCAGCCGCCGGCTGATATCCGCCACCAGACGATCAATCAGGGGGACGTCATTCATGCTTAAAGCCTGTTATCGTGGGGCCGCCATGGTAACACGGTGTGCGTCGCTCCGGCGCGTGCACCAAATTGGGGAGTGCACCAAACCCGTGCGCTATAATGGCCCCCGCTGCGCAGGGGCAACCCTGTGTATCGCGTTTAACCCTCTGAATTTGCAAGCGATTTCAAAATAGGCATGGATCGTGCAATCAAGCAGGGCAACGCAGGTCGTGTTGCGGTGCGAACCGCGCAAGGCCTGTCAGGCCGGTTGGCAACAGCCGGTGGTAATGAGCAAGAGCCAGGTGCTCGCTGCTGAACAGGTATGAGGCGTCGCCTCATGCCTTAACAGGGGAACGGAAGGCGCCGCGAGTGCGGTGCAAGCCACAGGAGACTGACATGAAACTCGTCACAGCCATTATCAAGCCTTTCAAGCTTGACGACGTGCGCGAGGCGCTGTCCGAGATCGGGGTTCAGGGCATCACTGTCACCGAAGTGAAAGGCTTCGGGCGTCAGAAAGGCCACACCGAACTCTATCGCGGCGCCGAGTATGTCGTTGATTTTCTGCCGAAGGTGAAGATCGAAGTCGCCATCGCCGATGGCTCACTGGACCAGGTCATTGAAGCAATTTCGAAGGCCGCCAACACCGGCAAGATCGGTGACGGCAAGATCTTCGTGACCGAATTGCTGCAAGCGATCCGGATTCGTACTGGGGAGACTGGCGAAGACGCCGTCTGAAACACCGTCAACCAACGATCCATGCCTAATTTAGTTGACTGACGCTTCCATTCGGAGGGTTGCACCGTGGAATACCAAATCTCAGAGCTGCAGTTTGCGCTCGATACTTTCTACTTCCTGATATGCGGCGCGCTGGTAATGTGGATGGCCGCCGGGTTTGCCATGCTCGAAGCCGGTCTGGTGCGTGCCAAGAACACCACCGAGATCCTGACCAAGAACGTGGCCCTGTTCGCCATCGCCTGCACCATGTATCTGGTGTGCGGTTACGCGATCATGTACGAAGGCGGCTTCTTCCTGTCCGGCATCATGGACAAGGGCGTAGAAGAAGGCTTCGCTTACGTGGCTGAAGAAACCTACGCACCGTCTGCCGACTTCTTCTTCCAGGTCGTGTTCGTGGCCACCGCCATGTCCATCGTCTCGGGTGCGGTTGCCGAGCGTATGAAGCTGTGGGCCTTCCTGGCCTTCGCCGTGGTCATGACCGGTTTCATCTACCCGATGTCCGGTGCCTGGACCTGGGGCGGTGCGCCGGTGTTCGGTCTGTATGACCTGGATGCGCTGGGCTTCGCTGACTTCGCAGGCTCCGGCATCGTGCACATGGCAGGTGCTGCTGCAGCGCTGGCCGGTGTCATCCTGCTGGGTGCCCGTAAAGGCAAATACGGCCCGAACGGTCAGGTGAACGCCATTCCGGGTGCCAACCTGCCGCTGGCGACTCTGGGGACCTTCATCCTGTGGATGGGCTGGTTCGGCTTCAACGGTGGCTCCGTACTGGCTACCGCTTCGGCTGACGCGGCCAACGATGTCGCCATCGTGTTCATGAACACCAACGCGGCTGCGGCCGGTGGTGCGCTGGGCGCTCTGGTGCTGGCACGCATCCTGTTCGGCAAGGCTGATCTGACCATGCTGCTCAACGGTGCGCTGGCTGGCCTGGTGACCATCACGGCTGGCCCGGATACCCCGAGCCCGCTGCTGGCCACCCTCTTCGGCGCGCTGGGCGGTCTGCTGGTGGTCATGTCCATCCTGACCCTGGACAAGCTGAAGATCGACGATCCGGTCGGTGCCATCTCCGTACACGGCACCTGCGGTATCCTGGGTCTGATGCTGGTACCGGTCACTGGCGACGCCAGCTTCTCCGGCCAGATCATCGGCGGCCTGACGATCTTTGTCTGGGTATTCGTCACCAGCCTGATCGTGTGGGGCATCCTCAAGGCCGTCATGGGCATCCGTGTCGCCGAGGAAGACGAGTACGCCGGTATGGACCTTGCCGACTGCGGTATGGAAGCCTACCCGGAATTCGTCAAAGGCAACTGATCCACAAACGACAGTCCGGAAACAGGAAGGGCGCCCTCGGGCGCCCTTTTCTGGTTTCGGCTGCCGCTCCCGGTTTTCCGATGCCGGACAAATCTGTGGCGGGGCGTTAAGGTAGGCCTGTGGAGATAGCAGGCTGGAGCAGCACCATGTCAGAACACGCCTCGTCAGAACACGCCTCACGGCTTGTGCTGGTGATCAATTGCGGCAGTTCGTCGATCAAGTTTGCACTGGTGGACGAGCAGCGCAGTGGCTTTGTGCTGCACGGGCTGGCGGACCGGCTCGGCAGTGATGAGGCCTGGCTGCGCTGGCAGCATGGCGATGGGTCATCGTCGCGGCAGGAACGCGCTCTGGGCCAGGCGGACCCTCGGCAGGCGATGGAAGCATTGCTGCCCGTGGTGCGCGAGTGTGCTGGTGACCGTTTGACGGCGGTGGGTCATCGGGTGGTGCATGGCGGTGAGCATTTTACCGCCGCCTGCAGGATTGACGACGCAACACGCCAGGCTATCCAGGACGCGGCGGCGCTGGCGCCGCTGCATAATCCGGCCAATCTCATGGGGATTGAGGCGGCCACTGCACTGTTCCCGCAGTTGCCGCATATCGCCGTATTCGACACGGCGTTTCATCAGAGCATGCCGGCGTATGCGTACCGGTATGCCATACCGGAAGCGTTGTACGCGGAGCAACGGGTGCGGCGTTACGGTTTTCACGGTACCAGTCACCGCTATGTCACTGATGAGGCGGCGCGGATGACCGGCTTGTCACCGGCCGACAGCGGCTGGCTGTCAGCGCATCTGGGCAATGGCTGTTCGACCTGTGCGGTCCAGGCGGGTGCAAGCCGTGATACCAGCATGGGGTTTACCCCACTGGAAGGGCTGGTCATGGGCACGCGCAGCGGTGATGTCGATCCCAACCTGCATGGTTTTCTTGGTCGCACCCTGGGCTGGTCACTGGAAAAAATCGACACGGTGCTGAATCGCGAGAGCGGGCTGCTGGGCTTGTCCGGGTTAAGCAATGACATGCGCGAGCTGGAACAGGCGCGCTCGCAGGGCCATGACGGCGCGACGCTGGCCATCGAGGTATTCTGCTACCGGCTGGCCAAGTCCCTGGCCAGCCTGTGCTGTGCCCTGACACGCCTGGATGGCGTCATCTTTACCGGCGGCATTGGCGAAAATTCCCCGCTGATCCGGGCCACCACCATCGCGCACCTGAGTATGCTGGGCCTGGCACTGGATGACGAGGCCAACCAGCGATGCGTGCGCGGTGTGGCGGGCGCTATCGAGAAGACCTCGACGCCGATACATGTTCTGGTGGTGCCGACAGACGAAGAGCGTCAGATTGCCATGGAATCGCTGGCCTGCCTTGATGCGGACAGCCCGACAGAAAGAGGGACGTAATGCAGGTTTTCTTTCTCGCCCCGACCGGCTTTGGTGTCGGCCTGACCTCCGCCAGCCTTGGCCTGATTCGCGCGCTGGAGCGCGCCGGTCTCAAGGTCGGTTTCTGCAAACTCATTGCCCAGAACCAGCACGGTGACAGCGGGCCGGAGCGCTCCACGGCGCTGGTGGCGGCGACGCTGGGGATGACCCCGCCGGAACCGTTATCGCTGGCGCGGGCAGAGCGCATGCTCAGTGAGGGCCGCATGGCCGATCTGCTGCAGGAGGGCGTCGAGCGTTTCCATCAGGCGGCAAAGGGCAACGATGTCGTCGTGGTGGAAGGCATGGTGCCGACGCGCAAGGTCAGTTACGCCGAGCGCCTGAATGCAGAGTTGGCCAGCAGCGTGGATGCTGATGTGATTCTGGTGGCGGCGTCTGACAACGACAGCGCCGAGGCGTTGGCAGACCGGATCGAAATCAATGCGCGCCAGTTCGGTGGGCCGGGCAATGAGCGCGTGCTGGGCGTCATTCTTAACAAGATTCGTGATGAAGCACTGCATGACGGTTTGCGCGAACGGTTGCCGCAGATGGCCGACAACAGTTTCCGGTTGCTGGGCAGCATTCCGTGGGACGAGACGCTGAGCGCGCCCCGCACCCGTGACGTGGCGGAGTTGCTGGGTGCTGAAATCCTCCATGCCGGGGACTACGAAACACGCCGTGCTGAACGCATCGTGTTGTGCGCGCGTGCGGTGGCCAATACGGTGGACTTGTTGCAGCCGCGTGTGCTGGTGGTGACCCCGGGCGATCGTGACGACATCATTCTGGCGGCGAGTCTGGCCGCCGCGCGCGGGGTGCCGCTGGCCGGGCTGCTGTTATGCACCGGCTTCAAACCGGACCCGCGCATCATGACGCTGTGCCAGGGCGCTCTGGACGCCGGGCTGCCGGTCATGACGGTGGAGACCGGCTCCTATGAAACGGCCACCAATCTGGATCGCATGAGCCGTGAAATTCCGGTGGATGATCGTGAGCGGGCACAACAGGTTACGGATTTTGTGGCCGCGCGGCTGGACGGTGAATGGTTGCTGGCGCGTTGTGGCATGCCGAAGGAGCCGACGCTGTCACCCTCGGCCTTTCGTTACCGGATGGTGGAACAGGCACGGGCCGCCAACAAGCGCATCGTGCTGCCGGAAGGCAGCGAGCCACGCACGATTCAGGCCGCCGTGACCTGCCAGAACCGCGGCATTGCCCGGTGTGTCCTGTTGGCGCCGCCGGCGGAGGTGGAGAAGGTGGCGCGCGCCCAGGGCATCACACTGCCCGAGGCGCTGGAAGTGATCGACCCGGAGGCTATTCGCGAGCAATACGTGGCCCCGATGGTGGCCTTGCGCAAGCACAAGGGGCTTAACCAGCCCATGGCGCTGGCCCAACTGGAAGATACGGTGGTGCTGGGCACCATGATGCTGGCCCAGGGTGATGTGGACGGGCTGGTGTCCGGTGCGGTGAACACCACGGCCAATACCATTCGCCCTGCACTGCAGTTGATCAAGGCGGCGCCGGGCTACCATCTGGTCTCGTCCGTCTTTTTCATGCTGCTGCCGCACCAGGTGCTGGTCTATGGCGATTGCGCGGTGAATCCGGACCCGACGGCGGAAGAACTGGCAGAAATCGCTATCCAGAGCGCGCGCTCCGCGGAGGCCTTTGGCGTCCCGGTGCGTGTGGCCATGGTGAGCTATTCCACCGGCGAGTCCGGCGGTGGCAGTGATGTGGAAAAAGTGCGGGAGGCGACGCGGCTGGCGAAGGCGCGTGACCCGGACCTGCTGATTGATGGCCCCCTGCAATATGACGCTGCCGCGATCCAGAGTGTCGCCCGCGCCAAGGCGCCGGACAGCCCGGTGGCCGGGCGGGCAACCATCTTCATTTTTCCGGATCTGAATACCGGCAACACCACCTACAAGGCGGTGCAGCGCAGCGCCAACTGTGTCAGCGTCGGGCCGATGCTGCAGGGCCTGAACAAGCCGGTGAATGACCTGTCACGCGGCGCGCTGGTGGAAGACATCGTCTACACCATCGCGCTGACCGCGATTCAGGCCACCATGCAGCGCTGACCCGGACTTACAGCCGGGTGCTGGCGCGGTGATTGTCAGGGAAGACCAGCTGCGGGCTGCCCGGCAGGATCGACGGCAGCTCTTCCGGTGAACGCAATTGGTAGGCGTCCTTGTCCATTTGTGCCTTCATGCCTTCCAGCGTTTGCAGCGGGGCGCGTGTGGAGACGAAGTTGGACAGCCACGCGGGAATGGCGCCGCCCGGATTGACGAAGGTCTGGAAGGTGATGCGGGTCCAGCCGTCGTCCAGCGGTTCGAAGCGGAACACATTGTTCAGAGCCGGGATGCGCACGTAACCGCGCTGCTCGTCGAACACGTCATCGGTGGCGGTGGAGTGCACCGTCACCGCCAGCGTATCCGGGTCTTGCTCGTAATGGCTGCGCACCAGCACGTCACGGTCCGACACCGGCCAGATACCGCGAATCATCACCCGCGCGTGCTCCGGCCCCCATTCTTCCTCACGCATTTCCGTGCCCTTGCACTGGAAGACCCAGTTGTCGAAGTTGGCCACATCGCTGATGACGGCCATGACGGTGACCAGCGGGTGGGGCACTTCCACGATGCCGCGGAACTGGTTGATGGAGCTGCCTTCCACCGGGCGGGCATAGGTGCTGACGTCTCCACGCTCACGGGCCTTGCGGTTCTGTTCCCATTCCGCTTCGGAGTCGGGCTGCGCCAGCAGCGTTGTCGGGAAAAGCAGCAACAAAACGGCTGCAATGCGGCGTAGAGGCATGCGGTACTCCATCTGTCTTGCATCATCGAAGGCGCACCAATGTGCCAGAACGGGAGTATGTCCGTGAAGGCCACATTGGCCGTAGCGCCGGGCGCTCCGGTCACCTTTACATCGGTCAATGGTGCTATATTCGATGGCATGAAAGAACAAGGATTGCTGCGGAGGGGCTGAGAACGCCATGGTGCAACAGTTTCGTGTCGATGCGGGGGGCGTCGGGCTGGCGGTCCGCGCCTGGGGTGATGCACGGCGGCCTGCGCTGGTGCTGGTGCATGGCTACCCCGATAACCACAGTGTCTGGCAGCCGGTCGCCGAACGGCTGGCCGAGCAGTTCTATGTGCTGGCCTATGACGTGCGCGGCGCCGGGGCGTCCGATGCGCCCGCCCGGGTGCGGGAATACCGCATGGCCTGCCTGGCGGCGGACCTGAAAGCCGTGGTGGACGCGCTGCTCCCGGGTCGGGATTTCCATCTGGCGGCCCATGACTGGGGCTCGATCCAGAGCTGGGAGTCGGTCACGAGTGGGCCGTTGAAGCCCCGTATTCTTTCCTATACCTCGTTGTCGGGCCCCTGCCTGGATCATGTCGGTTACTGGATGCGCGATCGGGTGCGGAGCCTGTTGCCGGCCCAGCAGGCCAAGGTGCTGCGCCAGCTCGCCAGTTCCTGGTACGTCGGCCTGTTCCAGATTCCGCTGCTGCCGGAGTTGCTCTGGCAAGCTGGAATGGGCCGTCTCTGGCCCCTGTATCTGAGCCGGGTCGAAGGGGTGACCGAAGCACATCCCAACCCCAGCCAGACACAGGATGGCCGCCAGGGCGTGCGTCTTTACCGCGCCAATTTTGTGCCGAAGCTGCTGCGCCCGGAGCCCCGCTATGCGGCCTGCCCGGTGCTGTTGATCGTGCCGAAGCGGGACAACTATGTGGGCACGCAACTGTTTGAGGACATGCAACGCTGGGTGTCGGAGCTGTATCGGCAGGACATTGATGCCAGTCACTGGGTGCCGTTGAGCCACCCGGACCTGATTGCGCGTTCGATCCGTGATTTTGTCAGCGCCGTCGAGCGGGGCGATCAGGCCACGGCACTGGCTTCGTGGCGGGTGACCGGCGCGGGGGCGGCATTACTGAAGAGGCTGGCGTCATGACAGAGCAGGTGGTTTCAGCATTGCAGGTTCGGCGGGTGGCGTTTGACCTGTCCTCATCGCCGTTGCACTGGATACCGGGTGATCCGGTGTCCAGTCACTTGATCAACGGCATCCATCTGCTGCTGCCTGCTGGTGAGCTGTGGTTCTGCCGCGTCTACAACAAGGCGCTGCCTCTGGTGCAGGATGCGCAGTTGCGGGCCGATGTGGAAGCCTTTATTCGCCAGGAAGCCATGCACGCCCAGGCGCACCGCAAGGGCGAGCAATGGCTGGCGGATCAGGGGCTGGACGTGCTGGCTTACCGCGAGCGCATCGACGCATTGTTCCATCAACTGTTGGGTGATGCGCCGCTTGGTCAGCGCTGGTTGCAGCGGCGTTTTCTGGAGCGGCACTGGTTGCTGGCGCGTGTGGGCATTGTCGCCGCCATCGAGCATTTCACCGGCCTGCTCGGTGACTGGTGCATGAACAGCGAGAGCTGGGACAAGGCGGATCCGGTGGTGGCCGATCTGTTTCGCTGGCATCTGGCGGAGGAGGTCGAGCATCGCAGTGTGGCGTTCGATCTGTTCGAGCACTTGTGCCGAACCCAGCTTGGCTTCTACGTGAGCCGACAGGCGCTGATGGCCATCGTGTTTCCGTTGTTCCTGTATTTTATTGCCGAGGGCGGGCGCAGCCTGGCCCGTCAGGATCCGGACCCGCAGGGGCGACGTCTGGCGCGGCAGACCACGGTGCGTGTCTTGCTGGAAATCGAGCGTATCGGTCGGCGCAACGATAACGTACCGACCTTCAGCCTGATTCTGAACCGGACCCTGCGCTGGCTGTCGCCAGGGTTTCACCCGCGCACGGAAGGGGACACTGCGCAGGCGCTCGCCTATATTGCGCGTTCGCCTGCGGCCAATGCCGGGCAATCGGGTTAGCCGAGTTTCTTGACCAGACTCAGCGGCAGATTACGCATCAGGAAACCGACCGCCGTCCACGGCCATGCCGGGACACAGGCGGTCGGTTTTTCGCTTTCAATGGCTTTCACCAGTGCCTTGCAGCCGGTTTCGGTATCCACCATGAACGGCGTGTTCTTTACCTTCTCGTTGATTTCGGAGCGGATGTAACCGGGATAAATCGTGCTGACCTTGATCGGCTTGCCAAGCATCTCGGAGCGAATGCCTTCGGCCAGTGCCGCGACACCCGCCTTGGTGGCGGCGTAGGTGGTCAGGTTCTTTGGCATGCCGCGCATGGCGCTCATGGACGAGATCATCACCAGATGACCGCTGTTCTGTTCGCGGAACATTTCCATCGCCGCTTCGCACTGTGCCAGGGCGGCGACAAAGTTGGTTTCTGCAGTTTGCCGGTTGGCCCAGAAATAGCCCGTGCCCAGTGGCTGCCCCTTGCCCATGCCGGCATTGACGATGACCCGGTCAATCCGGCCGAGCTCGGCGCGAAACGCACGAAATACCTCGAACACCTGATCGTAATCCATGACATCCAGCGGCTTCAGGGTCACGGTGATGCCGGGATGTTTTTGCAGCAATTCGTCGCGCAGGGCTTCAAGTCGTTCCACGCGCCGGGCGCACAGGGCCAGATTATTGCCACGCGCCGCAAAGATGCGGGCCATGCCTTCGCCCAGCCCGGAGCTGGCGCCGGTGATCAGGATGTTCTTGCTCATGATGCAAAACCTCGTGTGCTGTACAGGGGCATTATCGATAGGTCAGCAGATGCTGCTGTTCGCCCTCGAAGTGACTGTGTTCATTGAATGTGCTCAGAAACGCGCCGCGTCGGCCAAACACCACCTTGGTGACGGTGGCATTGGCGATCACCCGGTTGAGCTTGCGCCATTCGCCTTCCGGCAGTTTCCAGAGACGCTGGACCACGGCGCTGATGGCGCCGCCCGATGTGTAGACCAGGGTGGTCGAAGCACGGCCGTCAGCGACGATATCATCCAGCGCCGAGTGCACCCGGGTACGAAAGGCTGACCAGGGCTCACGGTATTCGTGGTCGAAGTCGCCGCCCACCCAGCGATCCAGCGCGTCTTCGAACATGGCCTGAAAACTCTCGCGGGGCTTCAGGGTGCGGGCCAGATCGGCCAGCATGATGGCGCGGTTCGCATACAGCGGCTTGTGCCGCACGATCAACTCTTCATGATCGTACTCGTTCCAGCGTTCGTCGGTATCCCAGGCATTGCCCAGTCCCATTTGCGCGAGACTGAAATGGGCCGTTTGCCGGTGCCGTTTCATGGCCCCGCAAATGACCCGGTCGGGTGTGCCGATCCGTGTCTTGAGGGCATGGCCGAGCAACTCGGACTGCTCTATGCCCTGTGGCGAAAGCTGGTCGTAATCCCGCTTGCTGAACGAGGCCTGGCCGTGGCGAATAAGATAGATGGCACCCATATCAGCGTGCGCCCGCCTTGATCGCGCGCTTGCTGCGCCAGTGCAGATAATGATTGAACAGCCAGAAGTTCCGGAACGCCGGATTGCGCGTTTGCTTGTGGTGATAGCGGTAATAGATCTGCTGCACGATCACTGCCAGCCGGAACAGGCCGTAGACCTCGTAGAAGGTCCAGTTGTCCGGGCTGAGCTGCATCTTGTCGCAGTAATAGTCCACCACCTCGCGGCGCGTGAACATGCCGGGCAAATGCGTGGGCTGGCGGCGTAGCATCTGCTGCAGCCGGTCGTCATTGGCCTCTACCCAGTAGGCCAGGGTGTTGCCCAGATCCATCAGCGGATCGCCGAGTGTGGCCATTTCCCAATCCAGCACACCGATGATGTGTTGCGGGTTGTCGGCGTCGAGCACCAGATTGTCGAAGCGGTAATCATTGTGAATGATCACGGTGGCCACATCGTCGGGCATGTTGGCGCGCAGGTAATCGCGCACATAGGCCCAGCCGGGGACGTTCCATGTCTTTGACTTGTCGTAGCGGTCCGACCAGCCGCTGATCTGGCGCTGCACATAACCGGCGCCCTTGCCGATATGTTCCAGTCCGGCGGACTGATAGTCCACTTGATGCAGTTCAATCAGCTTGTCGATCACGCCCTGGCACAACTGCCGGGTTTCCCCTTCGCTGAGGGATACGCCCTTTGGCAGGTTGGCGCGCGGGATAATGCCCTTGATGCGATCCATGACATAAAAGTCACAGTCCATCACTGCCGGGTCTTCGCACACGGCGACCATGTCCGGCACGCAGGGATAGACAGGTTTGAGCGCTGCCTGCACGCGATACTCGCGCACCATATCGTGCGCGCCCTTGGCCTTGTGGCCGAAAGGTGGGCGACGCAGGATCAGATCCCGCTCCGGGTAGCTGAGCAGGTAGGTCAGGTTCGAAGCGCCCCCTGAAAATTGCTTCACTTCCGGCGTGCCCTTCAGCGAGGGCGCCTGCGTCTTCAGCCACGCATCCATCCGCGCGATATCGAACTGTTCGCCCTCGCGCACGGCTTTGGCCTGGTCGATCACGCTCTTGTTGGCCGTGTTCTGGCTCATGCGTTTACGCCCCTTTATTGTTTTTCCAGTTTGGCTTTCATGCGCTGGCCAGCCTTGCCCGCTTCGCGGTTATACAGGAAGGGCAGGAACTTCTTGATGCGATACAGCATGCGGCCCTCCTTGTGTGGCAGGATCAGGAAGCGTTGCTTGTCGGCATGGCGATAGATGTAGTCGGCCACCTGATCGGCGTTCATGGAACCGCCCGCCAGCAGCTTGCGCACGGTCTGTTCCATACCGGGTTCCGGCGTGCGCAGCGATTCCGCCAGATTGGTGGGGAAAAAGCCCGGACACACCACGGCGGTATGAATACCGTAAGCGCTCAGTTCATGACGCATGGTTTCCGACAGCGACACCACCGCCGACTTGGTGACGTTGTAGCTGCCCATGGCCGGGGCATTGGCGATGGCCGCCAGCGAGGCAATATTGATGATCTGGCCACTGCCTTGCTGCTTCATCAGCGGCACCAGGGCGCGCAGGCCGCGCACGATGCCCTTCAGGTTGATGTCGATGATCCAGTCCCAGTCTTCAATGCTGGTCTTGTCGACCCGTCCGGCGCTGGCCACGCCCGCATTGTTCACCAGCACATCCAGACCCTGCCAGTGCTGCACGCACCAGTCGTGCACCTGTTGCCAGTCAGCATCGCTGCAGATATTGGCCTTGAGGAAATGCACCTTGCCGTATTCGCGCAGGGTGAACTCGGCCTGCTGGCCGCGTTCCTCGTTCATATCGGTAATCAGGACACGATGCCCGGCCTGCAGGTAGCGTTGCGCCAGAGCGAGCCCCAGCCCGGACGCGCCGCCGGTGATCAGAATGCGTTTCGACATCAATCAGCCCTTGTATTTCATCAGTTCGAATTTTGCTATCAGACCACGATGCACTTCATCGGGGCCATCGGCCAGGCGCAGCGAGCGCGCCATGGTCCAGGCCGCCGCCAGCGGGAAGTCGTTGCTCAGGCCGCCACCGCCGTGAATCTGCATGGCCATGTCGATGACCGTCTGGGCGACGTTCGGACAGATCACCTTGATCTGGGAAATTTCGCTCATGGCGGCCATCACGCCCCGGTTGTCGATCAGCCAGGCCGCTTTCAGCACCAGCAGGCGCGCCTGCTCGATCATGATGCGGGCGTCGGCGATGCGCTCGCGGTTGCCGCCCAGATTGACCAGCGGCTTGCCGAACGCGACGCGCTCGGTGCCACGCTCACACATCATCTTCAGCGCCATTTCCGACAGACCGATCAGCCGCATGCAGTGATGAATCCGGCCCGGCCCCAGACGA
Organism: Isoalcanivorax indicus; assembly: GCF_003259185.1. NCBI lineage: Bacteria > Pseudomonadati > Pseudomonadota > Gammaproteobacteria > Oceanospirillales > Alcanivoracaceae > Isoalcanivorax > Isoalcanivorax indicus. The sequence goes on from NZ_QGMP01000001.1 coordinate 204,925, forward strand.
CCCTGGGCAATCTCGAAACCACGGCCGGGTCCGGCAATGATGGCGCTCTTCGGCAGGCGGACGTTATCGAACACCACCTCGCCGTGACCATAGGGCTCATCATACATGCCCATGGTCTGCAGCATGCGTTCCACCCGTACCCCGGGCGTGTCTTTGGGCACCAGCACCATGGAGTGCTGCGCATGGCGGTTGGCGCTCGGGTCGGTCAGGCCCATGAAGATGATGACCTTGCAGTTCGGGTGGCCGATGCCGGTGCTCCACCATTTGCGGCCGTTGAGCACGACTTCATCGCCCTCGACGGTGGCGGTGGCGGCCATATTGGTGGCGTCGGAGGAGGCCACACCGGGCTCGGTCATGCAGAAGGCCGAGCGCACCTCACCCGCCAGCAGTGGCGTCAGCCACTGGGCTTTCTGTTCTTCGCTGCCGTAGTGATACAGCACCTCCATGTTGCCGGTGTCCGGCGCATTGCAGTTGAAGATCTCCGGGGCAATGGCGGACTGGCCGGTGAGCTCGGCGATGGAGGCGTAGTCGGTGACCGACAGCCCGGCGCCCAGCTTCTCGTCCGGCAGGAACATGTTCCACAGGCCCTCGGCCTTGGCCCTGGCCTTCAGCTCTTCGATGATCGGCAGGACCACCCACTTGTTATCCAGGGACTGCAGCTCACGGTGGTAGTCATGCTCGATAGGGTGGATGTGCGTATCCATGAACTGCTTCACGCGGTCATAGAACGACTGGGCTGTGGGGGACAGGCTGAAATCCATGGTGAACCTCCCGGGTCCGTCGATTGCCATTTCCCTGAGTGTATGGAAGGCTTGTCAATGAATCTAATGAATAGTGTGAATATCCTTCCATGCAAAAACTGAATATAGGCCGCCTCGATCTGAATCTGTTCGTAGTCTTCGAGGCGATCTATCGCGAGGGCTCCATCACCCGGGCCGCCGCGCTGCTGAATCTGAGTCAGCCTGCGGTCAGCCATGCTCTGTCGCGCCTGCGGGAGCGCCTGGAGGACCCCCTGTTTGTGCGTCGTGGCCGCGACATGGTGCCCACCCCCCGCGCCCGGGAACTGATCCTGCCCGTGCGCGAGGCGTTGCAAGGGCTGCAAGGCTGCCTCACCCACCAGGACGGCTTCGAGCCGACCCAGGCGCGGCGTACCTTTGTGCTGGGCCTGCGGGATGGACTGGAGGCCCGCGTCCTGCCGCCGCTGATGCAGGCCCTGGCAAACGAGGCGCCGGGCGTGGACCTGCAATCGCTCACGGTGGGGCGCCGTGAACTGGCCTCCAGCCTGGCGGCGGGGCGGCTTGATCTGGCGATGGACGTTCAGTTGCCGGTGGATGCGGACATTCGCCAGGCCCACCTGATGGACGTGCCGCTGATGGTCATGCTGCGGGCCGGGCACCCGTTGGCGGGAGAGACCCTGTCACTGGCGGATTATCTGGCCGCCCGGCACGTGCTGGTGTCATCACGCCGACGCGGACCGGGACTGGAGGATTTCGGCCTGGCCCAGGCAGGGCACCACCGACGTATTGCCCTGCGCTGCCAGCATTATCAGGCGGCCATGGCGACGGTGGCGGCCACCGATCTGCTGCTGACCCTGCCGGACATGCTGGCCCGCGACCTGAGCCCCCCCGGCGTGGTGGTCATGCCACTGCCGGTCAGGTTGCCGCCCCTGTCGCTATACCTCTACTGGCACATGGATCAGGACGCCGACCTGGCCCTGCACTGGCTGCGCCAGCGCGTCCTGGCCTCGGCGGCGGCGCACCGTTAAAGCAGTACGCGGGCGGCGTTCCAGGTCAGGCCAAACAGCATCAGCGACGACAGCATGAACAGCACAAAGCGGACCTCGATGACATTGGTCAGCGATTGCCACAGGCTGTGCACGATGCGCAGGCCGACATAGGCCCAGGCCATCACCAGGCTGCTGCCGTCCCCGGCGTCCAGCAAGGCCAGTGACAGGGCAATGGCGTAGAACAGGGTCGGTTGTTCCATCAGGTGGTTGTAGTTGTCTGCCTTCCAGCGCGTCCGGGCGGGTAACATGTTCATCTGTTCGCCGCGCGGCATCTGCGGGTCGGGTTTCATGCCCGAGCGGGCCATGGCGGGCAGGCGGGTGGCGTACATCCAGAGCCACATGACCAGCGACCAGGCGACCAGGGCGACAACCGGAGCAATGATCGGACTATTCATGGCCTGTATCCTTTTACTGTTTGAGGTGATCCGGATTGTGTCCGGTTGGTGGGGCCAAGCCAAGGTGGAGAGACAGTGGTGATACATGATGATCTGGGCTGGCTGTTGCAGACCCGTTTGCCGGAATCCGGTCAGCGCAATCTGTCGGACTGGCTGGCGAGTTGGCGATGTCTGGCAGAGCAGCATCCGGCACCGGTAACGCTGGCGTTGCGCGGTGGCTTTGTGGCCGACCGGCTGGGCTGGGCCTTTGCGGCAGGGTATCAGGCCGCCATGCGGGCCGCCTTTCCCGGCGGTGGCATGACCGAGGCCTTCTGCGCCACGGAATCGTCGGGGCAAAAGCCGCGAGACCTGACCACGGCGCTGACACGCACCGCAGTCGGTGTCGTGCTGGATGGCGCCAAGAGCTGGAGCACCTTCGGCGCCGCCTGTGACTACCTGCTGGTGGTGGCCCGCGACCCGGCGGCGGAGGAACAGGCCGGGCGTCCTGTGCTGCGGGTGATCCGGGTGCCGGCCTCGGCACCGGGGGTGGCGTTCACGGCGCAATCGCCGTTGCCGTTCATCTCCGAGGTGCCGCATACGGCGGTGACCTTCACGGGGGTTACGCTGCCGGAATCGGCGCTGTTGCAGGGCGACGGCTACAGCGACTATCTGAAGCCGTTTCGCACCATCGAAGATATCCATGTCACCCTGGCCATGCTGGCCCATGCGCTGCGTGAAGTGCGGCGGGTGAACGCGGCGGGCGATACGGCAGGTCTGCTGGCGGAGCTGGGCGTTTGCCTCGCCGCCTGCGCACATCTGGCCGCCGCATCCCCCCTGGCGCCCTCCACGCATCTGCTGCTGGAGACGGTGCAGCAGCAGGCGACAGCGCTCTACGGTCGCGTGGGCGAACGATTGCTGGCGAGCGGTGATGTGGCGGCAGCGCGCTGGCAGCGCGATACGCCGATCTTTGGGGTGGCAGGCAAGGCCCGGGCCTTGCGGGTGCAACGGGCGCGCGAGCAGCTTGGCCTGACCTGAGGCGGTCAATCAATGATAGGCTGGGCCGCATGAGAAAATCTGTCGGCATCCCCCTGGTCCTCACCGCCGTACTGGCGCTCCTCTTCCTGCTGGGTAACATCCTGGTCTTCAACGCCTTGCCGAAGAGCAAGCGATTGCTGGAGCCGGTGGCCCTGGACTATTCAGTGGCTGACCCCGCCTTCCGGCAGACCATGGATGCAATGCTGCACACGCCGATCCGTGCCGGGCATACCATTGAGCCGCTGGAAAACGGGGAGGGCATCTACGCGGCCATGCGCGCGGCGGTACGCGAGGCGCAGCACAGTGTGACCTTCGAAACCTATGAATTCTGGGGTGCCGCCTCGGCAGGGGTCTTTGCAGACGAGTTGGCGCAAGCGGCCGAACGCGGTGTCCGGGTCAAGGCGTTGGTGGATTATATCGGGTCACGCACGGCGGACCCGGAGAAGTTCGAGCGCATGGAGCAGGCCGGTGTCGTGGTGGTGCGCTGGCGTGAGCCTTCCTGGTATCAGTTGTCGCGCTTCAATCACCGCACGCATCGCAAACTGCTGATGATTGATGGGCAGACCGGATTTATCGGTGGCGCCAACAAGGCAGATCACTGGCTGGAAGACGTCGGCGAGCGGGCCTACCGCGATCATCACTTCCGTATTCGCGGGCCGGTGGTGGCCAACATGCAGGGTGCCTTTGCTGAAACCTGGCTGGAGGCCACCGGGCAACTGCTTGAAGGGGAGGCCTTTTTCCCGGCGATGGCAGAGCAGGGCGATGCGATACTGCAGCTGCTCAAGAGCTCACCCCGCGAGGGTCGGCACCGTGTGCGCCCGGTGTTCCTGTATGCCATTGCCGGGGCGCAGACCTCCATCACCGCCGCCACGGCATATTTTTATCCTGACCCGGCGTTTATCGAGGCCCTGACGGCGGCGGCCGAGCGTGGCGTGCGCGTGCGCATTCTGGTGCCCGGCGGCAGTATAGATCAGGGGTATATCCGGCATGCCTCGGTCAATCGCTGGGGGCCGATGCTGGAGGCGGGCGTGGAGCTGTATGAATACGAACCCAGCATGTACCACGCCAAGTTGCTCAGCGTTGACGATGCCTGGGCCAGTCTCGGCTCCAGCAATCTGGATAACCGTTCGTTCCGGATCAACGACGAAGCCAATCTGAATATCTATGACGAGCACACGGCGCGTCAGATTCGCCTGCTGATCGAAAATGATCTGCAGTCAGCGCAACGCTACACGCTGTCGCGCTGGGAGCAGCGCCCCTGGTACAAGCGCCTGGTGGGGCACGGCGCTGCATTGCTCGGGGCGCATCTCTAGGTCGTTCACGCGGAGGCTTTCAGGCTGGCTCGTGCGGAGCTGGCCCGGCGCACGGCGGCGGGTTTCGGATTGGAAAACACCATCACGCCGTCGTCCACCTTGGTGTAGCGCAACTGGGCCAGGTCAAAGGCGTAGTTCTGCTGCACTTTCCAGGGCGCTTTGGAACCCTGTTTCGGGAAGCGGCCCGCCGCACGCTGGATGTACCCGGACTGCATATCGAGAAACGGTGTTTCCACAATCGATGCGTCGTTCATGCGTGGCGTGCACTGGCGCGTGCCGGTCTTGTCCATGTGCTTCAGCACGCGGCAGATGTACTCGCAGCTGATGTCGGCTTTCAATGTCCAGGAGGCATTGGTGTAGCCGAAGATCATGGCCGCGTTGGGCACGTCGCTGAGCATCAGCGCGCGGTAGGCGGTGGCCTGGGTAATGTCGAACGGTTTGCCGTCCACCTTGATCTCGGTGCCGCCGAGCAGCTTCAGATCCAGACCGGTGGCCGAAATCACGATGTCTGCCTCGAGTTCCTTGCCGGATTTCAGGCGGATGCCGTTCTCGGTAAAGGTGTCGATATGATCGGTCACCACCGACGCCTTGCCTTTGCGCAGGACCTTGAACAGATCGCCATCCGGCACGGCGCACAGACGCTCGTCCCAGGGATTGTAGCTGGGCGAGAAGTGCGACATGTCGAAGTCTTTGCCCAGCTGCATCTGTGCCTGTTTCAGCAGCAGTTTGCGCACCAGCTTCGGTTGCTTCTTGCTGAGCTTGTAGACGAACATCTGCAAACCCACGTTGCGGGTGCGGGCCAGACGATAAACCACTTTCTCTGGCAGGAAGCGACGCAGCTGCTTCGAGATGGCGTCCTTTTCCGGCACGGTGGCCACGTAGGTGGGCGAGCGCTGCAACATGGTGACGTGTGCGGCCTTGTCCGTCATCGCAGGCACCAGTGTGACGGCGGTGGCGCCGGAGCCGATCACCACCACTTTCTTGCCGCTGTAATCGAGATCTTCCGGCCAGTGCTGCGGATGAATAAAGGTGCCCTGGTAATCATCCTTGCCCGGGAAGTCGGGGGTGAAACCGGCTTCGTAGTTGTAGTAGCCGGTGCACGACAGCAGGAAGTTGCAGGTGAAGGTGGTCTTGCGGCGTGTCTTCTTGTTGAGCGCGGTGACCGTCCAGGTGGCGTCCTCGGTGGACCACTCGGCGGATTCCACCATGTGCCCGAAGTGGATCTTGTCGGTCACGTTATATTCGTCGGCGGTTTCGCAGATGTAGTTGCGGATCGACTCGCCATCCGCGATCGCCTTTTCGTTGGTCCACGGCTTGAAGCTGTAGCCCAGCGTGTACATGTCGGAATCGGAGCGGATGCCCGGGTAGCGGAACAGGTCCCAGGTGCCGCCGATGGCATCGCGGCCTTCGAGCAGGGCGAAGGTTTTGTCCGGGCACTGCATGGTCAGGTGGCAGGCTGCTCCCACGCCGGACAGACCCGCCCCGATTATCAGCACATCAACATGTTTGCTCGGCATAGCGACATTCCTGTTATTCACCAGAAAGGGCATCCTGACATCCCCGGGCACAGACGCACGGTCGGATCAGGACAAAACATTGACATTGTCTGATGTAATGGTGGCCCGATTCGGGCGCGGGGGCCAGCCCCCGGCTTGGCTGCATGGCCGCCGGGGGTGGGGCGCTGGGGTCAGCGCAGCGCGGGCCTGGCAGCGTCGATCAGGCGGCGCAGCTCGGCGGCGTCCAGGGGGCCTGGCCAGGTGGACACCAGGGTGCCTTCGGCATCGAACAGCAGGAAGGTGATGGCCTCGGCCTGATGCCGGGCCATGAGCTCACGAGCAGCCGGGTGGCCGGTGTCCGCGATCAGCAGTTGCACCTGTTCTTCCAGGGCGGCGCGCTGGCGGTTCATCTCTTCGGTCTGCCGGGCGCTGGCCAGCAGATCCCGCTCATACACGAACACCAGTGCCGGTTCACCATTGCCGATCTTCGACAGATCGGTGTCGAAGCCTTTGGGAATGGACAGCCAGATCGCCACGGCGAGGGCGGCAATCACGATAATGACGGACAGGATCATGGCGAGGGAGGCACTACGGCGTTTGCCGGCGGACATGATGCGTTGCTCCTTGGTCAATGGCCGGCACAGGGTACACTGCCGGCCAGTGAAAGCCGAGTCGCCTTTGGTCGCGTAGCGCTGGCGCGTGCAACGGTTCAGGGATGCTGGCGCAAACTGATGGCGACCCGGTTGAGCGCATTGATGGTGGCCACGGCAAGGGTCAGGTCGACCAGCTCGGCATCGCTCAGGACCTCGCGGGCCTGGGCATAGACGTCATCAGGCGCCTGCCCGTTGGTGATGTGCGTGAGTGCTTCTGTCCAGGCCAGCACCGCCCGGGTACGTTCATCGAAACCGGGCGCTTCACGCCAGGCAGGCAGTATGTCCAGCTGCGCCGCGCTGAATCCGGCGCGCCGTGCCTCCGGGCCGTGCAGGCTCAGGCAGTAGGCGCAGCCATTGAGCTGCGATGCCCGCAACTCGGCCAGCACCAGCAGCGGCTGGGGCAAGGCGCTCAGGTGCTGGCGTGTGCCAGCCAGATGGCTGATGGCCTTCGGGTTGATGGCAGCGTAATCAAGTCTCATGGGCGTTTCCTCGCGGTTCCGGATGGGGGATGATGTGGCCATTCTCGTTTGCGCTGCGGACCCTGACTTGTAGATATGCGGCGCTGCTCCGGAGATCTGCCGTGCACTTGCCCGCTCTGAGATTGCAACCTCCCTCAATACCGCTGCGTGGCGTCGTTCAGGCGCTCTGGTGTGTGGACGTCCGGCCCGGACAAAAGGCGCCTGACTGGTCTTTCATGCATCCGGATGGCGGTGCCGGTCTGGTCTTCAATGTCGGTCAGCCGCTGAGCATCAGCCACCGTGCGGCTACAGCGGATGGTCCGCCCGGCGTCTGCTGGGAGGGGGTGAGTGAAGTTTCCGGTCGTTTCTGGCCCCGGGAAGGGCAGCGGGCTTTCGGTGTGCGCTTCTGGCCGGCGGGGGCTGTGGCTCTCTGGGGCGAGCGAACACCGCTGTCCGAGGTGGGGCAGTTGCTTGCGGGGGCGGGGCGTCCTCCGGCGGTAGCCAGCGCGCTGGGTGATCTGGCGGCCCGGTTGGTGGACATGACGCCGGAAGCCGGGCTGGCCTGTCTCGATCAATGGTTGCGCAGATACCTGCGGCCGCCGCCATCGTCACCGGTGGTGGCGGCCGCGTTGCGCGCGTTACCTGCCGCCGGGTCCGTCGCCGAGGTCGTGGCCGGTGCAGCGGTTGCACGGCGCACCCTGGAGCGTCATTTCCGCGAGCAGGTCGGCCTGTCGCCAAAAGGTTATATGCGTTTGTGCCGTCTCGCCCAGGCCCGGGACTTGCTCAAGGCGCGCGCGCTGCAGGGCACGCCGATGCCGCAGGTGGATATCGCGTTGCGCCTCGGCTATTGCGACGAGGCGCATTTCATTCGCGATTTTCAGCGTGTGATCGGCATGACGCCGGGCCACTATGGTCGGCGTTACCGGCAGGGCTAGTGCCCTGAAGCGTGTTTCAGCCCAGCGCCCTGGTCATGAACGGCGGCAGCGTCAGCGCGCCGCGATGGATGGCGGCACTGTAATACAGCGTCTCGAACGGCTTGGCGTCGGCATCCGCGTGGCGGAAGTCCGTCACGTCGGTAGCCTTGCCCGCCATGGTGCAACTCCACCAGCCACTCGGGTAGGACGTTTGCGGAAAGGGCAGGGTCTGGGTGCTGCTGAAACCGGCTTCACGCATGTTGGCATGCAGGTCGCGGATGATGGTGTCGCTGTGCAGCAGCGGTGATTCGCTCTGCTGCACGATGATGCCGCCGTCGCGCAGTACCCGGTGGCAATCGCGGAAGAAGTCGGCCTTGAACAGGCCTTCTGCCGGGCCCACCGGATCGGTGGAGTCCACGATGATCACGTCGATGCTGGCATCGGCACACTCACGCATCCATTTCACGCCGTCGATGAACAGCAGCTCGGCGCGTGGATCATTGTTGGATTCGCACAGCTCGGGAAAGTATTTTTCCGACATGCGCGTGACCATTTCGTCGATGTCGATCTGGGTCGCTTTCTCGACGCCAGGGTGGCGCAGGACTTCACGCAGGGTGCCGCAGTCACCGCCGCCGATGATGACGACATTTTTCGGCGCGGCATGGGTAAACAGCACCGGGTGTGACATCATCTCGTGATACAGGAAGTTGTCGCGGCTGGTGACCATGGTGCAGCCGTCGATGGTCATGAGGTAGCCGAAGGTGTCGGTCTCCCACATCTCGATGTGCTGGTACTCCGTCTGCACGTCTTCCAGCTTCTTCTTCAGGCGCAGGCCGAAGGCCGTGCCTGCACTGTCGAAATGTTCGAAAAACCACTTTTCACCGGACATGATGCCACCTCTATGACCTGTTGGAGCCCGCCAGACCCTTTCGGGGCCGCATTCTACAGACTTGAAGATGTCTGGCCCATGACTATTTGCCCGGCCCGCCGGTACTGCGATAATGCCCGCATCTTACGGGAGCCATCATGAGCAACTGGACCACAGAAGACGCCCTGCGTATCTACAATGTCGAGCGCTGGGGTGAGGGGTATTTCGACGTCGATGCGGCGGGCAAGGTCCGGGTGCGCCCCAATGGCGCCGAATCCGGCGGCGTGGCGCGCCTGGAAGACGTGCTGGCGGCGTGCCGCGAGGCGGGCCTGCGCTCCCCGGTACTGGTGCGTTTCGACGGCATTCTGCGGCACCGGGTGCGCATGCTGGCGGGCGCCTTCCGCACGGCCATCGCCGAGCAGGGCTACGGCGGCGCCTACACGCCGGTATACCCGATCAAGGTCAACCAGCAGCGTCGGGTGGTGGACGAGATCGTCAACGCCCGCGAGCAGGGCGAGTCGGTGGGGCTGGAGGCGGGTTCCAAGCCGGAATTGCTGGCCGTGCTGGCACTGTCCGGCTCGCGCAGCGGTGAGGCGACGGGCAACACCATCGTCTGTAACGGCTACAAGGACCGTGAATATATCCGCCTGGCGCTGACCGGTGAAAAGCTGGGCCATCGCGTCTATATCGTCGTGGAGAAGCTCTCCGAACTCGGCATGATCCTGGAGGAGGCTCGCGCGCTCGACGTGACGCCGCGCATCGGTCTGCGCGTGCGCCTCATGTCCATCGGCAAGGGCAACTGGCAGAACACCGGCGGTGAAAAATCCAAGTTCGGCCTGTCTGCGGCGCAGCTGGTGCGCGCCGTGGACATCTGCCATGAGGCAGGCTGCCTGGGCAGCCTGCGCATGCTGCATTTTCATCTGGGCTCGCAGGTGGCCAACCTGCAGGACATCAAGTCCGGCATGCGTGAAGCGGCCCGTTATTATCAGGAATTGCGTGCGCTGGGTGCGCCGGTGGACACCATGGACGTGGGCGGCGGTCTGGGGGTGGACTATGAGGGCACCCGTTCGCGCTCCTTCTGTTCCATGAACTACGGCATCGCCGATTACGCCTGGCATATCGTGCAGACGCTGCGCGAGGCGTGTGTCCGGGCAGACCTGCCGGAACCGGCCATTATCAGCGAGTCGGGCCGGGCGCTGACGGCGCACCACGCCGTCTTGCTGGTGAACGTGATCGACCGGGAAACCCTGCGCCCGCAACCGGTACCTGCGCTGGAGGCGGATGCGCCCCAGGAACTGGTGCTGCTGGCCGATCTGTTCCGCAACCTGAGTGCTGCACGGCCGCATTTGCTGGAAGCGCATCAAGAGGTGCTGGGGGCCTGGCAGGATGTGCATCAGCGTTATCTGGCGGGTGAGTTGTCGTTGCCGCAAAGGGCGGCCGCTGAAACCCTCTACTTCAACTGCCTGCTGCTGCTGCGCGACAAGCTCGACCCGGTGCGCAAGCACCAGCGCGCGCTGCGCGACGAACTCAATGCGGTACTGGCGGACAAGCTGTTCGTCAATTTCTCCGTGTTCCAGTCAGTGCCGGATGTCTGGGGCATTGACCAGGTCTTTCCGATCCTGCCCCTCACCGGGCTCGACGCCCCGCCAGCCCTGCGCGCCGTGTTGCAGGACATCACCTGCGACTCGGACGGTCGTATTGACCAGTATGTGGACGGTGAAGGGCTGGAAAGCACCCTGCCGCTACCGGCCGGTTATGGTGACGAACTGGGCATTTTCATGGTGGGCGCCTATCAGGAAATTCTTGGCGACATGCACAACCTGTTCGGTGATACCGATTCCGTGGATGTGGATATCGACGAGCAGGGCGTTATTCATCTGGATCAGGCGATCCAGGGCGACAGCGTCAGCTCGGTGCTGCGTTACGTGAATTACGATCCCGACGCGCTGCTGGCGCTCTTGGCCGATCAGTTCGGGCGTACCCGAATGCCGCAAGCGGAACGGGATATGCTGCTGGGCGAGATACGGGAAGGGTTGGCGGGCTACACCTATCTGGAATAGCCCGCGCTGGATTGCAAGGGAGGCGGTTCAGTCGCCCCAGAATCGGTACCAGGGCCGCTGTTGGCCACGCTGTCCGGTGTCGGCTTCCGCCTCAACCTCGGCGTTGGCGCCGTTCGTGCCCGCGTTGACGGAGGCGCCGCCCCGGGCGGCATCCCGTTGAGCGTCGCCGCGCTCACGGGCCTCGGCGGCTCGCTCCTGGCCTTCCGCGCGGCGGGCTTCGCCTTCTGCGCGCGCTTCTTCCGCGCGGGCCTGGCCGCGCTGGCGTTCAGCCTCGGTCCGCTTTTCGGCGGCCTCGCGCTCTGTCCTGGCCCGTTCGCGTGCCTCCGCTTCGCGTTCTGCGCCAGCACTCTGCGCGTCGCGCGCGCTGTCGCGGGTGGCATCGCGGCGCTCCCGCAGTGCGCGTTCGCTGCCACGCACATCTGCTTCAACCGACGCCTCTGCCGAGACGCCAGTCCCGGTGTCAGCGTGCGCCGCCGGCGCCCCGATCAATGTTGCGGTGGCCGCGGCCAGTAGCCATGTCGATTTCATCCTGTTTCTCCCTGGATTGTTGCGGTACGGACTCTTCAATCTAGCCCGTGAAGGGGTTAGCACAAGTACCATTATGTAACCTGGAGAGCCGCGTCACCGTTTCTGTCCGGTTAACCCGTTTTGGGTACGAAGGTTTCAGTATCGCGCACGTCGGCCTCCGGATGCCGGCGGGTGACGAACCGCTTGTAGTCATCCACCTCGTCAGCGGGCACATCCACCATCATCAGTACCTGACCGGCGCGGATGGCGGCCTCGCTGGCTTCCACTTCTTCATCGGTGACGCTGGCACCGAGCATGGCCGAGGTCCAGGCGCCAAAACCGGTGCCGGCCAGAGTAATGCCGAGCACCGCCGCACCACCGAGTGCCAGGCCTCCGGTGGGCAGCGCCATGGCGGTGAGGCCAGCGAGCAGCCCGGAGGTGCCACCGAGTGCGGCCCCTCGCTTGAGCGCCGGACCGATATCGGACTCGTCGAGGGCGCTGGCCTCCGGCAGCTCGCCCAGCGGCACGTCATCGCGTGCCACCAGGTGGATGCTGTCATCACCGATGCCGTGTTCCCGCAGATCACGAACCAGTGTTTCGGCGGCGGATACATCTGGCAGCAGGAAATAGATTCTGCGCATGGTGTACTCCTTCTTGTCGATGCGTATACCTCATACCTTATGCCGCCCGCCTGTGTTTTCAATCGCAGGCCTCCGCGCGCAGCTCCGCTTTTACTGTGTTATACGTTGATCAACGGCCAGTGAATCCGACACCTTGTGGAGGGCAGCATGACAAGGGTGTGGCAGCGTTTCTGGCGATGGTTGCGCGGCGCGCGTGACACCTCGCCTGACAGGGCGTCCGAGGACGAGGCGGCGCCGCAGCGCCCACCGCGCGGTGAAGCCCATGCGGCGCACCCGGTGACGGATGCGCCGCCAGAGCATCACCCCGGGCGGCGTGCGCTGAAGGAGTGGTACACGAGCCACTGGGATCTGGATTACATGTCGCAGGACGAGATCGAGCGGTTGCAGGCCGAACAGGAACGTGACAGGAAATGACTCAGCGTGCCAGCCAGGCACGCAGGCGCGCGCCGGTGTCGCCGGGCAGGGCGCAAACCGCATCACGCAGCGGGGCGGGCCAGGTGTCCCGCCGCCAGCGCTGCCGTTGGCGGTGCAGATAGACGCTCAGCACAAACACTTCGATATCGGTGGCGCTCGCCAGTTGCTCCTCGTGCACGGCAGGCAGCGCGGGCCAGCGTTCGCGCACGCGTGCCGCGAAGGCGCCGTCGGTGACGCCGATCTTCCGGCCGTCTGGCGAATGCAGCGGCGTATTGCCCAGACCGCAACTGGGCGAGCGGGCCTTGAGAATGACGCCACACAGGTTTGAGGGCAGGCGATCCGTTTCGGCGCGCAAGGCGTCGGTGACGTCGGCAGTGCGGCCATCCAGCCCGTAGACCCGCTGACCGGCAGACGTTTCAATGACATCAATCGGCGGCCTGGGTACCGGCAACCCGATGCCGGTTTCCGGGCAGGTGCCGCGCAGTTGCAACCAGCGTGGCAGCACATCTGCAATGGTCGCATGGCGCTTGTCATCGCCGTCATAACGCACCGGCTGCCCGAGCAGGCAGGCGCTCACCAGCACGGCTGGTTTATCATCTGCGGAGGCGCGCAGCGCCAGGTGATCCAGCCATTGATCCAGACGGCTGACGCTGGCGATGCCCTGTGTGTCCTGACCGCTGCCAGAGGAGAACTGATTTATCATGCTGGGCGTTTTCCTGGATACCGCGACCATGGGGCCGGAGGACCTGGATTTTTCCGGGTTGCGCGAGGCGCTGACCGGCCCTGACAACAGCTTGCCCGAGTGGCGCTTCCACGACCAGACCGCCCCGGCACAGGTTGCGGCACGCATCGCCGAGGCCGACGTGGTGGTGACCAATAAAGTGGTGCTGGATGCCGGCCTTGTTGCCGGGGCGCCGCGTCTGAAGCTGATCTGCGTGAGTGCCACCGGCACCAACAACGTTGATCTGGATGCTGCAGCCGCGCGCGGCATCCCGGTGTGTAACGTGCGCGACTATGCGGGCGCCAGCCTGGCCCAGCACACGCTGGCGCTGATGCTCGGGCTGGCCACGCGCTGGCATGATTACCAGGCCGATGTGCGTGCCGGCGTCTGGAGTCAGTCCCCCACTTTTTGCCTGATGCATCGCCCGGTCATGGAGCTGGCGGGCAAGACCCTGGGCATTGTCGGTTATGGCACCCTGGGCCGGGCGGTGGCGACGCTGGCGCAGGCGTTCGGGATGCAGGTGAAGGTGGCCGCCAGCCTGCGCCCCGGCGCCTCCGTCGAACCCGGTCGCGTGCCGCTGGACGTGCTGCTTGCAGAGGTCGACGTGCTGTCGCTGCACTGCCCGCTCACCGACGACACCCGGCACCTGATCGGCGCGGCCCAGTTGGCCGCCATGAAGCCGGAGGCGTTTCTGATCAACACGGCACGCGGCGCCCTGATCGACGAGGCCGCGCTCGCGTCGGCCCTGCGCCAGGGCGAGATAGCGGGTGCCGCACTGGATGTGCTCGGGCAGGAACCTCCGCCCGCAGACCATGTGCTGCTGGCGCCAGACATTCCCAACCTGATCATCACCCCGCACAATGCCTGGATCAGCCGCGAGTGCCGCCAGCGCCTGCTGGAGGGGGTGGCTGACAACATTCGTGACTGGGTTCGCGGCGCGGCTACAGGGCGAGGCAATCCCTGATCGGCAGGTAAAGCGTGAGGCTGTTGTCGTCCATCTGATGAAAACCGAAGTGGCGGTAAAACGCCGCGGCTCCGTCATCTTTTGCATCCACCAGCAGCCCGTACAGGGCAGTGGCCTCGCGGTGGATGCGGGCGGCGTCCTCAATGGCGGAGACCAGCGCCAGTTCACCGAAACCCTGCCCTCTGGCGCTCAGATCGGTGGCCAGCCGCGCCATGCGCAAAAAAGGAATCTGATGGGGGTAACCCGCCAGACCGGGCAGGGTCCCGGCGGGACTGATTTCGCAGGGCGCGGTGGAATAGAAAGCGAGAATACGCGTGGGCCGCGCGATCTCGACCAGCACGGTGGTGCGGCTCAGATGCCGATCATTGACCTGTCTTGCCTGCTGTCGCAGAAAGCGGTTCAGCGCGTCCTGGCCGCAGTCGAAGCCTGCGCGGTCATGGTTTCGGGTCAGTATTTCTTTCCGGATCCTGTGGCGGATGCTCGTCACTCATCACCTCCCTGTATCGGTGAGCGGCCTGTTGCAGTCGCGGCGCGGGGTTCGCGGGTTGATCCAGCACCGCCATCATCTGCACAAAGGCGTCGCGACTGACGCGCAACCGGGTGGCTTCCTGCGTGACCCGGTTGGCGCGCTCGAGCGCGGAGTCTATCAGGAACTGGGAGACGGTGGCGCCGAGAAGGTCTGCCGCATCGGCGATACGCTGATGGACGTCCGCATTGGTGCGCGCGACCAGCCGCCGTTCAGCTGCCTTGTCTTTTGTCGCGGAGCTCATAACGCTTCTCCCTGATGCCTCGTTCCTGAATGTCATAGGTGCCAATTTGGCACACGATGCTTTGCCATGTCAATATGTGTGCCAGATTGGCACCAGACTATGCTGGCGATGGTGGAGGTGATAGCCGTGTGGCAACAACAGGAGATTGTGCTGAGGCCCCGTTCAAGAGGTTTTCATCTGGTGACGGATGAGGTGTATGCGGCTTTGCCCGCCCTGGCGCAGGTCAGGGTCGGCTTGCTGCACCTGTTCATTCGCCACACCTCCGCGTCCCTCGCGATCAACGAGAACGCCGACCCGGACGTGCGCGGGGACCTGGAGCGGCATTTCAATGTGATGGTGCCTGAGCGGGCGCCGCATTATGAACACACCCTGGAAGGGCCGGATGACATGCCCGCGCACATCAAGAGCGTGTTGATCGGGCCGGACCTGATGATTCCGATCGGGAACGGGCGGTTGCAGTTGGGGACCTGGCAGGGCATCTACCTGTGCGAGCACCGCGATCACGGCGGTGCCCGCACCCTGGTGGCGACGATTCAGGGCGACATGTCGCCCTGGTAGTGCGTGTGTCGAGTGTTATTCCGCCACCCAGCGCAGGAAGGCGCGGCGTTCTTCGGCGCTGGCCTGGGACCACCAGGCCTTGAGCATGTCCAGGGATTCGACGCCGTCGTTTTGCGTGGCTTGGGCGGGCGTCGCGTGTGCCGGGGCGATGGCCTGCGCTTCTGGTTCGGTTGTGCCCGTGGTCAGGCCGCCGATCAGGCCGGGGCGGGTCATGCCGCTGGGGCGCGTCGGGCGGCGTTCGCCGCTGGCAATATGTTCGCTCCAGCCGCTGAAATCGCGGGCCAGTTCGCGGGCAGCGGGCAGGGTCTCCGGGGCGTCATAGCCCAGGCGGAAGAAGCTGCCGGGGCGGCCTTCCACATCGAACACCACGGGTTCGGAGCGCACCACCACATGGCTGCTGGTGGAATCCGGTTCCCAGATTTCCTTGTAGAAGGCCACGATCTGGTACTCGCCCGGGGCCAGGTGCAGATCCTTGTAGCCACTGGAGAACAGCGTGTTGACGCCCGCCGGGCGCTGGCCGTTGATGTTCAGGATCTCCAGTGTTTCCGGTACCCGCACCACGGCCACTTCGCTGTCCGGGCGCTGCGGGCCGTCATAAAGGCGTACCACGGGGCTGCGCTCGCAAGCGGCGAGCAGCAGGGCCAGCAGGATCAGGGTCGCGGAGCGTAACCGGTGACGCATGGAAGTGTCCTCTTCAAACGGTACAGGCCAGTATGCCGGGCCTTTATGACGCTTTATAGCCTGTCAGCCCGCGGTCTTTCAGAACGACAGCCCCTGCTTGACCGGGGCGGCCGGGGCATCACTGGAGGCCGGGGCCCGGCAGGCGCTCTGGCAGCTCTCCATGGTGTCGAACGGCACATTGCCGCCACAGCCACCCCAGATGAAGCTGCGGCATTCACCGCGATCCGCGTCGTAGTAGTAGCGGGTAAAGGCGGCCCGGCACATGCCCGATTCCGGCTTTTCGTTGCAAGTGGCGGGCAGCGCGTCCTCGGCCATCGGCGTCACGCAGCCGCTGAGCAGCAGCAGGAGTGCAGAAACCGGGAGCAGCAGAGTCAGCGAACGTGTTTTTTGTCGCATGGGATGTCCTTGTTGGCGGAGAGGCGGATCACGGTGCGCTGGAACACCATGTTGTTGGGGATATTGTAGTGATGGCCGTCGGTGTCACGCAGCGTAATGGTGACCAGGCCCATGTCGACCACCTCGCCGGTGACGGTGTTATCGCCATCGAGCATGCGGATGCGATCGCCGACACGGAAAGGCGCGCTGAAGAACAGGATCAGCGCGGCGGTGGTGTTGCTGAGCAGTGACCAGGCGGCAAACAGGGCCACGCCCACCAGCGCAAACACGGAGGAGGCGAAGACAACAAAGCCCTGACCGGAAAAGCCCCAGGTGGCGCCGAGGGCAAACAGCAGCACCATCAGCGTGGTCAGATTGATCAGCACCTTGACCTGGAACATGCGTGAGGCGGCATAGCCGTGCCCTTCGCCCAGCCGCTGTACCAGCCGGCGCAGCAGTGAACTCAGCACCAGCGCGGCGACGACAACGCTGGTGCTGATCAGCAGGCGAAGCAGGGTCTGGTCGAGTTCAGCCATAGCGCGGATCACTCACGAACGGGTTGCTGCGCCGCTCCTGGCCCAGGGTCGACATGGGGCCATGGCCGGGGATGAAGGCAATGTCGTCACCCAGCGGGAACAGCTTGCCGCGAATGGCGCCCACCAGTTCCTCGAAGTTGCCACGCGGAAAATCGGTGCGGCCGATGGAACCGGCAAACAGCACGTCGCCGACGACGGCCAGTTGGCTTTCCGGCTGATAAAACACCACATGACCGGGCGTGTGCCCGGGGCAATGCAGCACCTGAAGCGAGGTATCGCCGACGGTAACGGTGTCGCCGTCGTCCAGCCAGCGGTCCGGGGTGAAGGCGCGCGCCGGGGCAAAGCCGAACATCTGCGCCTGTTGCGGCAGCATGTCGATCCAGAACTGGTCTTCCCGGTGCGGCCCCTCCACCGGCACGCCAAGGCGCTCGGCCAGTTCGGCCACGGCGCCTGCGTGGTCGATATGGGCGTGGGTGACCAGGATTTTCTCCGGTTCCCCACCTGTCTGCTCAATGGCGGCCAGAATCTGCTCGATATCCCCACCTGGATCGCAAATAGCCAGCTTGTTGCTGGTTTCGCACAGCAGCAGGGAGCAATTCTGCTCAAAAGGCGTAACCGGGAGGATCGCGTATTTCATCGGGGGTAACCGGGCCTGACTCGGGAAGCGCCAGAGTATATCAGGCCCGGTGCGGCCCGCTCAGGTCTGGCGGGCTGTTTTACAAATGACCCGGGCTCAGCGCGGCGTGATCGACACCGGCAAGCCATCCTTCGGCACCGCCAACGGCACCAGCTGATGCGGCATCACGTAGCCGGGTTTGACGCTGACCCGGTACTGTCGCAGGAAGTGATACAGGAACGTCTTGGTCTGCAACTCGGCAAAGTTCAGGCCGATGCACTTGTGGTGGCCGCCGCCGAAGGGCACCCACTGGAAGAAGTGCTTCTTGTCTTCGGCGCGCTCTGGAGAGAAGCGATCCGGGTCAAAGGTATACGGGTTGCTCCAGTACTCTTCCATGTAATGGGTGTGCAGCGGCACCACGCTGACCAGAGTGTTTTTCGGGATCTTGTAGCCTTGCCATTCGACGTCACGCACGGTGCGGCGTGGCATGGTGGGCAGCGGCGGGAACATGCGCAGCGCTTCCTTGAACACGCGGGTGGTCTGCACCAGCTGGTCCAGATCGTCGTATTCCAGTTCGTCCTTGCCCAGTGCCTCGAACTCCGCCACCAGCTTGTCCTGCCATTCCGGGTAACGGGCCAGGGTGAAGATGATCGAGCTGAGCGTGCTGGTGGTGGTGTCGTGGGCGGCGAACAGCAGGAAGATCATGTGGTTCATGACATCCCGGTCGGTCAGGGTCACGTCGGTTTCTTCATCGGCCGCACGGCACAGTTCAGAGAAGAAGTCGTTGTCGCCGCCGGCGCGTTTGACCGGGATCAGATCCATCATGAACTGTTCCAGGAAGCGTCGGCCTTTCATGCCGCGGTGCCAGGTGGTGCCCGGGATTTCCACGCGCAACACGGCCAGGGAAGCATCCACGGCGGCCACGAACGCTTCATTCACTTGCTGTGCTTCCGGGCCCATCTTCAGCCCCAGGAAAATACCTGCGCCGACATCCAGCAGCAGCGATTTGATCTGTTCGAAGAACAGGAACTCCTCGCCCTGTGGCCAGTGAGTAATGCCTTCGGCAATGTGCGGATTCATGCGAGCCATGTAACCGGCCAGCGCGTTCTTCTTGAAGGCTTGCTGAAGCATGCGGCGATGGTATTTGTGATCGGCAAAATCACGCAGCATCAGGCCGTCGGTAAACAGCTTTTCCAGGATCGGGTTCCAGGCTGCACGGCTGGAAAACACATGCTGGGTATCGCGCAGCACGAACTCGTTGGCCTCGGGCCCGAGCACGGTGACGCCGCGCTGGAAGAAGGAGCTGGCACGGAAGACCGGACCATGCTCGGCGGCCATGCGGTTGATCAGGCCATGAAAGTCACGCAGGAACTCGAACGTCTGGCCAAACAAGGGCATGCCGTAATCGCCGGGAATATGATCCAGCTTGCGCTGCGGCATGCGCGGCAAGCGTTCGGCATCGGCCTGGGCGGTATGCATGGATGAAGTCATGATGCGGTCTCCGGCATGGCGGTCACGGTACGGTATACACCGAATGTACCCCTCCAGTCCGGGAAAGCCAGCCCTTGCGCCGAAGTGTCAACACGGCGTGTCCGGTGCCGCCGG
This sequence comes from Isoalcanivorax indicus, assembly GCF_003259185.1. Taxonomy (NCBI): domain Bacteria; kingdom Pseudomonadati; phylum Pseudomonadota; class Gammaproteobacteria; order Oceanospirillales; family Alcanivoracaceae; genus Isoalcanivorax; species Isoalcanivorax indicus. Next base: position 224,270 of record NZ_QGMP01000001.1, read on the forward strand.
GGTGGCGGCGCGCCGGGGCCTGAACTGCGCTACTATTCATAGCCGTACCCATACCCGTATCCAAACCCACATCAACACGCGCCCCGGGATCTGCAATGAGCAAGACGGACAAACCTTTCGTGCCCCTGAAACTGGCCGTGCTGACGGTCAGCGATACCCGTTCACCGGCCGAGGACACTTCTGGCGATCTGCTGGTGGCGCGGCTCACGGACGCCGGCCACCAGCTGGTGGCGCGTGAGCTGGTGCGTGACGACATCTATCAGCTGCGGGCGGTGGTGTCGCGCTGGATTGTCGATGAAGGGGTTCAGGGCGTGATCGTGACCGGCGGCACCGGTTTTTCCGGCCGTGATGTCACGCCCGAAGCGCTGGCGCCGCTGTTCGACAAGCCCATCGAGGGTTTTGGCGAGCTGTTCCGCCAGGTGTCCCTGCAAGAGATTGGCACCTCGACAATCCAGTCGCGGGCGCTGGCAGGCGTGGCCAACCGTACGGTGATCTTCTGCCTGCCGGGTTCTACCAATGCCTGTGCCACCGGCTGGGATCGCATCCTGGTCGAGCAGCTCGACAGCCGCCACCGGCCGTGCAACTTCGTTGGCCTGGTGACCCGCCGATGATGACGGTGAGCGACGCCATCGAGCGTCTGCTGGCGACGGTTCCCGCGCCGCCGGTTAGCGAGCAGGTGCCGCTGGCCATGGCCCTGCATCGGGTGCTGGCCGAAGACGTGCACAGCACCGTGGCGGTGCCCCCCAGGGACAACAGTGCGGTGGACGGCTATGCCGTGCGTTACGCAGAGCTGATGGCGACGGCGGGGCCGCTGCCGGTCAGCCAGCGCGTGCCCGCAGGCAGCCGGCCGCCGCCGCTGACGCCGGGCACCGCCGCGCGCATCTTTACCGGGGCCACAGTGCCAGAGGGCGCCGACACGGTGATCATGCAGGAAGATAGCGTGGTCGATGATGACGGCATCAGGGTGTCGTCGCCGGAGGCGATCACGGCAGGCGCCCATATCCGCCGCCGTGGCCAGGATGTGGCCCTGGGGTCGCGGGTGCTGGCCGCTGGTACGCGCCTGTCGCCACGCCATATCGGGCTGCTCGGCTCGGTGGGGCTGGCGCAGTTGCCGGTATTCCGGCGTCTGCGCGTGGCGGTCCTCAGCACCGGTGATGAACTGGTCGAACCGGGCGAGCCGACCCACGACGGGCAGATCTATAACAGCAACCGCTATCTGTTATGTGCCCTGCTCAGCCAGGCGGGCTTCGAGCCCGTGGACATGGGCCGGGTCGAGGACCGTCTGGATGTGACGCATGCTGCGCTGTGCCGTGCGGCCGACGCGGCTGACCTGGTGCTGACCACGGGCGGCGTGTCAGTGGGCGAGGAGGATCACGTGCGCGCCGCTGTCACGCTGTCGGGGACGCTGGATCTCTGGCGTGTGGCGATCAAACCGGGCAAGCCGTTCGCCCTGGGTGAGGTGGCGGGGACGCCCTTCATGGGGTTACCGGGAAATCCCAGTGCGGTGCTGGTGACCTTCATGATCATGGTGCTGCCCTGGTTGAGGGCGGCTCAGGGGGTGGCGCCGCCCTGGCATCTCGGCGAGAGCCGACTGCGGGCCGGGTTTGCCCTGGACCGGCCGGGTCGCCGGCAGGAGTATCTGCGGGTACAGGTGGAGCGGGACGCCGACGGGGAATACCTGCGGCTGCACCCCAACCAGAGCTCCGGCATGCTCAGTTCGGCCTGCTGGGCCCATGGTCTGGCCGTGGTGCCGGCGGGCGCAACGGTGGTTGAGGGTGAGCCCCTGACCTTCCTGCGCTTCGAAGATTGATGCTAACTGACTGATCTGTTGCATTATTCATTTCGTGAATGCCGAGTATATCCCATATCGATTGTATTTATGGTTTGGCCCGGGCGTAGAATGCGCGTCCCGGGTGGCCCTGCGCTGAGCGGCCACAGTTTCCAATGCCAACCGTAAGGATCGGACCATGTCATACACCAAGGACATCGAAGCCGTCGCATCTGTGGTCAAGAGCAACAAGACCTGGAGCGCGATCAATCCTGAGTCTGCTGTGCGTATGCGCCTCCAGAACCGTTTCAACACGCATCTGGACATCGCCAAGTACAACGCCAAGATCATGCGTGAAGACATGGCGGCCTACGACAAGGACTCTTCCCAGTACACCCAGTCCCTGGGCTGCTGGCACGGGTTCATTGGTCAGCAGAAGCTGATTTCCATCAAGAAGCACTTCGGCAGCACCAAGCGTCGTTACCTGTACCTGTCCGGCTGGATGGTGGCTGCGCTGCGCAGCGAGTTCGGCCCGCTGCCCGATCAGTCCATGCACGAGAAGACCACCGTTGCTGACCTGATCCGCGAGCTGTACACCTTCCTGAAGCAGGCTGATGCCTGGGAACTGAACCACCTGTTCCGTGCGCTGGACGAAGCCCGCGCCAAGGGTGACAGCAAGGAAGAAGCAGCGATCATCAACAAGATCGACAACTTCGAAACTCATGTTGTGCCGATCATTGCCGACATCGACGCTGGCTTTGGTAACGCGGAAGCGACCTACCTGATGGCCAAGCAGATGATCGAAGCCGGTGCCTGCTGTATCCAGATCGAAAACCAGGTGTCTGACGAGAAGCAGTGTGGCCACCAGGACGGTAAAGTGACCGTTCCTCACGCTGACTTCCTGGCCAAGATCAACGCGGTCCGTTACGCGTTCCTGGAGCTGGGTGTGGACGACGGCGTGATCGTTGCCCGTACCGACTCCCTGGGCGCTGGCCTGACCAAGCAGATCGCCGTGACCAACGAGCCGGGCGACCTGGGCGACCAGTACAACAGCTTCCTGGACGGCGACTACATCACCAGCGCTGACGAAATCCAGAACGGCGACGTGGTCATCAAGTCCAACGGCAAGCTGCTCAAGCCGAAGCGTCTGGCCTCTGGCCTGTTCTGCTTCAAGGAAGGCAGCGGTATCGACCGTGTGGTCCTGGATTGCATCACCAGCCTGCAGAACGGCGCTGACCTGCTGTGGATCGAAACCGAGAAGCCCCACGTCGGCCAGATCGCAGAAATGGTTAACCGCATCCGCGAAGTGGTGCCGGACGCCAAGCTGGTTTACAACAACAGCCCGTCCTTCAACTGGACCCTGAACTTCCGTCAGCAGGTGTTCGATGCATGGCAGGCTGAAGGCAAAGACGTTTCTGCCTACGACCGCGCCAAGCTGATGAGCGCTGATTACGACAACACCGATCTGGCCAAGCTGGCTGACGAGTGGACCCGTAACTTCCAGCGTGACGCGGCCCGTGAAGCAGGTATCTTCCACCACCTGATCACGCTGCCGACGTACCACACTGCAGCACTGTCCACCGACAACCTGGCCAAAGGCTACTTCGGCGACGAAGGCATGCTGGCTTACGTTGCAGGCGTTCAGCGCAAGGAAATCCGTCAGGGCATCGCGACCGTGAAGCACCAGGACATGGCCGGTTCCAACATCGGTGATGACCACAAAGAGTACTTCGCTGGTGAAGCAGCACTGAAGGCTGGCGGTAAAGACAACACCATGGGCCAGTTCGAGAACATCTGATCTCGACAACCGGTTGTGTTGACTGAAAAAGGCGGGCGAAAGCCCGCCTTTTTTTTATCCCTTTTTTTCAGCCGCGTGTTGCCGGTAACTGTCGACGTCTCAGGACGAGATACAACGGAAAGCCTACGGCAACCCCGGGCACCAGCCCCGTCAGCAGGCAAATCCAGCCATGACGAATGCCAAGCTGGCGCCGTTCGTAAAGCACCCAGATCAGCAGCACGAACCAGCAGAGAATGACATCCGTGGAATAGCCCGCCGCGAAGGGGTTCACGAAGCCCGCCAGAACAGCCCCGACAATGTCACCGCTTTCCAGCAGGGCCGGCACGATGGTCACGGCAAAGAAGACGGTGAATACGGCGGCCACCAGAATCAGTAGTCCCTCGAAGATCCGATCGGTCATTGTGTTATTCCTTTGTGGGCTGCAACCTTGCTGGCATTCCGATAAACCGCAGCAAGCAGGAGAAGCTCATGGTGGATCTGTTTTCCATCCACGGCAAGATTGCCCTGGTCACGGGCGGCACCAGCGGCATTGGCTACATGATTGCCGAGGGGCTGGTGAAACACGGCGCCACGGTCTATGTGGCATCGCGCAAGGCCGAGGCCTGCGCCGAGACCGCGAAAGCCCTGTCGGCCCATGGCACCTGCATTGGCATCGCGGCTGATCTGTCCACCGAAGCCGGCTGCCAGGCGCTGGTGGAGGCATTGAAGGCCCGCGAAGAAAAACTCCATGTGCTGGTGAACAACGCCGGTGTGACCTGGGGGGCCTCCTTCGAGGATTACCCCGGTGAGGCCTGGGACAAGATCCAGAACCTGAATGTGAAAGCCGCGTTTGTCATGACGCAGCGATGCATGCCTCTTCTGGCCGCCGCAGGCAGTGCCGATGATCCGGCGCGGGTCATCAATGTCACCTCCATCGCCGGGCAAACCACCGCCAGCATGCAGGCCTATGCCTACGGGCCGAGCAAGGCGGCACTGAATCATCTGACCCGCATTCTGGCCAATGAACTGGCCGCGCAGCACATCACGGTCAACGCCATTGCTCCGGGCGTTTTCCCCAGCAAGATGACCCGTTTCATCATGAAGGACGAGGCCGTGGCGAATGCCCAGGCGGCGCAGGTGCCGCTTCAGCGTCTGGGCGAGCCGCGTGATATGGAGGGGCTGGCGGTTTTCCTGGCGTCACCGGCGGCGGCGTATATCACGGGCAATGTGATTGCGCTGGATGGCGGTACGGCGGTAAAGCCCGCGCCGTTCATCTGAGTGGGCCGCTACCGGAGATAGCGCTCGATGGCAAACACATGCTCGTCGTCGGCGCCCAGCGTGCGCAGGGCGTCGGCCAGATTGAGCAGGTAATCGCGATTGGGGCCGCTCGGCCCCTGGGCCCGGGCAATGTGGCGGGCAATATCCTCTTCGGCGGCCGGGCCGAGAAACGCGGCGTTGTCCTCGGTGGCGATATAGACAAGGCCGTCTTCCTGATCCGGGGCGCGGTCATCGGTGAACGTCAGCGGTGTGCTGAAACGCAGGTAGCCATTTTTCTCGCGCATATCCAGATGCTCGAACACCGCCGGGGTAATCAGATACGCCATACCGACGCAGCAGGCGCCGGGTTCCCGGATCAGGGTGGCAACACGCCCCGGGGCTTCCGGCGTACCGCGATGGTCATGTGATCCCTGCCAGAAACGCCGCGACCAGTCACGGATATACGCCGGTCGGCAATCCCGGAACGGAAAATCCACCTTGAAGATCAGCGAGCCGTAGCCGAACAGCCACAGCTGCTCGCGGTCGCTGAAGTGGCCGCGCTGGCGATTGATGTCAACGGTGTTCAGCGGCATAGGGCACGTCGTCAAAGTGTTGCAGATGGCCGGCCAGCACGATGCCTGCCAGTCGGCGGAGATGCCGCACATCCTGCATCGGATCGGCGCCCAGCAGCAAGAAGTCGGCCCATTTTCCGGGGGCCAGTGTACCGAGGTGCTCGCCGACACCGGTGCAGTCGGCGGCATCACGGGTGGCGGCGATCAGCACTTCCAGTGGTGTCATGCCCGCGTCCTGCATCATCGCCATTTCCATGTGCTCGAAGTAACCCTGAAAGCGCGCCGGGGGGCCGCTGTCGGTGCCCATGGCCACGCGCACACCCGCTTCGTGCAAGGTCAACATGTTGGCCTTGGCCAGTGGCAGCGCGGCGCGGTAATAGTCGGCGGCCCGGCCGGTGAAGCGTGCCTGCATGTCTGGTGCCTGCAGCGCATCCAGCACGTCGGGGTCGGCGGCTTTCAGGAAGAAGGGGTCGTCAAAGAAATCCGGGCGCTCGGCGTACACAAACACCGACACCTCCCGGGTCAGTGTCGGGGTGATGCAGATGTCACGCTCGCGCATCAATTCAATCAGTTCGTTGTCCACCGGCGCATCGCGCACGCTGTGCGCAATCAGATGCGTGCCGGCGCGCAGCAGTCCCTTGGCGTCCTCCAGCGTGACCATGTGCGAAGCCAGTGGCCGGCCGAATTCGTTGCTGGCATCAATCACGGCGCCATACACATCGGGCGGCATCTTGTCTGCCGTGCCCAGGTGATCGTCCACGCGGATCTTGATCCAGTCCGGGTTCATGCGCATCAGTGCCTCGACCTTGCCGCGCGCGCTGGCCGCATCCGGCGGATGCAGCACGTCGCCAGCCAGGAACAGGCGCGCCATGCGTGGATCAGCGGCATTCTGCTCGTCGCGTGCCTCGAACGCCTGGGGCGGCTCGTCGCCCAGGCTGATCACCGTGGTGATGCCGTAGCGGGCATACAACTGCAACTGCGCTTCCACATTGGCGCGGCTGTGGATGGCCGGGCCGGTGTCCAGTCCGCGCGCCATGCCGACATGCCCGTGCGCATTGATCAGTCCGGGGATCAGGTAATGGCCGCTGACATCCTGCACCTTGACGTCATGGGGCAGGTCGCCGCGATGCACGGCCAGCACCTTGCCATCCCGGACGATCAGCGCGGCGTCTTCCAGGTAGCCTTCATCTTCACCGGTCCAGATGCGCGCCCCGGTCCAGGCGGTGGCGCCCGCAAACGGCGATGGCGCCGGGTTGCCGCAACCGACCAGCAGCAGGGCCATGCACAGCAGCGGCAGGCAACGACGGGTACCAGGGGGCAGAATCATGACAGTGTCCTTTGCAAACAAATGCCTCACGAGTTTTTACACTAGCCGGGCGGGAGGGGGCGGGCAAATCCGATATCATCGACACCAATGTGGTGATACTGACAAAGCGAGTAAGGCGAGCATGCAGAAAACGCTGATTCTGGGCGGTATACGCAGCGGCAAGAGTGGCCGTGCCGAGGCGCTGGCCCGCGCCCATGCGCAGGTGGTGTATGTGGCCACGGCCACCGCAGGCGACGAGGAAATGGCAGCTCGTATTGATCGGCATCGGGCCCGGCGTCCGGCGCACTGGCGCCTGGTGGAGGCGCCGCTGGCATTGGGTGCCGTGTTGCGCGAGGCCGCTGCGGCGCCCACGCCCCCCTGCCTGCTGGTGGACTGCATGAGCCTGTGGGTCAGCAACCTGTTGCATGCGGGCGAGGCCACCTTCGGGCGTGAGCGCGATGCATTCTTGCAGGCCCTGGTGGCGTACCCGGCCGATGTGGTGATTGTCAGCAACGAGACCGGCCTGGGTACCATCGGCATGGACCCGCTGACCCGTCGCTTCTGTGATGAGCTGGGATGGCTGAATCAGGCGCTGGCGGCGCGCTGCCAGCGCGTGGAGCTGGTGATGGCCGGGCTGTCGATGCCGCTCAAGGCGCCCCTCTGACACGGCGTGGCCGAGGCGATCAACTGCGGCCCAGCCACAGTGCCGCGCCCAGCAACACCAGTGTTTCTGTTATTTCCACCAGCGCACCTGCGGTGTCGCCGGTAAAGCCCCCCAGGCGCTGCTGCATCTGCTGGCGCGCCAGCAGGAACGCCAGCAGGGCGATCCCCAGCATCAGCGCGCCGACCCCGCCGCCCACCGCCACAGTACCCAGCAGTGCCACGGCAATGGCCAGGCCAACCCGTTTGCGTGGCAGCGTTTCTGCGGCGTCGTGCCCCAGACCGCCAGCACGCACGTAGGGCAGACTCAGGAAGAGCGCCGCGCAGGCGCTGCGCCCGAGTAGCGGCGCCAGCAGCAGTGGCAACAGGGCGGTCGCGGTGCCGAGCGCCAGCAATGTCGCCAGCGCCGCGCCGCGCCCCAGCAACACCAGCAGCAGCGCGCATACCCCCGCCGGACCGCAGGCCGGGTCCTTCATGATGCGCAGCGTGCGGGCGCGGTCGCCTTGTCCGCCAAGCCACGCGTCCGCGCTGTCCGCCAGGCCATCCAGATGCAATGCGCCAGTCAGCACGACCTGCAGGGTGAGCAGGGCGATGGCCGTGGGCCAGACGGGCAAGCCGTTGTGCACGGCCAGCCCGGCGAGGGCCATCAGTAACCCTCCCAGCAAGGCGCCCACCAGCGGATACGCCGACACCGCGCGACCGTGGTCTGCGGCGGTCACCGGAGTGGCCAGGCGCACGGGAATGCGGGTCAGCAGAGCCAGGGCCAGACGCAGCGATTGCATTACAGCGCGTCCGCCAGCCCGTGGCTGGTCAGGCTGACCAGGCGGCCATGGGGGGTCAGGTCCATGCGGACCCGCGTGCGGCAGGCGAACGGCACCTGGAAGCCGGCCATGGCTCGTGCCGGCGACAGGCCCAGCACCTCCGCCAGAATCATGCGAATGACACCGCCATGGGCGACGATCAGCAGGTGTTCGGCGGGCGGTGTGTCGAGCAGGGCATGCCAGGCGGCGGCCACGCGCTGATGGAACAGGCTGATGGGCTCACCGCCCGGCGGCGGGTGCCGTTCGGCGTCGGCCCAGAAGGCGGCCAGGCGGCCGCCATCCCGCGCCTCGACCTGCTCGGGGGTCAGCCCCTCCCAGTCACCGAAACTGATTTCACGCAGGGCGGGGTTCACGCTCAGCGGCAGGCCGCGCTCGTCGGCGAGTTGCCGGGCAAAGGCCTGGCAGCGCTGCAGGGGTGAACTGATCACATGCTGCCAGTGGCGGATGCCCGCCGCCGCCTGACGCATTTGCGCCCAGCCGGTCTCGCTCAAGGGATCGTCGCGCTGGCCACGGTACATGACACCGCCTTCAGGCTCACCGTGGCGAAGCAGATCAATGATGCAGGGGGCAGTGCAGGTCACGGGCGAGGGTCCATTGGCGGGCAGGAGGCACGAAGGTAGTGGCGGTGGGCGCAAAGGGCAAGTGTGGTGGGCTGGGGTCAGGTGAGGGCAGGTGAGGTCAGGGGTGACCAGAAAAGGCGCAAATTGACAAAGTGTGACATGGTTCACATAACGCCCGGTATCACGGTAAGATCGAGCGGTACGGGGGATACACGGCATGTTGAACAATAATCACAATACGGCGCCTCCGGGGTTGCCCTTTGATGTGCTGGACACGACGGCGCTTCCTGCTGAAGAGGGCTATGCCCTCTGGCGTGAGAGCCTGTCGCCGCTGTTTCATGCTCGCGCGGCCGACGAGACGGCCGACGCCTTCAACGCGCGCATCGACACCTGTGATCTGCAGCAATTGATGCTGGCCGAAAGCCTGTTTCCTGCGAGCCATTATGAGCGAGGCCTGCGTCACCGTATGGACGACGGCGCCGAGCCGTTGCTGGTGCAGTTGTACATGACGGGCGGGTATCGGGGGCACTCGGGCCATCGCGAGATGATCGTGCAGCCTGGCGATATCGGGCTGCTGGATATGGCCGATCCGATGACGACGCGCGCGGAGGCTTCCCGTGTGCTGTCGCTGGTTATTCCGCGGGAGCAGGTGCGGCGGGCTGGTGCGTTGCCGCGCGCGACCGTGCTGCGTGCCGGGTCGCCGCTGGCCGAGATTCTCGGTTGCCATCTGCTGACGGTGTGGCGGCAACTGGCGCTGGCGGGGCCGGAGGTGCTGCCCGCCATCAATGAAACACTCGTGGCCACGACCGTGGCGGCGTTTCGGGGTCTGCATCAGGACCGGGACCAGGCCATGGGGGCTCTGCCTGAGCAGGCCCGGCTGGATGCGGTGTGCGCGTATATCCTGCAGTGCCTGGGTCAGGATGACCTGACGCCGGAGCACTTGTGTCGGCGTTTCGGTTTTTCGCGGGCGGGCCTGTATCGACTGTTTGCGCCGCTGGGCGGCGTGGCCGGGTTCATCCGTGATGCGCGCCTGCGGCGTTGCTACGAAGAACTGGCGCATGCGGGCGCGCAGGGGCGTCCGAAGCGTGTCATCGACGTTGCCGTGCGCTGGGGCTTTACCAGCCAGAGTCATTTTACCCGGCTGTTCCGCCGGACCTTTGATGTGTTGCCGGGGGATCTTCTGGCGGCCCGCGATGCCGTGCCGGTGACGGCGGTGGGTGCAGATGACAGTGCGCAGGCGGCGTATCCGGTGTTGCGCCAATGGCTGGACAGGATGTGCCGGGACAGCGCAGCCACCGAGGTCCTGAGACAAACAGACCAGTAATCTGAGACGACTGGACAAGCCCGTCCGTCGGACGGGTCACAGAATGGCTTCTGTTCACGATGCGGTCTTCACACATAACAACATCGCACGTGAGCGTAGTACGACGTTGGGTAGGTGCGGCGTGGGGAAGCGTCGAACTGTCATGTTGCATGGACGGGCCGATAAGGGAAGGCCGGCGTCCGCCGTGCAGGGGGGAAACAATGCAGATCTCGCGTACGGGATGGTCCGCCATCGTCTATCGACTGCAGGTCACAGACTGGCTGTCCATGCGTTCCTGGGCGATCAGAGTCATCGGAGTGGGTGTGTTCTGTGGTGCGCTGGCGATTCTGATTGCCGACAAACTCTGAGCCGCCGATTCCGTGGCAGCCTTTCCAGTAAACAGCCTCGCCGGCATGCATGACCTGTGCATGCCGGCTTTTTTTTACCCGGGCGGCTGATCCACCCCCGCCTGATCAAAGCTGGCCATCTCGTTATGCAGCGCGCAGGCGGCGCGCATCAGCGGCACGGCCACGGCCGCGCCGCTGCCTTCTCCCAGCCGCATACCCAGATCCAGCAACGGTTCGGCGTGCAGTGCGGTCAGCACATGCGTGTGTCCGGGTTCGCCCGAACGGTGTGCGAAATGCAGCCAGTCGCGCAGCGCCGGGTCATGGCGCACCGCCGCCAGTGCGGCGACGGAAACGATAAAACCATCCACCAGCACCGGCAGGCGTCGCGCCGCGCAGCCGAGCAAGGCGCCCGCCAGGGCAGCGATTTCGAAACCGCCCAGGGACGCGAGCGCGACCAGAGGTTGCCGGGCCTGCGCGCCGTGGGTGTTGGCATGGCGCTGCAAGGCGCGCTCGATCACCCGCGTCTTGTGCGCCACTCCGTGTGTGTCGAGCCCGGTGCCCGGGCCGACCAGCCGGGTCGCTGGCGCATCGAGCAACGCGCAGGCCAGCGCGCTGGCGCTGGTGGTATTGCCGATGCCCATTTCACCGCCAATGAACAACTCGGCGCCGGCTTCGGCAGCGCGCGCTGCGACCGCATCACCCGCGGCCAGTGCCTGATCCCGTTGTGCCGGCGTCATGGCGTCGGTCCGTGCCAGATTCGCAGTGCCGGGGCCGACCCGCACATCCTGCGCAGCGGGGTGCAGGGCGCCGAGCGTGCCGGTATCGATGATCTCGAAGGTGGCGCCGAGCTGCCGCGCCAGCACACTGATCGCGGCACCGCCCCCGGCAAAGTTGGCGATCATCTGCGCGGTAACGGCCTGCGGGAAGGCAGAAACACCTTCCTCACATACACCATGATCGCCGGCAAACAGCGCGATATGCACCCGTTCAACGGAAGGCTGCTCGCGACCCTGTTGAGCCGCAAGCGTGATCGCCAGTTGCTCAAGCCGACCGAGGGAGCCGGCCGGTTTGGTCAGGCGCGCCTGGCGCGCTCGGGCGTGCTCTGCAAAGGTGGCGTCCGGTGCCGTCACGGCGTGACCTCGTCGTCGCTGTCCTCGTCGATGCCCGGTGCCTGCATGAAGCTGACGCCAATCGGATTGCCGGAGGTGTTGATGCGGCGCAGCGTCGTATCGGCATCAGGATCCATGACGTAAAGACCGGGCGCCAGAATATCATCGCGGTTGTTGTCGACGATGAGGCCGAGGCCGACCCAGAGCTGCTGTTGGGGGCTGACGGCGAGGCTGGTGACATGTTGTGCCTCAATGTTCGCCACCACATCACCGACAGTGCCGGAAACCGGGTTGAAGCGGCGCAGGGTATTGTTCATCCAGCCGCCGTAGGTCACCAGGAAGCCGGTCTCTGCGTCTATCAGGGCAACACCGGAAATAGCGCCGAGTTCAGCACTGCCTTCGACCAGGCGGGTGGCCTCGTAGGTGTCGGCGTCAATGCGATCAATGCCACTGAGATCATTGCTGCCATAATTGCCGATACTCTGCACCAGCAGACCGATATCGGGATGATGGGTGATGTGTTCCGGATTGCGGGTAAACAGCGGAATGCCCGGCAGGCCTTCTTCGCCGTGTCCGGTAACGATTTCTTCATCGGTGTTGATATCGAAGACGGCGACATAGCTGGTGTTGGCGGGATCGAAGGGGCGCGGGTTGTCGTCGGCGCCGAAACCGCCCAGGCGCTGCAGCGTGATGAACAGCCTGTCATCGACGATCACTGCGCTGGACATGCGCGGCACATCGAAGCCATCCGGCGTGTAGTGGGACAGGTCCAGCGAACCGATATGGAAATCGTCCTCATGGGTAGCCGTCGGATCGACGATCCAGGCATGGGTGCTGCCGTAGCGCAGCAAGTAGGCTTTGTCATCGCTGGCAAAGATCATCGTGTAAGGATTGCTGGAGGCTTCGTCGCCAGCTTCGAGCGCGCTGTAGCGCCAGGTGAACAGGGCCGGTTGGTCGATATCCACTTTATTGATGCGATCCGTCTGGAAACGTTCGATCAGGTAATAGTCACGCCCATGGGTGACGACGGAAATATCGGATGCGGTGCTGTGGTAGGGGCCATAGGCGCGCCCCGGAGCCTGATCCAGATCTATGAGATCAATGCCGCCTGATGAAAAATCCGACGCCGCAGTGGTGACCACCGCAACGTTGCCGTCGAAGTTGGGGCGGCGATCGCTGCTGCCGGAACTGCCGCCGCAGGCGGCCAGCAGCAGTGTCAGCAAAGGCAACAGGATCAGGCGCGAGAACAATGCATATTGATGGCGCATGGGGTGCTCCAGGTTGAGGGTTACAAGGCGATATCCAGTGTCACGAAGGCGGCACGCCCGACACCGGGAAAACGGTTGAAGTCCTGATAGCGGCGGTCGCTGATATTGCGTACCTCCAGATCCAGCCGCAGGCGTGATGTGTGTTGCCAGCGTGGCAGCCAGCCGAGTCGTGCATCCATCAGCACACGGCTGTCGGCGCGCAAGGCGTTGACCGAGTCGTAATAGAGTTCGTCGTCGTAGCGGCCCAGCCAGGTCAGTTCGAAAGCGCCGATCTGCCAGTGGCTGCCAACACGGGCGCTACGGTGATACAGGCCCGGCAGTTTCCGCCCGTCCCGGTCGGCAATATTCGGTGAGCGGCTTTCGGAATCCAGCCAGGTGCCATGGGCATCCAGAGACCAGCGGCGGGTCACCTCCAGTCGTGCTTCGGCTTCAATGCCGATCAGTCGGCCTTCGCTGTTGATATAGCGTCCCACGCCGCGGGCGTCATAGATGGTCACGATGGCGGGGGAGAGGTCGCGGTGAAAGCCCGTCAACGCGAGGTGATAACGCGTCTGTGAAAAAGTGAGGCCAAGCTCGGTGTTGAGGGCTTCTTCAGCTTCCAGGTTCGGGTTGCCGACAAAGGCGCCCTGCTGACCGAATCGTTCCACCAGGGTTGGCAGGCGTGCTTGCCGGGACACGTTGGCCTGCATGCTCCATGCCTGTGTCAGGGCATAACGACTGCCCAGGTGCCAGCCGTGATACGTGCCGGTGACTCGCTCGCGCGACACGCTGTCGTCAGTGCCCACATCATCGGCATCGTCCCGCAGCGCGGTGTGGCGCAGCACGGCCTGGGTCTGCCAGCGTGCGTCATCACTATGCCATTCGTGACTGATGGCACTGGCCAGCACGCGCCGTTCGCGCTGCCCCGAGCGCTCCGGTTGCAAACGATTGTCCTGACACTGATCGTAGTGCTGCAGATCCAGCGCGACGCTGAAAATATGCCCGCCTTGCAACCAGCTCAGCGCATTGTGCAGTCCGATCTGGTCGGTATCCGTGGCGACGTCATACGTGCCCGTGCCGACGCGCCCGGTGCGATCGGCGTAATGCTCATCGAAGTGCGCCACCAGCAGCCGATGACTGTGATGCAAACGACCGGCAAACGGCTGCTGGCCGCGATATTGCAGTTGTGCGCGCTGCTGGGTGCGGGTCAGCCGGGCGCGGTTGTTGGCCCAGTTCTGGATGCTGGGAATGCCCTGATCCTTGTCGCTCCATTGCCACAGCAGGTCGATGTGGTCGCCGTTGTCGCGGGCCAGGTTCAGGCGCGCGCTGGCGTCGTCCTGGCGCACGTCGGCATTGCGCCGCCGCGTGCGTGCCCCGTCGTTGGGGTTGAACCAGTCTGCATGGTTGTCGAAGGGAAAATCGTTATCCGCCGCCTGATGGTTCAACGACAGCCAGTAGCCCAGCCGGTGTTGCTGGCCCCCGGTAAAAAGCCCGGCCCGGCGCGTGCCGAAGCTGCCGCCACCCAGCCGCACGCGCAGCCGCTCGGCGTCGGCGGTATCCAGCGATTCCAGGGCGATGGCGCCGCCAATCCCGGCTTGCGGATAACGTGCCGGGGCCTGGCCAGCATAAATATGAATGCGCCCGATATCGTGCAGGGAAATTTGCGTGGCATCGAAACCGCCATAGAGCGGATCGTTGAGCAGCATGCCGTCCAGAAACACCGGCAACTGCCGACCACTGGCGCCGCGCAACGTCAGGGTGCTGGCGCTGCCCAGGCCGCCGCTCTCGCGCAACTGCATGCCGGGCTGGTCGCGCAGGGTGTCGGCCAGTGTGGTAATGCGATGGGCAAAGGTCTCGCGTTCGATCACGCGCACCGTGCCCGTGCTGCCGACATGATCGTCGGCCGCGTTCAGGGCGCGGGCATGCACCGGCACCGGCTCCAGCGTGGCCGGTGGCCGGGCCTGCACAGGCCATGCACAGACCACCAGCAGGGCTGGCAGCAGGCGAAGTGCGCTCATGATCATCCCCCGTGCGGGCACAGGCGTGCCCCACAGTCTGCGGTGTTGGTTCTGGCAGCTATCAGGGGGGTGGAACGAAGAAACCCCACGCAACAGCCCACCGCAGTTGCGTCGATAGCCGGTGGCAGGCCGGTATCCGGGCTCTCGGTCGAAGGGGGTTCCGGTTGAGGAAACGCCTTCGGCATGACGCCTTCCCGCGCGTTGCGCAGTGGCTGGCGTGATCAAACGCCGGTCATGCCTGTCACCGATCACCGTTGCGGGGGCAGCGCTGGTCTTGGATCAGAGATCCGCACCAGACTTCCCGTTTAACGTCCTCGCGGACGCACCTGCCACGGTCGTGAAATCTCCGCGCATCCTAGACCGGCGCGAAGAAAAGTCAACCGGATGGCATCGCGCAGACTGGTCAGCGGCAGGCACGTCACGCACACTGTCGCTCCGTTTTCTGATGGCCCCTGCCGCCCCGAGACATGTCTGACGTGATGCCCGTACTGGTGTCCCTGCCGCTTGTGATGGTCAGTGCGCTGCTCCTGGATGCGCTCCTGGGTGAGCCGCGCCGCTGGCATCCGCTGGTCGGCTTCGGGCGCCTGGCCGCTGCGCTGGAGGCGCGTTTCAATCGCGCCCCCGGCTCGGTGTTTGCCGGTATGTTCGCGGCAGGCCTGCTGGTGTTGCCCCCCGTCGTGCTGGTGTTCTGGCTGAGTCGATGGCTGGACGGCCTGATGCTGTTCGTGTTGCAGGTACTGGGGCTGTGGTGGGCACTGGGCTGGCGCAGCCTGGCCGAACATGCCCGGGCGGTGGCGCTGCCACTGGCGGCGAGCGACCTGCCGCAAGCACGACACCAGGTGGCGCGTCTGGTCAGCCGCGACACGGCGCAACTGGATGCAGAAGGTGTGGCCGCTGCGGCGACGGAATCGGTACTGGAAAATGGCGCCGATGCCGTCTTTGCCAGCCTGTTCTGGTTTGCGCTGGCCGGGTTGCCGGGCGTGGTGTTGCATCGCCTGGTGAATACGCTGGATGCCATGTGGGGCTATCGCACGCCGCGCTTTCTTTACTTCGGCCGCGCGGCGGCGCGGCTGGACGACCTGCTGGGCTGGGTGCCCGCACGTCTGGTGGCACTGACCTATGCACTGGTGGGGCATGGCCGGGGCGCGCTGCGCTGCTGGCGGCGTCAGGCCTCGCAGTGGGACAGCCCTAATGCCGGGCCGGTGATGGCGGCGGGCGCCGGTGCCTTGCAGATCCGGCTGGGCGGCCCGGCGCCTTACCATGGCGGTTGGCGCCGACGGCCCGTGCTGGGCGAAGGCGAGACGGCGTCGGCGGATTCGATTTCGGCCGCGCTGCGTTTGCTGCGGCGGGGCGTCGCGGTTTGGGTGATTGTGATGATGGGAATCGCTGCCACATGACCGATGACCTTTCCCTTGAACACGGCGGCCGCCTGCACCGCGCGGCCCTGCAATGGAACCGCCCTGCGGGCCAGTGGCTGGACCTGTCCACCGGCATCAGCCCCTGGGCGTTTCCCCTGCCGCCTGTGCCGCGCGCAGTCTGGCAGCGCTTGCCGGACCCGGACGACGGTCTGTTGCCGCAGGCGCAGCGCTGGCTGGGGGCGCCGGACCACAGTGGTTGCGTGCTGGTGCCGGGCACGCAGAGCGCTATCCAGTGCCTGCCCTGGTTGTGGCGCACGCAGTACGGCGTGGCCCGGGTGGGTGTGCCTGCCGTGGGCTATGCCGAGCACGCCCGCTGCTGGGCGGCGGCGGGGCATCAGGTGCAGCCCCTGCATCCGGGTCAGGTCGACATGGCGCTGCCAACGCTGGACGTGTTGGTCTGGCTGAACCCGAACAATCCCACCGGGGAACTCACGGGCGACGCCGTCTTGCGCCGTTGGCAGGCGTCACTGGCGCAGCGCGGAGGCTGGCTGATTCTCGACGAAGCCTTTGTGGAAGCCGCGCCGGTGGCATCGCTGGGGTCGCTGTGCGGCGCACCGGGTTTCTGGGTGCTGCGCTCCCTGGGCAAGTTCCATGGCCTGGCGGGCGTGCGCGCCGGGGTGGTGGGTGGCCCGGCAGAGGCCTGTGGGCAACTGGCGGAGCAACTGGGTCCCTGGGCGTTGAGCGGCCCGGCGCGTTTTGCGCTGAATGCAGCCGTTCGTAATTCTGATTGGCCGATTCATCAGGCCCGCAGGCTGGCGACCATGGCCCGGGCGCTGGATCGTGTCCTGCAAGCCCGGGGGCTGGCACCTCAGGGGGAGTGCGATCTGTTCCGCTACTGTCTCACCACAGCGGCCGGGCCGTTGTTCGAGGCACTGGCCCGTCAGGGGGTTCTCGTTCGGCTGCTGACGTCGCCGTCCGCACTGCGTATCGGGTTGCCCGCCGACGATGACGGGTTGCTGCGGCTGGATCGGGCGCTGGCTCAGGCTATGCGCTGAGGCTGAAGTTGGCGCTCCGCGGGCGCTGTGCTACTGTCGCCGCGCATTCAGGTGTCCCGCAAGGGAGAAACGGGAAGACCGGTGAGGCCGCAGGCCAAACCCGGCGCTGCCCCCGCAACGGTGATCGGCAACAGGTATGACAGGGCACGCTTCAGGGCCCGGCCACTGCGCAACGCGTGGGAAGGCGTCGTACCGGGGATGAAGATTCCTGCCGTCAGCCCGGAGACCGGCCTGAGTGAGATCGAAAACGCCGGAGATTGCGGTGGGCAATCACGGGGCGCCGACAGGCCTGTCCGCCGGACAGCCGTGCCTGCCGTTCCCCGCCTTGATACCCCCGCCGCAATGCCTGATACGCTGCTCTGACCCGGGTGCTGCGGAATGCCCATGTGTCTGCACTGGATGACAAGGCTGTTGATGACTGGCCTGCTGACCACCGCCTCGCTGGCGTTGGCGGATACGCCTGCGCGCTGTGTGCTGGATGATGATGGCCATCGGGTGTGTCTGAATCACCCTGCGCAGCGGGTGGTGGCCCTGTCCCCCGGGGCGACCGAGCTGGTCTACGCTGCCGGGGGTGGCGCCCGTATGGTGGCCGCAGTGAACTACAGTGACTACCCGCCGGAAGCGGCCAGGCTGCCGCAACTGGGCAGTAACCGGCGACTGGATCTGGAAGCCCTGCTGGCGCTGGACCCGGACCTGATTCTGGTGATGCCGTCCGGTAATCCGCCGGAGCAGGTGGCGACGCTCAGGCGGCTCGGCCGCACGCTGTTTATTTCCGAACCGCAGACGTTTGAAGAGGTGGCCAGTTCGCTGGAGCGGCTGTCGATCCTGCTGGGCAGTGAATCGGAAGGGCATCAGGCGGCGGCGGATTTCCGCCAGGGCATCGAGGCATTGCGCCTGCGTTACCGCGATGCCGCCCCGGTGCCGCTGTTCTACCAGGTCTGGGACGAGCCCTTGATGACGGTGAACGACAGCCATTTCATTCATCAGGTCATCGATCTGTGTCGAGGCGAGAATATCTTTGCGGCGCTGCCACGGCAGATTCCACGCATCAGTCTTGAGTCGGTGCTGCAACGCAACCCCGAAGCCATCGTGGCGGGGGGCATGGGCGAAGAAAATGCGGACTGGCTGGATCATTGGCGGGCCTGGCCGGATCTCACGGCGGTGCAGCGCGACAATCTGTTCTTTGTGGCGCCCTCGCTGATCCAGCGCCCCACGCCGCGCTTACTGTACGGCGCCCGCGATCTGTGTGCGCATCTGGATACGGCCCGTGCGCGGCGTTAATCGAACGATTTTCGTGTTTGCGCTGCTGGTGCTGGCCGCGCTGCTGGCGTTGCTGGGTGCGGTGGCGTTTGGCAGTGAGCCGATTTCCCGCCAGCAACTGATTGCGGTTTTCGGCGGCGGTGGTGAGCCGCTGCACCGGATTCTGGTGCTGGAGTTGCGTGCTCCTCGTGCGCTGGCAGCGTTTGCTGTGGGCGGCTTGCTGGCCGTGGCCGGGGCCCTGATGCAGGTGCTGTTGCGCAATCCGTTGGCGGACCCCTATGTGCTGGGTTTGTCGGGTGGCGCGGCGGTGGGGGCGCTGGGCGCGATGTTCCTGGGGCTGGGTCTGCTGCTGGTGCCGACAGCCGCTTTCGGCGGCGCGCTGATTTCGGCGCTGCTGGTATTCGGTCTGGCGCATGGTACCGGCAGCTGGACACCCACCCGTTTGCTGCTCACCGGTGTCGTGGTTGCGGCGGGCTGGGGCGCGCTGATTACCTTGATGCTGGCGTTGAGTCCGGCGGAGCGTTTGCCGGGCATGCTGTACTGGCTGATGGGCGACCTGAGCTATGCGCGCAGTCCCTGGCCTGCTGTCACGGTGTTGCTGCTCGCCTGCCTGGTGCTGTTGCCGGCGGGCCGCACGCTGAACGTATTGGCCCGTGGCCCCTTGCAGGCGGCGGCACTCGGCGTCGCGGTACGGCCGGTGGAGTGGGGCATCTACGTGCTGGCAAGCCTGCTGACGGCGGTGGCGGTGACCACGGCGGGCAGCATCGGTTTTGTCGGCTTGATCGTGCCGCATATGCTGCGTCTGGTGCTGGGTAATGATCAGCGCGTGATCCTGCCTGCGGCGGCGCTGGCGGGTGGGGTGTTGCTGACCGTAGCCGATACCGTGGCGCGCACGACGCTGGCGCCGGAGCAGTTGCCGGTGGGGGTGATTACCGCCTTGTTGGGCGTGCCGACGTTCCTGTTCCTGCTGCACAGGAGTCGCGCTTCATGATGCAGATTGCAGATCTGGTGCTGGATATTCCCGGCCGTGCCGATGGCCGCGCGCTGACCCTGGAACTGGCCGCCGGGCAGGTATGGGGGGTGCTGGGGCCCAATGGCGTCGGCAAGACCACCTTGTTGCACACGCTGGCCGGATTGCGCACGCCGCGCTCGGGTGTTGTGTGTCTGGCAGATCAGCCACTGGCCCGTTTGTCACGCCGCAAAGTGGCGCAACGGCTGGCGGTGGTATTCCAGGAACGGCAGGACGGGTTTCCGTCCACGGTGATGGAAACCGTGTTGATCGGTCGCCACCCGTTCCTGTCGCCCTGGCAGATGGAGGGCGGTGACGATCTGGCCCGGGCGCGGACGGCGCTGGAGCGCCTGGACCTGTGGCCGTTGCGCGACCGCCTGTTGTCCACCTTGTCCGGCGGCGAACGTCAGCGCGTGGCGCTGGCCATGGCGCTGACCCAGGCGCCGGAGATCTGGTTGGCGGACGAGCCGACCAATCATCTCGACCTGCATCATCAGGTCAGCGTGATGCAGATGCTGCGCGCCGAAGCGGATGCCGGTCGCGCGGTCTGCCTGTGCCTGCACGACCTGAATCTGGCGGCGCGCTGGTGCGATCATGTGCTGTTGCTTTATCCCGACGGCGAAGCCTGCTGGGGCCCGGCCAGCACCATGCTGGTGCCCCACGCGCTGGAAAAACTCTACGGCCAGCCGCTGGCCGTGGCCCACATCGACGGCGCGCCGGTTTTTGTGCCGCGCGTCTGAAGTGACTGACGAGGATTCACCATGCGAGAAGACGCCAAAGACCCGAAACGCCATGCCGAGCGCATGGCGCGCAAACAGAAAATGATGCAGGCCCGCATCAAGGAAGCCGACAAGGCCCAGGGCATCCTGCTGGTCCTCACGGGCCCGGGCAAAGGCAAAAGCAGCTCCGGCTTCGGCATGGTGGCGCGTGCCCTCGGGCACAAGATGAAAGTCGGCGTCGTGCAATTCATCAAGGGCAGCTTCAGCACCGGCGAAGAGCGTTTTTTCCGGGCCCAGGACAATGTGGATTATCACGTCATGGGTGAGGGCTACACCTGGGATACGCAGGACCGCGAGCGCGACAGCCGCAAGGCGGAAGAAGCCTGGGAGATCGTCAAGCGCATGCTTTCAGACGACAGCTACAGCCTGATTGTGCTGGATGAGTTGAATATTGCCCTGCACTACGAGTATCTGGATCTGGATCGCGTGCTGGACGATTTGCAGAACCGGCCGCCGATGCAGCATGTGGTGGTTACCGGCCGCAACGCGCCGAAGGAGCTGATCGATCTGGCCGACACGGTGACGGAAATGAAGGAAGTCAAACACGCCTTCCGCGATCAGGGCGTGCGCGCCCAGAAAGGCGTTGAACTCTAACGCCCTGATGATCCAGGGCACCACCTCCGATGCGGGCAAGAGCACGGTGGTGGCCGCCCTGTGTCGTTCGCTGGCCCGGCGCGGCGTATCGGTGGCGCCGTTCAAACCGCAGAACATGGCGCTGAACAGCGCCGTCACGGTGGACGGCGGTGAGATCGGCCGTTCCACCGCCTTGCAGGCCGAGGCCTGCGGCATTGCCGCGCACAGCGACATGAACCCGGTGCTGCTGAAGCCGCAATCCGACACCGGCGCTCAGGTGATCCTGCGCGGTCGCGTGGCCGCCGTGCTGGAAGCCGGTGCTTACCAGGACTACAAGAAAAACGCCCGCGAGGCGGTGATGGACGCCTGGCAGGCGCTGACCGCGCGCCATGATCTGGTGATTGTCGAAGGCGCAGGCAGCCCGGCGGAAATCAATCTGCGCGCCAACGACATTGCTAATATGGGCTTTGCCGAAGCGGTGGACTGCCCGGTGTGGCTGGTGGCGGATATTGATCGCGGTGGCGTGTTCGCGCATCTGGTGGGCACGCTGGCCTTGCTGTCAGTGAGCGAGCAGCGCCGTGTCAGTGGCCTGCTGATCAACCGTTTTCGGGGTGATATCCGCCTGCTGCAGAACGGCCTCGACTGGCTGACCCAGCGCACCGGCAAGCCGCTGCTGGGTGTGTTGCCTTACCTGCAAGGCCTGTTGCTGGATGCCGAGGACAGTCTCGGCGACGTGGCGGTGCCTGCCCGTGAGGGCAGCCTGCGGGTGGTGGTGCCGGTGCTGCCGCGCATCAGCAATCACACCGATCTGGATGCCCTGCGGCTGCACCCGCAGGTGGAGTTGATTCTGGTGGGCCCGGATCAGCCCGTGCCGCCCGCCGATCTGATCATCCTGCCCGGCAGCAAAAGCACCCGCGCGGACCTGGCCTGGCTGCGTGCCCAGGGCTGGCCTGCGGTCTTGCAACGGCACCTGCGTTACGGCGGTCGTGTGTTGGGCATCTGCGGCGGCTTCCAGATGCTGGGTGACACCCTCGCTGACCCGGAGGGTCTGGAAGGGCCGCCCGGCGAGAGCCCCGGGCTGGGTCTGTTGCGCCTGAGCACCCGCATGGTGCCGGGCAAGCAGTTGCGCCAGGTGCGCGGGGTGTTCGCCGACCGAACCTTCGCAGACCGGGTCATCACCGATGACGCCGCGCAGGTGGAAGGCTACGAAATCCACAACGGCGTCAGCGATGGCCCGGCCCTGGCGCGGCCCCTGTTGGCACTGCATGACGCCGCAGGCCCCCGCCCCGACGGGGCTCGCAGCGATGACGACCAGATCGCTGGCACCTATGTCCACGGCCTGTTCGACCACCCCGACGCCTGCACCGCCCTGCTGCGCTGGGCGGGTCTCGCCGACGCTACGCCCGTGGACTACCGCGCCCACCGCAACACCCAGCTCGACCGCCTGGCCGACATGCTGGACGCCCACCTGGACCCGGCCACTCTGGACCGTCTGTGCGAAGGCCGCACCTGCGGTCGCACCTGCGGCCGCACCTGCGGCCGCACCTGCGGTCGCACCTGCGGTCGCACCTGAACACCAAACAGCCGGGCGCTTCGGAAAATTGCCGGAAAGCGCCCGATTCGTCTGAAAATCGCCGCAGCACACGTAGGCCGGGTGCCATGACAAATGTCAGGGCATGTCCATCAGTGCATTGGCGGCCTCGCGGTCCTGTTTCAGGCGGTGTTTGCCCAGGCGCAGCACCAGCGGGGCGGCGATAAAGATCGACGAGCCGGTGCCCACGACAATGCCGAACAGCATCGGCAAGGCAAAGCTGGACACCGCATCGCCGCCGGCGATGGCCATGGGCAGCAAGGCCAGGAAGGTCGTGGCCGAGGTGAACAGGGTGCGTGTCAGCGTGCCGGTCAGGCAGCGGTTGATCAGTTCGCCGAGCGGCATGTCCGGGGTCTGTGCCAGTTGCTCGCGCATACGGTCGAACACCACCACCTTGTCATTCACCGAATAACCGATCAGCGCCAGCAGGGCGGCGATGGCGGTCAGGTTGAACTCGATGCCGGTGAGCGCCAGAAAGCCGAACGTCTTGGTCAGGTCCAGCGCCAGGGTGGCCATGGCGGCGGTGGCAAAGGGCGCGGCAAAACGCAGCCGCAGGTAGGCGAACATGCCGCCGCCTGCGAGCAGCACGGCCAGCAGGCTGGTTTCCAGAAACTGGCCGCTGACGCTGGGGCCGACGTTATCCACTTTCGGAAAATCAGCATCGGGCGCGACGCCGCGCAGGGCGGTCTGCACCGTGTCGATACGGCTGTTGTCGCTGCCTGCGGGCAGGCGCACGCGGTACTGCCCTGGGTCACCGAACTGTTGCAGGCTGGCCTCGGTGACACCGGCCTGCAGCAGCGCGGCGCGCAGCGGTTCGATCGTCGTATCAGCGCCCGCATTGACCTCGATGGCGGTGCCGCCCCGGAAGTCGATGCCCTGATTCAGTCCGGGCGAGAACCATAGCCCGATGGAGGCCAGTGACAACAGGATCGACAGCAACAGCCCGGCGCTGCGCACGCGCATAAAGCCCAGCGGCCTGTCCTCATGGAAGCATGTCAGCCAGCCCCGTTCCGGCAAGGCCAGTGCCGCGCCCGGGCGGCGGCGCACGGTGGCGGTCATCAGCAGGCGCGTCACGCCCACGGCGGTGAACATGGACACCAGCAGCCCGGCGCCCATGGTGACGGCAAACCCGCGAATGGGTCCGCTGCCGAACATGAACAACAGACTGACCGCGATCAGCGTGGTGACGCTGGCATCCACAATGGTGCCGAAGGCGCGATCAAAACCGGCATTGAGCGCGCTCATGGCGCGGCGGCCGCGGCGGGTTTCCTCGCGGATGCGCTCATTGATCAGGATATTGGCGTCCACCGCCATGCCGATGCTGAGAATCAGCCCGGCGATACCTGGCAGGGTCAGGGTGGCCCCGAGCAGCCCCAGCAGGCCCAGGGTCAGCAGCACATTGAGCACCAGTGCGGTGTTGGCGATCAGCCCCCAGCGACCGTAGATCACCAGCATGAAGCCCAGTACCAGCGCGGCGCCGAGCAGCCCGGTGGTGACGCCCATCTGGATGGCATCGCTGCCCAGATCCGGGCCCACGGTGCGTTCTTCCACTACCGTCAGCGGCGCGGGCAGGGCGCCGCTGCGCAGCAGCAGGGCCAGTTCGCTGGCGTCGCCGCTGGTAAAGCCGCCGCTGATCTGGCCGTGGCCACCGGTGATGGCGGTGCGGATCACCGGCGCCGTAATCACCTGGCCATCCAGTACCACGGCAAAGGCCCGGCCCACGTTGGCGCGGGTGATGTCGGCAAAGCGTTGTGCGCCCACCTTGTTCAGGTGAAAGGTGACCAGCGGCTCGCCGGTGCGGTCGTCAAAGCCGAGGCGGGCGTCCTCCAGATGTTCGCCTTTCAACAGTGCGGTGCGTTGCACCGGGTAAAGGTGCTGGCCTTGCCGGTCCGGCAATTCCTGAACCCCGGGGCCGCTCTGGTCGGCCACCAGATGAAAGGTCATGACCGCCGTGCGACCGAGCAGGCGCTTGATCTCGCCCGGGTCGGTGACGCCGGGCATCTGCACCAGCACACTGTGGCTGCCCTGGCGCGTGATCAGGGGTTCCACCACGCCGGTGTCATCCAGGCGTCGGCGCACCACTTCCAGGCTGCGTTCCACGGCGTCGCGGGTCAGGGCTTCGCGCCAGGCATAGGTGGCAACCAGCGTCAGACGTTGGCCGTCCTGCGTGACATTGAAGGCGGTGGGGCGCTGTTCGCGCGCCAGCCGCTGGGCCAGTTCCAGTGCGGCGTTCTGGTCAGCGGGCAGGCCCAGCCGCAGGCTGACGCTGCCATCCTCGTTCAGGACCGGGCGGCTGTGTCGCAGCCCGGCGTCGTCCAGGTGCTGGCCCAGGGCCAGGGCCTGTTGCAGCAGGTGTTCGCCGGCCAGGCGGTCGGTGTCCACGTCCAGCAGCAGGTGTGAGCCACCGCGCAGATCCAGACCCAGGTTGATGTGTCGTTCGGCCCAGATATCGGGCAGGGCATGACGGGCGTGTTCCGGCAGCAGCGAAGGCAATACGGCGCCGAGCCCGAGCAGGATCACCAGCCCGTAGGCGATGACCCGGGAATAGAAGGATTGCATGAGTTGTCCTGTCTGATCGTGTTGTCGGACCGGAAGGCGAGCACGCACGAGGCATCAGCCGCGCGGCGTGTGGCGTCCGGCGTCGGGCTGTCGCAAGGACAGCGGCGGATCAGATCAGAGCGGGTGGGGCGCGGGGATGGCCAGGATGCCGTTCAAGGTGACGGGCCAGCGTCGGGGCGGCAGGCAGGGGCACCGCGCCGCGTTGTGGCAGGGTGTGGCGGGCCGCAGGTGCGGTCGCTATGGCCGGGGTGTCGTCGGCCTCGTGAGGCGGTGACGTCAGAAGATGACCGGGCAGATCGCGGACCACGGCCAGCGTGGGAATGTCCACGCTGTGCTGACCTGCGGGGCCATCCAGATCCAGCGCACGCGCTGTGCCCGCCGACAGCAGGCCGGGCAGGATCAGCAGCAACCAGAGACTGCGCCAGGCACGCGGCCACGACGCCGGGGCGGCGTGCTGGCGAGGCGTATCCTGTGAAACAGGCTGCAAGGGGAGGGTCACTGTGCGAATCCGTTGGCGCCTGGTCGGGCGTGCTGGGCCATTATGCTATGCCTCTATGACGGGCACGGCAATCTGAAGTTCGGCTTGCTATCATCGCGTCGTCAACCCGGTGGAGACGCACATGAAGACCGAACGCGGAGCGCTGATGCTGTCAGCGGCGATGGCGTTGTTGCTGGGTGTGGTGGGCGTCACCGCCGCCCTGGGTTCGGGATCGCGGGCTATCCTGCTGGACGGCCTGTTCAACCTGACCTACTTCCTGGTGGCGGTGATTACGGTGCGCGTGGGGGCGCTGGCGGCCGGGCCGGACAACGAGCGCTTCCCATACGGTTATGCCTACTTCGAGTCGCTGGTGAATGCCGGCAAGGGCTTGCTGATTCTGGGCATCTCCGGTGTCGCCCTGGTGGACGCGGTGATGACGCTGCTGACCGGCGGCCGCGAGATTGCCGCCGGCCTGGCCATTGTCTACGCCTCCTTTGCGACGCTGGCCTGTTCCGCTACGGCCTGGATGATGCATCGCACACGTCGGCATGTGCGCAGCCCGCTGGTGCGTGCCGATTTTGAAAACTGGCTGGTGAACAGCCTGATTTCCGCCGCTGTGCTGGGGGCGTTCTGTCTGGTGCCGTTGTTCCGTTGGCTGGGCTGGACGTCGCTGGTGCCGTATGTGGATGCGGTGCTGGTGCTTGGTGTGGTGCTGTTGTGCCTGAGCGTACCGATCCGCATGGCGTCGCGTGCGGTCATGGAACTGCTCAATCGTACACCGCCTGCCTCACTGGCCGTGCCGGTGCGTCATGCCATCGAAGAGGCGCTGTCGAACCTGCCGGTGCAAGCCTTGTATGTG
Organism: Isoalcanivorax indicus; assembly: GCF_003259185.1. NCBI lineage: Bacteria > Pseudomonadati > Pseudomonadota > Gammaproteobacteria > Oceanospirillales > Alcanivoracaceae > Isoalcanivorax > Isoalcanivorax indicus. The sequence continues at coordinate 250,536 of NZ_QGMP01000001.1, forward strand.
CGCATGGTGCGTCCGGGTCGCATGCTGTATGTCACGGTGCATGTGGTGTTGCCGCAGGATTATGCGGTGCACACGCTGGCAGAACTTGATGACGCTTATCGGCAGGTCTACGCGGCGGTGCGGCGGGTGCATGCCGTTACCGTGGCCGATGTGGTGTTCACGGCCGATGAAACGCTGGCGGCGCCGATGCGACTTTCATGAGCTGGTGATAATGCAGCCGTTTTTCACGCAAGCCTCACGCCGAGGCGTCTGATTTTTCGCTTTTTTTCGTTCTGTGACGAACAGAAACCGTTGCCGGGTGGTATCCCCTTCTCCCAGTTCCTATGCTGTGGCTTTGCTATGTGCTGTGGAGATTTTCTATGCCCGCTTCCCGACGCGCGTCCGCGCTGTTGACGGCGCTATCGACGCTGTTTTTCGGTGTGCTACTGCTTCTCTCTCCGGGAAGTGTGGCGCACGCTCAGGAGGATTCCGCCTATCGTGTGTTGGCCGATATTCTTGCTGATGATGCGCGACGCGCTGATCTGATTGCCGAGCTGGAGCGGCTGGCGGAGGGCGATGTGGCGTTGCCGGAGGTGGCAGTGGCCGATGTCGATATGGCGTTGGCGCCCAGCGGCCAGACGCTGGAACAGGTGTCGCTGGCGCGTCGTATTGCCAACAGCACACAGGATTTTGCTCAAGGCATTGTCAGCGAGTTCTCGGGCGGCGTCGATGCGGTGACGGCACTGGGCAGTGCGCGCGATGCGCTGAACATGCCGGAGATTGCGCGCGCCCTGGGCAATCTGGGGTTGGTGATTCTGGCCACCCTCATTCTGTTCTTCGTGTTTCGGCGCCTGGCCAGGCCCCTGTTCGGTCGAGCCAATCGCTGGGTCAAGACGAAGCCCTCACTGATGCGCCGTGGTGTCGGCATCATCGGGGCGTCTGCGCTGGATCTGATGGTGGTGCTGCTGGCCTGGATCAGTGGTTATCTGGTGGCGCTGTTTGTCATCGGTGAGCCCGGCGAGATGGATGCGCGGGAATCCCTGTTCCTGAATGCCTTCCTGTTGATCGAGGTGTTCAAGGTGGCCTTGCGGACCGTCTTTGCATCCCGTGATGACAGCCTGCGCCTGCTGCCCATTCCGGCGGAAGATGCGGCCTACTGGAACGCCTGGCTGGCGCGGTTGAGCGGCTTTATCGGTTACGGTGTGCTGCTGATCGTGCCGATGATCAACTTCAATATCTCGCCAGCGCTGGGTCGCATGGTCACGCTGGTCATCATGGGGCTGGCCTTCGTGTATGCGCTGGCCGTCATCATGCAGAATCGCGACAGCGTATCCCATGCCTTGCAGCAGCGTGCCAATCGCGCCGATATGGCGATCTCGCGAGTGGCGATCGGTATGCTGGCGCGCAGCTGGCATGTGCTGGCAATCGGCTATTTTGCCGCGCTGGGCATTGTCACCCTGCTGCGCCCGGAAACGGCGCTGCCCGCCATGCTGTCGGCCACGGTGCAGTCGCTGGCGGCGATCGGTATCGGCGTGTTCGTGTCGCTGGTGCTGACGCGGGTGATCAGTCATCAACTGGTGCTGCCGGAAGAAACCCGGCAGCGCTTCCCGATGCTGGAAACACGGCTTAATGGCTTCGTGCCGCGCGCGTTGCGCACCATGCGGTTGCTGATTATTGCGGTGGTGTCACTGGTGGTGATCAATGCCTGGGGCGTCTTCAATGTCGGGGACTGGCTGGTATCGGATGCGGGCACGCACACGGTGGGCGCGCTGATCAGTGTGTTGCTGATTGTGCTGGTGGCATCGGTGTTGTGGATCGGACTGGCCAGCTGGATCGAGCAGCGCCTCAACCCGGAAACGGGAAGCGGCGAGCCGAGTGCGCGGGAGCGCACCCTGCTGACCATCTTCCGCAATGCCGTGGCGGTGGTGCTGGTGGTTATGACAGCGATGATCATCCTGTCCGAAATCGGGATCAATATCGGGCCGCTGATTGCCGGTGCCGGGGTACTGGGTCTGGCCATCGGTTTTGGTGCCCAGAAGCTGGTGCAGGATGTGATTACCGGGGTCTTCATTCAGCTGGAAAATGCCATCAATGCGGGCGACATCGTGACCGCAGGCGGTGTCACCGGTACGGCGGAAAAGCTGACCATCCGTTCCCTGGGGATTCGCGATCTGTCCGGCACCTATCATCTGATTCCTTTCTCGTCGGTGGACACGGTCGCCAACTACATGCGTGAGTTCGCCTATCACGTCGGTGTGTACGGCGTGGCGTATCGTGAAGATACCGATGAGGTGATCGGCCTGCTGCGTGATGCCTTTGACGAGTTGGTCAGCGATGAGGAGCAGCGCGCGAAGATTCTGGGCGAGCTGGAAGTGCACGGGGTGACGGCGCTGGGGGACAGCTCCGTCGACATCCGTGTGCGCATCAAGACGTTGCCAGGTGTGCAGTGGGCGGTGGGTCGCGCCTACAATCGACTGGTGAAACGACATCTGGACGCGGCGGGTGTCGAGATTCCGTTCCCGCACATGACGTTGTACTTTGGTCAGGACAAGGATGGCAGCGCGCCGCCGGCGCCGGTGCAGATCCAGCAGCCGAAAGCGTTGCCGTCGGCGCGTGGCCAGGATTCGTCGGCGCGCAGCGAGACCAATGCGGTGGAGCGCGGCGACTACGACGATGCGGATGATTGAAGGAGAGAAAAGATGAAATCGGTGCCAGCGCTGGTCGTGCTGCTGGGGTTGTGGCTGATCCCGACCCTGGCGCCTGCGGAGGTGACCGAGCGAATCCGTCATCGCCTTGAGGTGTTGCAGGCGCCGGGTGAACTGGAAGCCGGGGGCGAGCGGCTCTATACGGCCGCGGTGCTGCAGGACTTTTATGAAGCGCGCGGTTATCGGCCGATCTGGTTTGATGAGGCCACGCCGCGTCGCGCACTGACCGGGTTGCCCGCGGCCATTGCTGCGGCTCACCACGAGGGCCTGTTGCCCGAGCACTATCACCTGGCAGCGCTGGAGTCGGTACTGGCACAGCTGGCTTCACAACCGGCGGGGCAGCGCGACAGTCGGGTGATTACCGATGCGGAGTTACTGGCCTCCGATGCTTTCCTGCTGCTGGCGAAGCATTACGCCGACGGCAAGGTGGACCCCGCGCGGGTTGATCCCGGCTGGTTCCTGGGGCGCGAGGATACGGTGCTGATCCCCGCTCTGGAGCAGGCCGCCCGTGGTGACGTGGGGACACCGGCCAGTGTGCTGGCGGACAGGCTGCCGCCACAGCCGGCCTATGCAGCCCTGCGCGAGCGGCTGGCCTTGCAGCGCAGTCTGAGCGGGGAATGGACCCGGGTGGCGGAGGGGCCGACCCTGCGCGAGGGGGAACATGCCGAGCGGGTCGAGGCACTGCGTCGGCGCTTGATCGAACTGGCGGACCTGACGGACGAGGCGGTGCCCGACCCGAGGCACTTCGACGCGCCGTTGGCGGCGGCGGTGCGCCGCTTCCAGCGTCGCCATGGCCTGGAGGCGGATGCCGTGGTCGGGGCGCGCACCCTGGAGGCGCTGAACGTGTCGCCCGAGGCGCGCATCGAGCAATTGCGGGTCAACATGGAGCGCTGGCGGTGGCTGCCTGCCGATCTGGGCAACGAACATATTCTGGTGAATATCGCGGGGTTCTTCATGACCGTGATGGCCGACGGTGAGGAGGTGATGCGCCAGCGCGTGGTGGTGGGGCGTCCCTACCGACGCACGCCGGTGTTCACCGGCCGGATGACCTATCTGGTGCTGAACCCGTCCTGGGAGGTGCCCCATTCGCTGGCGGTGCAGGATCAACTGCCGCAGATACGCCGCGACCCGAATTACCTGCATGACATGGGTTTTCAGGTGCTCAGGGGTTGGGGGGCCCAGGAGGAGCGGGTGGACCCGGCCAGCGTGGATTGGCAGGCTCTGGGGCCGCGCCAGTTCCCGTATCGGCTGCGCCAGTCGCCTGGGCCGCGCAACGCGCTGGGGCAGGCCAAGTTCATGTTTCCCAATCAACATAATGTCTACCTGCATGACACCCCGGCGCGAGGCCTGTTTGCACGCGAGGACCGGGCGGCCAGCTCCGGGTGTATTCGCGTGAGTGACCCGGTGGGGCTGGCGGAATGGCTGCTGGACGGCCCCGGGCGGCCCCAGGTGATGTCACGGGAACGAATTCGCCGGACGCTGGACCAAGGGGCTGAGACCACCGTGCGTCTGGGGCGTGCGGTGCCGGTACACCTGCTCTACTGGACAGCGTGGGTGGAAGCCGACGGGCAGGTATATTATGTCCGGGATGTTTACGACCGTGATCCGGCCGTGCGCACGGCGCTGAATGAGGCGCCGCCCCGCTGAGGGACAGCGGGGTGTGCCGGGGGGCTCACTCCCTTATTCTTCTTTCTGGAGTTCCGTGCGCCATGTGGGTGATGCGGTGCGTACTGGTGTGGTGTCTGGCCATGCCGTTCTGGGCGGTGGCGGCGTCGGAGTTCGATGCGGGCCATGCGCCTTTTTCCATCACGGTATCCGGCAAGGATATTGCCTACCGTGATTTTGCGCGGCTGGCGATGCCGGGCGAGCAGGTCACCGTCCGGGTGCCCGCGGCAGAAAGCGGGCGCGGCGGCTTTACGCTGTTGCTCGACGGTCAGCCGCAGCCTGCCCGCTCTGCCGGTATGTGGCGCTGGCGTGTGCCCGATCAGCCCGGCGTGCAACAGGTGCGGGTGCGGCGCGCTGATGGTCAGCAGGTTCAGGTGCATGTGTTTATCGTGCGGCCACTGGACGACGTCAAGGGGCAGTACCTGAACGGTTACCGGATCGGTAGCTATCCTGCATCGCCACTGCAGGGAAACCCCGTTTATCTGCCACCCCCCGGGTTTATCGAGGTGACAGAGGATATGCTGGATATCCGGTTGTCGCCGCATTTCACGCTGGGTCAGTTTCTGTGCAAGCAGCAACCGGATGTCTGGCCGAAATACATGGCGCTGCGCGAACCGCTGCTGGTCAAGCTCGAACTGTTGCTGGAGGAGGTCAACCGGCGTGGCATTCGCACGGATTCGTTCGTGGTCATGAGCGGTTTCCGCACGCCCTGGTACAACGCCAATATTGGTAACGGCGCCTACTCCCGGCATATCTGGGGTGGCGCGGCGGACATTTACATTGATACGAATGGCAGCGGGCGCATGGATGATCTGAACGGAGACGGCAAGCTGGATATGGCCGATGCGCGCGTCCTGCACGACATTGCCGAGTCCCTGTTTGCCGAACCGTTGTTCAGTCGTTTGCAGGGCGGGCTCGGTCTGTACGGCGCGCGCGCACACCGTGGCGCCTTTCTGCATGTGGATGCACGCGGCCACGAGGCGCGCTGGGCCATTCCCTGACGTACCAGGTTCAGGACAGGTTGCGCAACGTGCGCAGGGCGCGCACACCCACCGCCAGAGTCATGAAGTCGGGCTGGCCATGTGCTTGCAGTGCATCCAGCCGGCGAATGCTGAAATGAATGCTGTCACGGTGCGCGGCTTCCCAGTTGGCAAAGCGTGCCTCGGCGCTGTCGCCGGGCCGGGCCAGCACCCGCGCGGTGACTTGCCGCTGTAGCCGGTAGCTGTCTTCGCGCAGGTTGGCGCGCGCCAGGGCCTGCCATTTGTCCTGCACGCCAAGGTGAATGATCGAGGACAGCAGCCACAGCATGTTCAATCGGTCGCCCACCAGAAAATAACAGGCGGCAGCCAGATTGGTGTCGCAGCCCGCTGCCTCGGCGAGTTCGATGATGTCCGGCGCGCTGCCCAGGACCAGTGTGTTGGCCAGCGCGCGGGCGGTGTGGTCGGGCACAGCGTCCTGCACCAGGGCAGAACAGGCGTCGTCCCACTCCTCGCGGTAGGAGGGCGTGAGCACGTCCGGCAAGGTATTTTCCAGATGCCGCAACGGATCGCGGAAACGTGCCCGGGCATCATTGATCTGGCCGCCGCTGTGCGGGCTGCGCAACAGCCATTGGGTAAGATGCCGCAGCAGGCCGGTGACGCGGGTGTACAGCCGCCGTTGCAGATCGGCATCGACCTGGCTGTCCAGCGTATCAATCATATGCCAGTAGGCATCGCCGTCGCAGATCGCCCAGGCCATGGCGAAGGCCTTGACGGTGTCCGCCGGGGCAATGCCGTGATCATCCAGCAGCCGGTACACAAAGGTACTGCCCATATGATTGACGACACGGTTGGCCAACTGGGTAGAAATGATCTCGCGGCGCAAGCGGTGTGACAGCAGGCTGTCGCGAAAACGGGTGTGCATCTGCGCCGGGAAATAGTGCAGCAGGCTGTCGGCAAAACTCGGATCATCCGGAACGGGCGATGCCAGCACCGCATCGAACAATGTGATCTTGCTGTAGGCCATCAGCACGGCCAGTTCCGGGCGCGTCAACCCGGCGCCGTCCGTGCGGCGCTCCGCCAGCGTGTCGTCATCCGGCAGGTCTTCCTGCTCACGCACCAGTAATCCTTCGCGTTCCAGGGCGCGCATCAGGTGACTGTGTTCATCCAGGCGCTCGGCGGCGTCCTGCTCCTGCAGGCTCAGCGCCAGACTTTGCAGGCTGTTGTCGCGCAGCACCTGCGATGCCAGGGTATCGGTCATCTCCGCCAGTAACGGATCACGCGCACTGCGCGCCAGTTGGCCAGTCTGCATCAGGCTGTTCAGTGGAATCTTGATATTCACTTCGCGGTCGGAGCTGTGCACCCCACCGGCATTGTCGATGGCATCGGTATTGATGCAGCCACCGTTGAGGGCATATTCCACCCGGCCCGCCTGAGTGAAGCCCAGGTTGCCGCCTTCGCCCACCACCTTGCAGCGCAAGGTGCGGGCATTGACCCGCAGGGCATCATTGGCGCGATCACCCACATCCTGATGGCTTTCGTGGCTGGCTTTGACATAGGTGCCGATGCCGCCATTGAACAGCAATTCCACCGGCGCCGTCAGGATGGCGCGGATCAGTTCATTGGGCGTCAGCACGCGGGCATCAATATCCAGCGCAGCGCGTGCCTGATCGCTCAGGGTGATGCTCTTTGCGCTGCGCGGCCAGATACCACCGCCTTCGGATATCAGCGCGCTGTCATAGTCGGGCCAGCCGGATCGTGGCAGCGCAAAGAGCCGTTGCCGTTCAGCAACGCTACTGGCGGCATCCGGCGCTGGATCAATAAAGATATGCTGGTGATTGAAGGCGGCCACCAGGCGAATATGTGGCGACAACAGCATGCCATTGCCGAACACATCGCCGCCCATGTCGCCGATGCCGACCACGGTGAAATCTTCGCGCTGGATATCCTTGCCTTGCTCACGAAAATGCCGCTTCACACTTTCCCAGGCGCCGCGCGCGGTAATGCCCATCTTCTTGTGGTCGTATCCGGCGGAGCCGCCCGAGGCGAAGGCGTCGCCCAGCCAGAAGCCATACTCGGCGGCGATCTCGTTGGCGATATCCGAAAACGTGGCTGTGCCCTTGTCAGCGGCCACCACCAGATAGGGGTCGTCATCATCGTAGCGCACCACATCGGGCGGGGGCACCACGGTATCGCCGTCGCGGTTGTCGGTGATGTCCAGCAGACCGCGCAAGAACGTGCGATAGCACGCCTTGCCCTGGGCCTGCCAGGCATCCCGGTCTGATGGATCACCGCGCTTCACCACAAAGCCACCCTTGGCGCCCACCGGCACGATGATGGCGTTCTTCACCATCTGCGCTTTCACCAGGCCAAGCACTTCGGTGCGAAAATCCTCGCGCCGATCCGACCAGCGCAGGCCACCGCGGGCGACCTTGCCGCCGCGCAGGTGTATCGCTTCCATATCTGGCGAGTAGACAAAGGTTTCAAAGACCGGCCGAGGGTGTGGCAACTCGGGCAGCTTCTGCGGATCGAGCTTCAGACTGATCCAGGTGCGTGCATGGCCCTTGTCATCGGTCTGGAAAAAGTTGGTGCGCAGGGTGGCGCGCACCACATCCAGATAGCCGCGCAGCACACGGTCTGCATCCAGGGTGGCGACGTTGTCCAGCGCATCATCCAGCGCCTGCGCCAGGGCCAGGCCTTGCTGCTGGCGCTTGCTGGCGTCGCGCTGCGGATCGAAGCGCGCCTCGAACAGGCTGACGATCCGGTGGGCGTAGCCGTTGTGCTCGGACAACAGTTGCGCCATGTAATGCTGCGAATACGGCAGGCCGGTTTGCAACAGATAGCGCGTCAGCACACGCAGGCACACGATCTGGCGCCAGTTCAGCCCGGCGGCCATGACCAGTTGATGCAGACTGTCGTTCTCGCTCTCGCCATGCCAGCATTTGAGAAAGGCGGTCTCGAAGGTGTCTTTCAACGCTTCCTGGGACAGGGCGCAATCCCCCTGCACACGAACCTCGAACGCCTGTATCCATAACGTCTCGCCATCGCGGGGCGTGATGCGTGTCGGGTCCTGGCGCACGACCCGCAGGCCGAAATTCTCCAGGGTGGGTAACACATCAGACAGGGCAATCGGCTGTTGCCAGCTATACAGCTTGAGGGCGGTGGGGCAGGCGCGTCCCGCCGCTCCCTGGTCCACCAGCAGCCGAGGCAGGATCGGTGTGTCGGCACTGATGCGCGCCAGATAGTGAATGTCTGTGGCGGCTTCGGTGATGTCCGTGTGGCTGCTGTAGGCCAGCGGAAAGGCATCAATAAAACGGTTGGCCAACAGGCGGCCGCCTGCGCCGGGTTGTTGCAGCAGTTGATCCCGCAGCCGGTCGCGCCAGCTGCGGGTGGCCTGGATCAGGCGCTCTTCCACTTCGTCGGTACGCAGGCCAATCCGGGTGCCCGGCGGCGTGCGCACGATGAAATGCATGCGCGCCAGATCACCACGCAGAAAATCCACATTGCGATCAATGGACAGGCCACCGCAGATGCGCATCAGTTCCTCGGCCATGCGATCACGTATTTCCCGCGCATAGCGATCCCGTGGCAGGTACACCATGCAGGAATAGAAACGGCCATACCGGTCGCGACGCATGAACAGGCGCAACTGATGGCGATCGCGCAATGCGCGTATGCCCATGCAGGTGTCGTAGAGCTCCTCGGCAGAAGACTGGAACAGTTCATCCCGGGGGAGCTGGTGCAGGATATCCTGGAGGTTCTTGCCTGAATGCGAGCGCGCGGGCAGCCGCGAGCGGGTCATCACATGATCCGCCTTGCGCCGTATCAACGGAATGTCCCAGGGTTTGCTGATATAGACATCCAGTGAAAAGAGGCCGACAAAACGGTGCGTGCCGATCAGGGTGCCGTCGTTGGCGAACTGCTTCACCGAGATGATATCCATGTACTGCGGATGATGGATGGGGGAACGGGCATTGGCCTTGGTGACCACCAGCAGGTGGTTGGATTGTGCGTGACGACGCAACTCATCCATCGGTGCAATGAATTCATCGGTGTTGGCAAAGCGTTCTCCGGCGCGGGTCAGGCCCAGGCCGTGCTCATCCAGCGTCTGCAGCAGGAATTCGCCTTCATCATCCGTGCCCGCCTGCGAGCGCGAATAACCGAGAAAGGTGAAATGATCGTCAGTCAGCCAGCGTAAAAACGCAGCGGCTTCATCGCAATTTGCCTGGTCCTGATTTGCCGGGGCCTGGGTCAGGGCATCCGCCTGATCCAGCATGGCCTGACGCATGGCCGGGAAATCCGCGACCACCTGGCGCACGTCATGCAGCACCCCATGCAGTGTGTCTTCCAGCTGAGGATAGGCGTCATCGCTGCCTTCCAGCGGTTCAAATTCGATATGAATCAGGGATTCTGCCGCGTCGTCGCCAGCGGCCGTGCCCAGCACCTCAAGCAGGTGCCCATTGGCATCGCGGCGCATGCGCAGCAGCGGGTGCACGGTCCAGTCAATGGCGCTGCCGGTATCGCGGATCGCCATGCTCAGCGAATCCATCAGAAAGGGCATGTCATCCGTGATCGTGGTCAGTTGTGCAAACCAGGGCAGGCTTTCATCGCGCGGCGGGGTCAGGGTGAGCAGCGCTTCATCGGCACGGCGTTGTGCGGCCAGCTTCCAGTGTTGCCAGGCGATACGAAACAGATGCTCTGGTGGGCGGGCGGTGAGGGCGCCGGGGGAGGCGAGTTCAAAATAATGATGCAGGAAGGTATGAAAGCGCTGGCGTAGCGCATCGGGGTCATCGGCGTTCAGGGTATTGATGTGGGCCGTCGCCAGGCCGTCGAGCTGAGCCAGCAGTAAATCATGCTGACGATCAGAGTGATCAGGCATGCCACCTCCTCAGTGCTGACTTTCAGTATAGCGCTGGGGGAGGGGGCTACAAGGGACCGTAAAGCCGGACCGGCGTGCCAGCCCGGCAGGGGCGGGATCAGTGCTCGTGACCGCCTTCACCATGGACATGGCCATGGGACAGCTCTTCCGCGCTGGCTTCGCGCACTTCGGTGATTTCCACATCGAAATGCAGCGTGGCGCCCGCAAGTGGGTGATTGCCGTCTACCGTGACGGAGTCGCCTTCCACTTCGGTGATGGTGAACAGACGCGGGCCCGCATCGGTCTGTGCCTGAAACTGCATGCCGGGCAGCACTTCGTCCACACCCTCGAAGGCTTCACGCGGTACGGTCTGGATCAGGCCGTCGTGGCGCTCACCATAGCCTTCTTCCGGCGCCACGGTGACATTGAGCTTGTCGCCCACTTGCTTGCCGGACAGCGCGTTTTCGAGGCCGGGAATGATGTTGCCGTGACCGTGCAGGTAAGCCAGCGGCTCGTTACGCTCGCGGGAGGTGTCCAGCGTGGTGCCAGCATCATCGGTGAGGGTGTAGTGGATCGCCACTACGGCGTTGTCTGCGATCTGCATGAAAAATCCGGTTCTGACTGTAAGTGGAGCCCCCCATGCTAACGGTCCTCGGCGCTGCTGGCCACCGCAGGGCCTGCCGAACGACGAATATCCCCTGAAATCAGTGTCTTGTGATGCCGTCATCGCCCCGGCCGTCGATTCCCGCTACACTCAAGACATGCTTATCGACCGCTTCAATCGCCATGTGGACTATGTCCGGCTGTCTGTGACCGACCGCTGCGACTTCCGCTGCGTCTATTGTATGGCGGAGCAGATGACCTTTCTGCCCCGTGCGGAAATCCTGTCCCTGGAAGAGCTGCACCGGGTGGCACGCACCTTTGTGCAACTGGGCGTGCGGCGTATTCGCCTGACGGGTGGGGAGCCGCTGGTGCGCCCCGGCATCGAGCAACTGGCGGGCTGGATCGCCGCCGAGCCCGGTCTCGATGAGTTGACCCTGACCACCAATGCAGGCCGCCTGGCCGACAAGGCGCAAGCGCTCCGGCGTGCGGGTGTGCGGCGCATCAATATCAGCCTGGACAGTCTCGACCCGGAACGCTTCAGGGCCTTGACCCGTACCGGGGATCTGGATCAGGTGCTGGCCGGGATCGAAGCCGCGCGCCAGGCCGGGTTTGCTCGCATTCGCCTGAATAGCGTGATTCTGCGTGGTCGCAATGATGATGAGGTGCCCGCGCTGGTCGCCTTCGCGCTCGCACGCGATATCGATATCGCCTTTATCGAAGAGATGCCACTGGGCAGCATCAGTGAGCACAGCCGCGCTGAAGCGTTTGTGTCGTCGGTGGAACTCAGGGATATTCTGGCGCAGCACTATACGCTGGTGCCGGCCACGGACAGCACCGCCGGGCCGTCACGTTACTGGCATGTGCCCGGGGCGCGTTCGCGCATCGGCTTTATCTCGCCGCACTCACATAATTTCTGCCATCTGTGCAACCGCGTGCGCGTGACCGTGGAAGGGCGTTTGCTGTTATGTCTGGGTAACGAACACAGCGTGGACCTGAAACCGCTATTGCGCGACTACCCGAACGACGATGGCCCGCTTGCGCGGGCCATCGTGGCGGCCATGGATCTCAAGCCGGAGCAGCATCATTTCAGTCATGACGACAACGCCGAGCAACTGGTGCGCTTCATGAACATGACCGGCGGTTGAGCGGCTGATCAGAACTGTTGCCGCACACCAAGACGCCAGTGAGTGGTATCCACTTTGCTACCGGGCCCTCCCAGATTGGTGTCGTGGCGGGTGTCTTCATAGCCCAGCGTTACACCAAAGCCGTTCGCAAAGGGTGAGCTGCCCAGTTCAATGCCTGTAACCCGAGGTTTGACCCGGAACGCACTGCTGCCCAGGCGTGCTCTCGCGTGGGCATCGCCATAGTAGAGATGGGCGTCGATCAAATGTCCCCAGGCTGCCCGCGCGCCAATACGAAAGCCTTCGCCCTGCATCGTAATGCCATCCAGCAAGGTCATCCGGTTGTAGGTGATCTGGGCGTAGCCGCTATAGTGCAGATCACCCTGGACCAGAGTGTAATAGGCGCCCGGCCCTATGGAGAGCTGGTCAAGCGGGTTGATGGATTCCGGCCCGCCGCCGCCCGAGGCGTCGTAGTTGGTGCCGAGGAACGTGGCCGCCAGGAACATATTCGGTATGGGGGACACCATGCCGCTGATCAGGAAGCCTTCATTCAGGTCCCAGTTATCGCCACCACTCTCTTTCAGGTCGCCGCTGACGAGATAGCCGAGCTGTATCTGATTATAAGACAGGGGCAGTGGCGCCTCCGTGACGCGGCTACGGGGGCTGTCGAACAGATAGCGCAGACCCAGTTCGGTCGTGTTATTACTGAACGATGCTGAAGACCCGGACTCTTCCAGTGACAGACTGCCTCGGGTCATGGCCAGGTGCAGCGCGACATTCGGAGACAGGCTGTAGAGCAGATCAAAGCCCATGAGCCAGGGGTCCAGGTCGAGCGTACTGCCGCCAATCGGGGTGTCGGTGCGCGCCGTGCGATACCACAGGCCGAGTTCCAGCGGATCAAGCACCTGAGCGCGCAGACCCGCGCCGACGCCATAACCCGTGCCGGTGAGATTGAGCATCGAGTAGTGGTCTACGGATACATCACCCCATACCTGCATCGGCACCCCGGCAAGGTCGAACGGCAGATGGCCGCCGACCGCGATGCTGTGCCAGTCGTTATTACTGCCGTTCACGAAGCCGCCCCCGGGGCCGGGTGTCCGGGCATCCCAGCTGCGGCTGATGGCGCGCAGGTGTACGTGATCGTGGACGGAAAAAGCGGTGTCCAGCGTAAAGCCACTCAGATAAACACGGTCGTTTATGACCAGCGTGTGGGTTTTGCCATCCACAATGCGAGCCAGATCGACATAGTCCCAGCTCAGTGAGGCGTTGGCCGTACCGTACAGGCACGGCAGGACACACAGCGCGAGCCGTGCAAAACGTATAGGGAAAGGCATTGCGGTTCCTCCGCGTTGTTTTTGGACGTGCTACAACTGCTTTGGATACTAAGCCTATTGTTTGATTTGGGGAATCATTCAGAGATAGTGCATGTCGGTCAGCGCACAGGACATATGCCACAAACGTTCACCGACTTCTTCATCGCGGGCATAGCGTGTGGCGTAGGCACGGGTGGGGGGTCCCATGGTTTCTTTCAGGCGGGCAGGGCCGTAGTAGCCGCCGGGCTCGATGTCTTCGGTGGTGGCGGCATACAGGGTTGGCAAGGCCCCGTTTTTCGGGCTTTGGGTAAACAGCGGCATCAACAGCCGCACCACCGCGCCGATCTTCAGCGGGCTCTGGTCCACCAGCCCCGGTGTAACCAGATTGGTGCCTGATACGCCTGGATGACAGGCCACCGATATCGCCTGCGCCCCGGCAGCGGTCAGCCGACGTTGCAGCTCAATGGCAAAAATCAGATTGGCCACCTTGCTTTGCGCGTAGGCGCGCTGGCGCTGGTAGTTTCCGGCCAGCGACAGATCATCGAAATGCATGCGCCCGCCCCGATGAGCGATGCTGCTCACGGTGACGATGCGCGCCCCCGGCACATCGCGGATCATATCCAGCAGCAGCCCGGTCAATGTGAAATGACCGAAGTGATTCGTGGCCAACTGGCTTTCAAAGCCATCTTCGGTCAGTTCGCGCTGCACCCACATGATGCCGGCATTATTGATCAGCAGGTCGAGCCGGTCATGGCGCTGGCGCAGGATGGCGGCGCTTTCATGCACTGCCGCCTGGCGAGACAGATCCAGCGGCAGGAACTCCAGCGACGCCTTGGGATAATCCCTGCTGATATCGGCCATGGCAGCCTCGCCCTTGTCCTGGCTGCGGCAGGCCAGGATCACGTGGGCGCCCTTGCCCGCCAGCGCCCGGGCGGCTTCCAGGCCGATCCCGCTGTTGGCGCCGGTGATCAGCACGCGGCGGCCGTGTTGGTCGGGGATATCCTTGATGCTCCAGCTCATGATCCGGCTCCCGGGTCAGTCAGGTTGCGCTGCATCAATGCCAAGGCTGGACCAGATGTCGTCCACCCGCTGTTTTACCGCAGCATCCATGGTGATCGGCGTGCCCCACTCGCGGTCGGTCTCGCCCGGCCACTTGTTGGTGGCGTCCATGCCCATCTTCGAGCCCAGCCCGGACACCGGCGAGGCGAAATCGAGATAGTCGATGGGCGTGTTCTCCACCAGCGTGGTATCACGCGCGGGGTCCATGCGTGTGGTCATGGCCCAGATCACATCTTTCCAGTCGCGCGCGTTGATGTCATCGTCGCAAACGATCACAAACTTGGTGTACATGAACTGCCGCAGGAACGACCAGACCCCCATCATGACGCGCTTGGCATGACCAGGATACTGCTTCTTCATGGTCACCACCGCCACCCGGTAAGAGCAGCCCTCCGGCGGCAGATAGAAGTCGGTGATCTCCGGAAACTGTTTGCGCAGGATCGGCACAAACAGCTCGTTCATGGCCACACCCAGAATTGCCGGTTCATCCGGCGGGCGCCCGGTGTAGGTGCTGTGATAGATCGGGTCGCGGCGATGCGTGATGCGCTCCACCGTGAACACCGGGAAGCGGTCGACCTCGTTGTAGTAGCCGGTGTGGTCGCCGAACGGGCCTTCATCGGCATAATCATCCGGATAGATATGCCCCTCCAGCACAAACTCCGCACTGGCCGGGACCTGCAGATCACTGCCCAGGCAGTTGGCCACTTCCGTGCGGCCACCACGCAGCAACCCGGCAAAGGCATATTCGCTCAAGGTATCCGGCACGGGCGTGACGGCACCGAGGATGGTGGCCGGATCGGCACCCAGTGCCACCGCCACCGGGAAGGGTTCGCCCGGGTGTTGCTGCTGCCACGCCTGAAAATCCAGTGCCCCGCCACGATGGCTGAGCCAGCGCATGATCAGCCGATTGCGGCCGATCAACTGCTGCCGGTAAATGCCCAGATTCTGGCGCGTCTTGTCCGGCCCCCGGGTAATCACCAGCGGCCAGGTGACCAGCGGCCCGGCATCGCCCGGCCAGCAGGTCTGGATCGGAATCTGGTAGAGATCCACATCGTTGCCTTCAATAACGCGCTGCTGGCAATCCGGCGAACCCACCACCTTCGGGTTCATGGCCAGCACCTGCTTCAGGATTGGCAACTTGGACAGCGCATCACGAAACCCCTTGGGCGGCTCCGGCTCCTTCAGGAAGGCGAGCAACTCACCCAGCTCGCGCAGCGCGCCCACATCCTCCTGGCCCATGCCCAGCGCCACCCGGCGCGTGGTGCCAAACAGATTGCCCAGTACGGGAATCGTGCTGCCTTTCACATTCTCGAACAATAATGCCGGGCCGCCCGCGCGCAGAGTGCGGTCGCAGATCTCGGTCATTTCCAGATTCGGGTCCACTTCCACCCGGATGCGTTTCAACTCGCCAAGCTGTTCGAGCTGCTGGATAAAGTCCCGTAAATCCTTGTATTTCATCGCAAACCTCAATCTGTTCCGGTGGGGTGGCGCGGGCCGCGCGAGTGCGTGAGGAGTATAGCACTACACCATCGCAAGCCTGTGTCATGGCGCTGACAGATTCCTGTAGCCCGACTGTCATGCCGCGATAATCTGCTATTCACCCACCGGGATTACGGTCATTCGCAACGTTTCCTGACTACCCCCGAGGGATGCCATCGTGAACATCAAAGCCGTAGACCTGAATACCATCAAGGACAACCCGGAAGCGCCGGTGTGCAACACCAGCGACAATCGTTATTTCGCCGATATCATCCAGGCACGCTATTCGCGCAGAACCTTGCTCAAAGGGTCTCTGGGCGTCGCGGCCGTCAGCTTCCTCGGCGCCGGCCTGGCAGCCTGTGGTGGCAGCAGCTCAAGCTCCGGCTCGGGAAATGGCCCCCTCCCTGCGCCGCGCCTGGGCTTTGAATCCGTCCCCATCACCCGGGCGGATACCATCACCGTGCCTGCAGGCTACACGGCCAAAGCGTTCGTGCCCTGGGGCACGCCGATCACCGGCGCCATGCCGGCGTTCATGACGGATGGCTCCAACACCGGTATCGATCAGCTTCAGCAAGTCGGCTCCCATCATGACGGCATGCACTACTTCCCCATTGATGGCAGCTCCGACCACGGGCTGCTGGTGATCAATCATGAATATGTCGACAAAGCGGTTGTGCATGCCAACGGCGCGTCCTCCTTGCCCCGCCCGATTGATGAAGTGCGCAAGGAAATGGCCGCGCACGGCGTGTCAGTGATTGAAATCCAGAAAAACGCCTCGGGCGACTGGGAGGTAGTGACCTCCATGCTGAACCGCCGCATCACGGCTTTCACAGAGATGGAACTGAAAGGCCCGGTGCGGGGCGATGACCGTGTCAAGACCGCCTATTCCCCGGAAGGCACGCATACCCGTGGCACCCTGAACAACTGCGCCCACGGCTACACCCCCTGGGGTACCTACCTGACCTGTGAGGAAAACTGGCCGGGCTATTTCCATGTGGACATCGACCCGCTGCCCCGCGAGTTCGAGCGCTTTGGCATTTCAGGATGGCAGCAGAACCATTGGCACCAGGCTGAGGAAGCGAACGGTGAACTGACCACCGATACCGCCTTCACCCGCTTTGGTGTCGTGGAATCGGGCGCCGATGCCACCGAGGACTTCCGCAACGAACCCAACAATTTCGGCTGGATTGTCGAGATCGACCCCTTTGACCCGGACAGCACCCCCGTCAAACGCACCGCGCTGGGCCGCTTCTCCCACGAGGGCATCGTGTTTGCCGAGCCGAAAGTGGGCGAACCGATGGTGTTCTACTCCGGCGACGATGCCCGCTTCGAATACATCTACAAGTTCGTATCGAAAAACAACTATCAGGAAGGCCTGCGCGGCGATGACCTGCTGGATGAAGGCACGCTGTATGTTGCACGCTTCAACGACGATGGCACCGGCGAATGGCTGGCGCTGGATATTGACGACGTAGACTTCATGGCTGCCGTAGCGGAGTCTGAATATCACTACACCACCCAGGCCGAAGTGCTGCTCAATACACGCCGCGCCGCCGATATCGCGGGCGCCACCCGCATGGACCGCCCGGAATGGGGCGCCATCTGCCCGCGGACCGGCATGGTGTACTTCACCCTGACCAATAACACCGCGCGCAGCGCCGACGATACAAACCCCGCCAACCCCCGCGCCAACAGCCAAGTCGGCCATATCATCCGCTGGCAGGAAGACGGCAACGCCGCCGCCACAACCTTTGCATGGGATATCTTCGCCCTGGCCGGCAATACCCTGGAACATGGCTTCCAGACCGGCTACAGCTATCCCGCCGGCAAGAACCTGGATGACTCCAACATCTTCGCCGCCCCGGACGGTCTCTGGTTTGATGACAACGGCGTACTCTGGATTCAGACGGATACGTCGGGCGCCCTCATGGGTGGCACCGGCCCCGCCGGTGATTTTGGCAACAACGCCATGCTGGCCGCCGAGCCGGACACTGGTGTGATCAAGCGTTTCCTCGTCGGCCCGGTGGATTGCGAAGTGACGGGCGTGGTCATGACACCTGACAAGAAAACAATGTTCGTCAATATCCAGCACCCGGGCGACAGTTCCTCTCCGAACAACTTCTCCAGTCATTGGCCGGCAGAAGTGGCGGGGGCGCGTCCTCGCTCGGCGACCGTGGTTATTACTCGGGATGATGGTGGAGAAATCGGCATTGCTTGATCGAAATGCACCGCGATAACGGGTGCCCGCCAATAAAGGACACCTGCTAAACAAAGAAAGCCGGCGTAAGCCGGCTTTCTTGTGCGCCCCGATCCAGCGGGGTTGCCTTCACTTGCCCGGCGCGGCAGTATCGAACGCAGGGTTACTGGCAAGCCGGACAAGCACCCAGCAGAGGTGCTGCCTGCAATGCCTTCTTCAATACGCCGCAAACACAAGATGCTCGCCGCTGCATGGGATGATGCGCGGTATGTCGGGTAGGGCGGTAGCGTGTCTGGAATCCCTTTCCGTTTGGACAGTGTGATTGAAATGGGAAAAGAAGAAGGCGCTGTTATTGGGAAAGCAAAGCGCATGCGCGCCACAACCCATTGATGGGAAAGCATTATTCATCAATATGCGAAATTGTATATTGTGATAGGCCGCAGGCGTCGTTTTTGGATATATGAGCCGGCGTCTTAATACCTGTTAGGCAAAACAAAAGTCTTGGAAATGAGGGTGAGCTTTGAATTCGATGTGAGGATCTTGTTTGGGTTGGAAGTGAGCGTTAAGGCAATGATTCAATCGTTAGTGGAGGTGCTTATGAAAAACTCATTCGTCTTGTTTACATGCGTTTGGTGCGGAGTGGCGTTTCTGCGGGCCTGGCTTGGGACACTTCCAACCCAAACGAGAGATTAGCATCGGTGGATTTGCTTGCCTGTCCAAGAGAAACGAGAGGGGGTTCGATTCCTCCTCCCCGCACCAAATCGAAGGTAAACTTTTATGGCCATGCGAAGCACCTACCCAATGACCTGTGATTGTGGCCATAAGGGTGCTGTAAAGATGAGCGAGAATGACCAGCCTTATTCCAAAATGTATGAGAGTTATTCTCTCGAAAACCTTATTGGCGGCAGTTATAGAGTCGATGGGTTTGAAGAGTGGCCAGGGGTATTTGAGGCACTAAAACCGAAATGCCCACAGTGTGGAAAGCGATTGGGGCCGGAGCACTTTGATAGATCATCTGCCTAACCAAGCAAGTCACGGCGACGTTTACTACATTTCGGCTTCGCCTCCATTCCGTAACCGCGCGTGCTTAGCGGCGTTATGAGCTGTCTACCTCAAACATCGCCATTAACATACAACCATTTTGAAGTAACTTTCTATGGCAAATAAACCGAGATATGGAAGTCAGCATTCTGATACAGACTGGGGATGTGACTACTTTGAAGTAACTACTTCGTCCACAACTGAAAAAATAAAAGTATGTCATGTGGAAGTCAAAGATATAAAAATAATATCGGAAGCATTAGCAAAAACAGTACTTGATACTTCTTGGATGACAAGTTTAGATGTTGGCAGTAGAAGAGCTTATGACAGGACAGTTCGAGATACAGCATCTGCTTTAATAGAAATATTTGAATCCACAACATCACCATCAGACGTTGGGGTTGAATTCGGTGAAATTATGGTTTCAATCGGATCGACTAGAGCACTAGAGAAAATATTTAACCATGTAATTATACCTATAGCAGAACTCTGGAAACCACAGAAAAAACAAAATGAGGGATTCGATTTCCACACTGTATGTGGAGAGGAGTTAATTAATTTTGGAGAGGCAAAATATTCGGGAAATTCAAGCCCTCATGGCAATGCAATAAACCAGTCAAAAAGATTTATTGAAGAAGAAAAACATCTTAGAGATTATGTTCATTTGAAAGTGCTTGCTTCAGATCCAGCAATTGAAAATCTAAATAACGATAGCTTTGGAATCGTAGCGTCATTTTCAATTAATGCTAGGGACCCTCTGGAAGTTCTAAAAAATGCCATAGAGTCAGCTGAAGAAAAACTATCCTTAGATAGTATTAAGGCTGTATATCTTGTGGGAGTTAGCCAATGAACATAATTGATATTGCGAAAGAATCCGAACCAGCCAAGGGTCTTTCAGAATTATTAGACATCCTCCACAAAGAAGGTCCAGTAAGCTCTGAAATTTTAGAAAAAATATCTTATTATAAAAAGTTTCATCCTGATATATTCGAAACCGAAGAAGAAAAAATAATTGCGTCTCTCGGGCTTTTCTACAAAATACCTAGGCCGAGTAATTTATATTCGTTCTTATTATCTGGTATAGGAAGACAACATAAGGAGGATTTCGGGGAATATTTAACACCTGTGCAGGCAAGTGTTAGGAGAGCAGTCAATAATAATAAAATTATTTCAATTTCTGCCCCAACAAGTGCCGGAAAATCATATTCTATAAGAGATTTTATCGCTGAAAGTGATGGGGATGCTGTAGTAATTGTCCCGTCTAGGGCATTGATTGCTGAATACGTTAATACAATGAGGCAGAAATTCAAAGGTGATAAAAATGTAATGATATCATCATTTGTAGATAATGTTTTCAAGTCACGAAATCCAAGAAGGATTTTTATTCTTACTCCAGAGCGCGCCAGAGATCTATTCCTGGCCAATCTAAATTTAAATGTTAAAGTGTTTTTCTTTGACGAAGCGCAAGTCTCAGAAGAAAATGAAAGAGGAATTATTTTCGATGTTATTGTTCGGAGAGTTAAAAAATACTTTGATGCAGCAAAGTTAATATTTGCACACCCATTTGTTGAAAACCCAGATGCACAAATTAAAAAACATAACTTCTCTGAGAAAGATGGCTTCTCAAGGTCATATACACATGGTGCGGTTGGTAAGGTATTTATATACCAGCATAAAAATAAAAAGTTTTATTACTTCTCGCCATTTTCAGATCGTGGCCATCAAATTAAAAAATGTATAGAACATGATCAGAAATTTAGTGATTTTGCGTTCGATGGCACTCATTCCGTCCTAGTATATGTATCAAAGGCATCTATATACAATGGCAAGTATATTCAGCCATTTAAAAAATATATCGATAACTATGAAGAAATAGATTCAGTAGAAGCTGAAGAGATTATCAATACAATCGAACATCTCCTAGGGGCTGATAACGATGAGCATAATTCCGAGCTTGTATCACTGCTGCGTAAAGGTATTGTTATTCATCATGGTTCAGTACCATTAGAAGTTAGATTTCTCGTTGAAGATCTAATAAGACAAGGGCACGCAAAAATTTGCTTTGCCACAAGTACCCTCGCACAGGGCGTTAACATGCCATTCGATATAGTTTGGCTTAATAACATGAATATTATTGGCGAGAACGAACAAAGTAAGTCTTTATCATTTAAAAACCTTATAGGAAGGGCCGGCAGGCTTTCTAATACTCCCGAATTTGATTTTGGGTATGTGTTTACCAAGAGCCCTCAGCTTCTATCAAAGAGAGTAAATGAAAAATTCTCATTAGAGGAGGTGTCAATCATTGACACTCCGGATGTCAGTAATGATCCGGATACTTCAGAACTATTAAATTCAATAAAAGAAAACACCTTCGATGATGACAAGCAAGCTCCTCTATCGAAGATAGAACGACTAGGGCAGCCGGAAATTATCAAGTACTGCAAAGCAGTACTTGATATTATTTATAATGATGATTCGATAAAAGATAACCTATGCGGAGCCAAAAATGAATTTAATAGAGAATCTTTAAAGCAGCATTTTCAATTTATTTTTGAGGCTTCGATTAATAGGGTTTTACACGAAGGTGAATTGGCGGTCTTTAGGCAAGCAATATCAATCTTTATTCAGGTAATACAAGGGCGCTCCTTTAGGGAAATTGTTGGTATTCGCTATAGCTACATCTCTAAAAAGGATGAAGGGCATCAAGGTTACGCTGCTTTTGCGCAGCCTGCCGCAAAACTACCAAAGAGCACGTTGACTAATACATACTCAATTTTCAACCAAAACACCATGGCCAGAGATGTCAGCTACGATGCAGTGGTCTTCGATACTTATGACTATATGGATCAAGTCATCTCGTTTTCACTAACGGACTCTTTCATGACTTCATTCAAGGTGTATAAGGATAATACGTCGGATCAGCGAGCTGACAAAATGTTAGAGTTACTACGGTTTGGTACAAATAATTCAGTACATACGTTCCTAATGCGATACGGATTCCCTCCTGAAGATGTTGTAGAGTTATCAAAGTACATATTGTTCATTAATGAAGATACTATTACTTTTAAGCCTGAAATCTCTGATGCTCCCAAATATCTGCAAGAAATGGCTGATTGGTACTTACCAGAGTAGGCTCATAACAAGTGGCTCTAGGCGACCCGAGTTCCCCAAGAAAAGTAGGCACCTAATCCCCACTTAACGGAGGGTGTCATTATGACCACAATGTATATGGAGTTAGGTCTCCCATTCCCCACGAAAAGTGCTCCTTTGGGAAATGGTAGACCTGCCCCGGCGATTTGCGGAGCAAGCATGAAGTTGCCGGGCGGGGCCTCGATACTATGACTGGGTCAACTTTCTAGTCAGCGCAGCCTCTGTCGGCCAACCACTGATCCAATATCGGTTCAAGAAGCGGTGAAAGAGCTGAGTTGCCGAAAAGGTGAAGTTTGACGAGGAAAAGGAAGCCCGGGTTCTGAGTGTTAAAATGTCGGCTATTAAGTAATGAATGCGTTGCGTCAGGGAGTACTTCAGTCTGAAAGTTCCGGCGGCGCTGGCCTAGCGAAGACAAGAACTCCTGTGTGTTGGCAATATCGACATTCAGGTCGTCCTTCCCAAGCAGCATAAGCAAAGGCTGTTCTATGTAGGGGTACTCAGAAGACGCATCCGCCTGAAAATTATTCAATGCAAAAGTGAATCTGTCTGGCGACATGGCTTTCTTCTGGTCTGGAATCGAATTCAGGTAGGCCTCATAGGTGGGGTTGCCGGAAAGAAAGGCGATGTGGTCCAGGTGCTTCTCTCTGGCTAGCTGTATGGCCTCGGGGCTTGCGCCTTCTTTTTGCAGGCGTGTCTTCGTCAGATACCACCCCTGGTCGGCCCAGTTGATGGCAAAGCCAATGCCGATTAAAAACGCCACGCTTTGGCTCTGATTGGCGACGGCAGGGATCACCCATCCTGCCTGGCTGAAGCCCAGCAAGCCGATAGCAGGCCGCTGTGGCCCAAAGCGGTGCTCCAGATAGTGAATGGCCGCCAATACTTCCTGTTGCCGATCTTCCATGGTTTGATGCAGCCAGTTGCCAGAGGAGTCACCGATCCCGGGTTTGTCCCAGGACATTACTGCATAGCCACGTGAACGAAGAAGTTTCCAGATAAGGGGGTAATAGCCATACGCCTCCCGGTCAAGGGGGCCATCCCCATGTACGGTGACTACCACACCGCACATTTTCTGCCCCGGATATGGAGGAAGGTAGATCCCGCTGATGGTATTTTCATTGCTTTGGAAACGGATCTCTTCGGTGTGAAGCGTTGTGCAATGCAACAGTGACAACATTGCAGTGAATAGCAGTATGATTCGCACAGTCAGCTCTCCTTGCCCTGCGGCTGGTCGTCATCATTTGGTTGATGTCGGGGCAGGAGCCGGAATTCAACAGTATTACCAAAGGTAGAGCGCCGGATCAGGGAAAAATGTGGCGGCCCACTGTCTTCCTGGCTCAGGCACAATGTCAGTGTTTCCCGGCCGGCAGGCTCCAGGCGGTAGCAATCGCCGGAGTGATCCGGATCGATGAAAGGGGTTATCTTTGCGGTCTCGGGTTGTTGGCGGGCTAGATCAAAGATATCGAGTTGGTCGGGAAGGGTTTTTCCCGCATTCAGCCAGTGCATGGGTAGGAACTGCAGGGTGGTGTGATAGTCGGTATCGGGAAACCGTGCATTTGCTTCAGCGGCTTTGCTATCCCCAAATAAAAGGGAGGAAAGGGCGAGTATTTCGCCAGCGCCTGAGGAAGTGCCTCCAAGAGCGGCCAGCACCAGATTGATGAATTGCGCATCCTCTTTCTCGGCAGCAGAGGTAATGGGCGAGGCCATAGACCAGATTTCTCCGTCCACGGACTCCGTTCGCGACCAGTAAATTGCCTTTCCCTTGTTATGTTTTATATCGGCAGACAACAAACGCCCGGTTGATGTGTACTGCTCAATCCGTGAAAGGGTTATTGGCGTTCTCTCCAGGATGCCCGGTTTGCTGTATGTGACGGTTTCCCGTATTTCCGTGCCTGTTTCATGAATGTTGACTTGCCTGGATGCCGCTCCGGCCACCTTGCCATTGATGTAGATGTCATACTCATACCGGCTTCCATTGGTATCCGGGTTGCCGTTGGCAATGGTTGCCAACAGAATAAATGACAGAGTAAACAGCGATTTAAGGAGCCATTTTCTTGTTGTCAGGCTTTCAGTGGCGCACATGGATTGTCTTCCTGTCCGAGGCTAGTCAATGCATAGCGGGCTATAAGGTCTGCCCGTATGACGGATTACGCATTCCACGTAACTGGTAGGGTCAAAGCCTTCCTCGATGATCATATGACTTGCCAGTTGGTGGAAGAATTCGTCTGGGTTAACGCAGGCCTCGGGGGCCATCACGCCGTGTCGAGTAATCTTCCCGTTGATTAGCATCTTGAGGATGATGGCTGTCGGTATGCAGGTAAGGTGCGCCATATCGTCCACTTGTAGCCTGGAGCGCATATGCACTCCGGCCGTGCTGGTTTTGCCATGGTGGTCTGGTCCTCTGGCAACCGCGCCGAGAGGCGAGAAGAAATGCCTGAACGAATCTGTCGCAGCATGTATCAGGTAGTGGGCAATATCTTCTGGATTTCTTGTGGTGTCAGACAGGATCAAAGCCAGCCTTTCAGCGGCTTTCTGAACAGACTGCGGCGTATCGTGCGCCACCATTCTGGCCGCTTTGTTAAGCGCATAAATGATGTAGCCAGGCAGGTTCATCAGGTTGAGGGACTGTTTGATATGAGGGTAGCTTCGCGGCAGCGTAATCGGTTCCGGGTGGCCAATAATATGGCATTGATCTGATCCTCTTCCCGGGAATGCAAGCTTTACAGGCGTCAGCGGCGTCACCTTGGTGATGGCGCCGTGCTGGAATGCCTCGATCTGGCCTGATGCTTGCTGAATCCAGTGCCGGGTGGCGGCTGTGGGCCTGCCTGCCTCATCAATCAGGTCCGGATCATCACCGTGCTGTAAGGGGCCGCCGGTCCCCCAGAAAGTATAGATTTCCTCGGCCTTGGGGAGAGCCTCCAGCGCTTTTGCGGCAAGGAGGTTGGAAATACCCGGGCTCGCGCCTGCCCCGATTATGGCGGTAACGCCGCAGTCTCTGGCCTGTGAGTCCAGTGCCAGCATTTCCTGCGTTGGCTCAGGATCGTCACAGATATCAATGTAGTGAACCCCGGCCCTGATGGCAGCGGACAGTACGCGACAACCGAACAGGTAGTAGGGGCCTACGGTAGAAATCACCACATCACAGCCTTGCAGGGCCATTTGGAGGGAGCTGTCACACTGCGCATCGACTTGCGCCGCGCTGGCCTTCCTTCCCAGTGAGTCCGCAAAACAGGCGGCTTTCCCCGGGTCCTTGTCTGCAATGACGACCTCTGTCACCGCCGGGTCGTCAAGTATCTCGCGCACGGCCACTCTGCCCATTTCTCCGCAGCCACCCAGGGCCAGAATCTTCATCGGTTTGTCTCACGCAGCCGGCATATCGGACAGATTACGAGTGATAAACGCCAAAATCAAGTAATTGCTTGGTTTGGCGGGCATAGGTGACCGCCCAGGTGCGGTATGGGCAAGAGTCGGGGGAATTAGGGTGGGTGTCAGAAAAGGTTAAAGAAAGCGTGCTTGTTATCTTGCAGAGCCACGAACCAGTGCCACTATCATCTCGGCACAATGCTCTGCGATGGCGCCATAGTCTGATTCTTCCATATCTGCGGCGATACTGATCGCCCCCCAAAAGCTGACCAGCATGAAGGCGGAAGGTACGGTTAGCTGTGATGGGTTGGCGTCGGGCTGCTGGGCAAGAATGTCCTCGGCGCAGGCGGTGATTGATTGCTCGACGATCCTGTTGTCCACGGGAAGAAGATTCTTTCTCGTCTTTATCGCACGCTCAAGCTCCACGGCAGCTCGCGGAGAAAAGCCGTCAATGTTCAACAAGTCCAGCACATAAGACGTGTAGGCGGACTTTAACGTGCTTGGTGCCTGGGGGGTGCCGAGGTGCTTGTCAGCTACGATGCTGAGCCGATCAAACCAGCGTGTATAGAGGGCGTGGAGTATGGAATCCTTGTTGGGGAAATAGTGATATAGCGTGGAAATATTGATGCCGCACTCAGCGGCGATGCGATTGGTATTGAGCGACTCAACCCCTTCATGCTCAATGATTTCCAGTGAGATGGTAAGAATCTTGTTGAAGGTATTTAACGCTCTGCCTTTTTCCGGCTGATAATACTCAACCGTCCCAGCCTTATGCGACTCTGCTCCCACCAGCTGCCTCCTTCAACAGGTCTGTCGTGCCATGTATCGACCGGCCGATTGTAGCACGCCCCCTGGCTAGCCATCCCGGCAAGGACTCGGCTCCTGCGTTCGCAGATGCGGTGGCGCCCAGAAGTCTCTGGGGTCAGGTCTCCCAATTACCACTGAAAACGTTCCTTTGGGAAATGAGAGACCTGACCCCAATGATGCTTGTTGGCGGGTTGCTCCAGCTGCTCGTTGCGGCAGGCATCCGGTTCCTGGATCACCCCCGCTTCCGATACTGCCCCGGCGTCATCCCGGCAACCTGCCGAAAAGACCGCCTCAGACTCGCCTCGTCAGCAAAGCCAAGCCCATGGGCAATCACCGCCACCGGTCGCTCTGTGCTGATCAGCTGCTCACCGACCTGATTCATTTTCACCAGCCGCATCAGCTTGCCGCAGGAATAGCCGCTTTTCTCGAGCACACGCCGCTGCAGGGTGCGCGGTGATGTGTTCATGGCGGTGGCCAGCTTAGCGGTATCCAGCTCGGTCGCGGGCATGGCCTCGATATGCTGAATCAGGGTGCGCAACCAGCCCCCGCGCTGGATCAATATGGGCACATTCTGCAACGGGGTCTGCTTGCCTTCCGGGCGAGGCAGCACCATATGCCGTCGAATATCCGCCACCATCGGCGCCCCGCACTCGGCCTCCAGAATGGCCAGCGCGAGGGGCAGGTAGCCGCTCACGCCTGAGGCGGTCGCATGGGCGCTCGCATACACGAGGGTTTCATGGGGCCGCCATTGCACGGCGGGAAACGCCTGCCCTGCCAGTTCGCGAAGCCACCAGGTCGTGGTGGCGGGTGCGTTATCCAGGCGCCCGGTGCTGGCCACCAGCATGACGCCGGTGCAGTAGCTCCAGAAGCGTGTGCTTCGTGGCAGCGCTTTAAGGGCCTGCACCAGTCCCTTGTCCGTGGCGGCGATCGCGGTGCTGCGGTCCCGCCAGGCGCCGGGCACCAGTACGGCGTCGACGGTGGCATCAGCCAGCGGTTCGGTAGGCAGCGTCAGCCCGTTGGCCGTGGGTATGTCACCGCCCGGTTCGCTCAGCCAGCAAAAGGAGAAGCGGCGGCGCCCCAGGCGCAGATTGGCCGCCAGGAGCAAGTCCGAGAATGCGAACAGCCCCGCAGGCAGGCAGTCGGGGTAAATCACCAGGCCGATCTTCATGTTGGCATGATTCGCACTAATTATGTCGATTAATGCCAGCGTAGCGGCAGGCGAAGGTCCGCACAATAGCTACCTCAACAAGAAGAGGTTGCTATGAAAATCACCCAACTGCGCAACGCCACAATACTGATCTCCACCGGAGGCTATCGCATCCTGGTCGACCCCATGCTGGCCCCCAAGGGCAGTATCCCGGCCTTGAAGTACGCCACCCGAAGCCGCAGGCGCAACCCGCTGGTTGATCTGCCCGCTGATGCCGAGGCCCTGCTCTCAACGGTGACCCACGCCCTGATTACCCATTGTCAGAAGGGCCATTTTGACCACCTTGATCGCGCTGGCAGCAAGTGGCTCCGGGAGCGGCAGATCCCCGTGTTTTGCATGCCGGAGGATGCTGATTTTTTGCGCAAGAAAGGGCTGGTGGTGCAGCCGCTGGAGTCGGGGCGTCAGGCCTTTCTCTCAGGAGAGGTCACGCCCGTTCCCTGCACGCACGGTACCGGCCTGGTCGGCTCTTTCATGGCCCATGGGCATGGGTACTTTCTGACGTTTCCAAGGGAGCCGTCGCTCTATCTCGCCGGGGATACCATCCTGACGGCGCAAATCAGGGATTTCATTACCTGGGAGCAACCGGATATCTGCCTGCTTCCGGCAGGCGGTGCACGCTTTGATCTGGGTGGCGAGATCATCATGGGCGCTGAGGATATACTGGCGGTCAGCGGCATCACAAAAGGCGTGATTATCGCCAATCATCTTGAAGCGCTGGATCACTGCCCGGTGACGCGCGAGCAGCTGACAACGCTGAGAGACAAGCAGGGTCTCGGGGAGCGGTTGCGGGTGCCGGATGATGGGGAGACGGTGGTGCTACAGGCTGCGCCGCCTGACTGAAGCAAACCTTATGTTTTTTGCGCAGTCCCTGGGGTCAGGTCTCCCATTTCTCACTAAAAGTTTTTCTTTGGGAAATGAGAGGCCTGATCCTAATGACGTTTCTAATGATAATGACGCTTGGGAATTGGTTGCCCGTACAGAATGTGGATTGGGGCACCCATCGGGTGTCAGACATAGAGGAAGGAAGATGAAATCAGAAAGTGAACTGATCAGAGTTGCGGTTAACAGGCTTGTCATAGCTATCTGGGTGGCTGTGGTTGCTTTGCTCATTAATGCAGTCGTGTCAATTATCCCCTGGATGTTTGTTCCGCCCTACATTAGCCAGTTCAATCAATCCTGGTCTGTGGAGTCCGGCGAATATCAGGAAAATTTTCCGATGCCGGTTTCGACTGAGCGCAGTGAGCCTGCCAGACCCTTCTACGAACTGCCGCTTGAAGAAAAGATCGAGCAAGCCAGCGTGATTGCGGTGGCGGAATATAGAGAGGGCAGCGATGGCAGGATGCAGGCCATCATAACGGATATTCTCAAGAAAGAGCCGGGCACAGTGTCATATTATGATGTGGGTGATGAGCATCCGGGGTCCAGTTACTATCCGATGGAAGGCCGTAGTCATGGGGATGGCGTGATACTGTTCTTCACCGGATCGCCGGCACGGATGAGTGTGTCAATGACTTACCGAGGGGAGAGGATATCCAGCCTGGGCGATATGCCGCTTTCGCTATTCAGAGAAAAGTGTGGAGAGTAACCAAGGGCCGGGGATACAAGGGCCGACGCTAATGCGTCGGCCCTTTTTTGTTGCTTCCGTTATTTACTTCCGCTTCATCGAATCAAAAAACTCATTATTCGTCTTGGTCTGCTTCAGCCGATCAATCAGAAACTCGATGGCGCCGATCTCGTCCATGGGGTGCAGCACCTTGCGCAGTACCCACATGTTCTTCAGTTCATCCTCGCTCACCAGTCGTTCTTCACGACGGGTGCCGGATTTCTTGATGTGGATCGCCGGGAACACGCGCTTCTCGGACACTTTGCGGTCCAGATGCAGTTCCATGTTGCCGGTGCCTTTGAATTCTTCGTAGATCACTTCGTCCATCTTCGAACCGGTTTCCACCAGGGCCGTGGCCAGGATGGTCAGGCTGCCGCCTTCCTCGATATTCCGGGCGGCACCGAAGAAGCGCTTCGGTTTTTCCAGGGCGTGGGCGTCCACACCACCGGTGAGCACTTTGCCGGAGCTGGGCTGTACGGTGTTGTAGGCGCGGGCCAGACGGGTGATGGAATCCAGCAGGATGATGACGTCCTGTTTATGCTCGACCAGGCGCTTGGCCTTTTCGATGACCATTTCGGCAACCTGCACGTGGCGGGCCGGGGGCTCGTCGAAGGTCGAGGCAACCACTTCGCCGCGCACGGTGCGCGACATTTCGGTCACTTCCTCGGGCCGCTCGTCGATCAGCAGCACGATCATGTGGGATTCGGGGTTGTTGCGGGCGATGGAGTGGGCGATCTGTTGCAGGAGCATGGTCTTGCCGGCTTTCGGCGGGGCGACGATCAGGCCGCGCTGGCCTTTGCCGATCGGGGCCACCAGGTCGATCACGCGGCTGGTGATGTCCTCGGTGGAGCCGTTGCCCAGTTCCATCACCAGCCGTTCTGTGGGGAACAGCGGTGTCAGGTTTTCAAACAGGATCTTGTTTTTGGCGTTTTCCGGCTTGTCGAAGTTGATCTCGCTGACTTTCAGCAGGGCGAAGTAGCGTTCGCCTTCCTTCGGGGGCCGGATCTTGCCGGAAACCGTGTCGCCGGTGCGCAGGTTGAAGCGGCGGATCTGGCTGGGGGAGACGTAGATGTCATCCGGGCCGGCCAGATAGGAGCCTTCCGAGCTGCGCAGGAAGCCGAAGCCGTCCTGGAGGATCTCGAGGACACCGTCACCGTAGATGTCGGAGCCATTTTTGGCGGCTTTCTTGAGGATGGAGAAGATGACGTCTTGCTTGCGGGTGCGGGCGAGGTTTTCCAGACCCATTTCCCGGGCAATATCCAGCAGCTCTCCAATCGGCTTCTGCTTTAATTCAGACAGGTTCATCGGCGTGATTTGATTCCAGAAAGATTAGTGGTCATGTCCGGGCAGGGTGCCGGCAGGTATATGGTGTTTTCAGGAAATACTGCCCCGGCAAGGTGCCGCAAGGCATAGGGAAGTGCGAAACTGACCCGGAATGTACCACCCCTGGATCAGGGCTGTCCACCCCCTGCGCATGATGTCACGGCGACCCTGCCATGGGGCAGGGTCGCCGTCAGTGCCTGAGTGCGCGGGCTGCGCCTCAGAGGGTGCTGTCGAGGAAGGCGGTCAGCTGTGACTTGGACAAGGCGCCGACTTTGGAGGCTTCCACATTGCCGTTCTTGAACACGGTCAGGGTCGGGATGCCGCGCACACCGTACTTGCGCGGGGTGTCCGGGTTGTCGTCGATATTGATCTTGACGACCTTGAGGCGGCCTTCGTACTCCTTGACCACCTCTTCCAGGATCGGGGCGATCATCTTGCACGGGCCGCACCAGGGGGCCCAGTAGTCCACCAGTACCGGCTCATCGGCCTTGAGGACGTCCGCCTCGAAGCTGCTGTCGGAGGCGTTGATAATCTCGCCGCTCATTGAAGTCTCCTGAATTGGGTTAGCGTCAGGGATGATATCAGATCACGCCGTGCAATATTCAAGCCTGTCTGAGGTAATAGCAGCGATAGCCCTGCCACATCGCGGTCATCCCCTTGTCGCCGGGTTGGGCTACAATCGGGCAAACGCTGCCTTCACCACCATCAGCCAGTCAGGGAGAAGACATTGCCCCGCGCTACCCGCCGCAGCACGCCAGAGCAGCTGGCCGCCATAGATCTGGGTTCCAACAGCTTCCACATGGTGGTCGCCCGTCTGGTTCAGGGTGAATTGCAGGTCCAGGAGGGGCTGTCGGAGAAGGTGCAGCTGGGGGCCGGGCTGGATGAGCAGAACCGCATTACCGATGACGCCCGGGCCCGGGCGCTGGACTGTCTGGGGCGGTTTGCCCAGCGTATCCGTGGGGTGCCGCCCGCCGGGGTGCGAATAGTGGGCACCAACGCACTGCGTATGGCACGCAATGCCCGGGAGTTCATCCGTGAGGCCGAAGCCGTGCTGGGCCACGATATCGAGATTGTGGCGGGTCGGGAGGAGGCGCGGCTGATCTATCTGGGGGTCAGCCATTCCCTGGCGGACCAGCCCGGGCGGCGTCTGGTGGTGGATATCGGCGGTGGCAGTACGGAGCTGATCATCGGTGAGCGCTTCGAGGCGCTGGAGACCGAATCACTGCATATGGGCTGCGTCAGCTTCACCCGGCGTTTCTTCCCCGAGGGGCAGTGCACGGACAAGGCGTTCGACAAGGCGATCACCGCGGCCCGGCAGGAGGTGCTGAGCCTGGAAGCGGCCTATCGTCGCACGGGCTGGCAGCAGGCGGTGGGGGCGTCCGGCTCGGTCAAGGCGATTGCCCAGGTATGCCAGGACAACGGCTGGAGCGAGGGCGAGATCACGCTGGAGGGTCTGCATCGGGCGCGTCGCAAGCTGGTCAAGGCGGGCACGGTGGACGGTGCGGGGCTCAAGGGGCTGCGCGAGGACCGGATGCCCATCTTCCCGGCCGGGCTGGCGATTCTGACCGGCATCTTCGAACAGCTCGGCATCACCAGCATGACGCTCTCCAGTGGCGCGCTGCGCGAGGGCGTGCTGTATGACCTGCTGGGACGGCTGGACCATGAGGACGTGCGTGAGCGCAGCATCGGCGCGCTGATGAGTCGCTACCATGTGGATGCCGCCCAGGCGCAGCGGGTGTGTGACACGGCGGCGGGGTTCCTGGCCCAGGTGGCGACGCCCTGGGGTCTGGACGCGGATGAGCACGCCGACGCCCTGCGTTGGGGCGCCCAATTGCACGAAGTGGGGCTGTCTGTGTCGCACAGTCAGTTTCACAAGCACGGCGCCTACCTGATCGAGAATTCGGATCTGGCGGGGTTCTCACGTCAGACCCAGCTGGTGCTGGCGACGCTGGTGCGCGGGCATCGCCGCAAGGTGCCGATGGCGGTGCTGGAGGCGCTGCCGCAGGAAGATCAGGCCTCGACCCTGCGCCTGTGTCTGCTGCTGCGTCTGGCGGCACGCCTGCACCATGCGCGCAGCGACGCCCCCCTGCCGGAGATGGCGCTGCACGCTGACGAGGGGCAGTTGACGCTCGCTTTCCCCGAGGGGTGGCTGGCCGATCACCCGTTGACCCAGGCCGATCTGGAGCAGGAGCAGGAATATTTTGCCGGGGCGGGGGTGACGCTGGTGGTGCGCTGACCTCAGGTCAGCGCTTCCAGCAGCAGGCTCTGTGCGATAGCCGGTGTGTCCTCGGCGGCGGCGCTGAGGCGCCGGTAGC
Source organism: Isoalcanivorax indicus (assembly GCF_003259185.1). Classification (NCBI taxonomy): domain Bacteria; kingdom Pseudomonadati; phylum Pseudomonadota; class Gammaproteobacteria; order Oceanospirillales; family Alcanivoracaceae; genus Isoalcanivorax; species Isoalcanivorax indicus. The sequence goes on from NZ_QGMP01000001.1 coordinate 283,298, forward strand.
TGCCATCGGCAGACAAGGTCCAGGCTTGTGCATTGTCCTCCAGGTAGTATTCCAGCCCCTCGCGAATCACCCGCTTGCGCAGCTTCGGGTCGGTGATCGGGAAACAGGTTTCCACCCGGTTCACCAGATTGCGTTCCATCCAGTCGGCGCTGGACAGATAGACCTTTTCGTCGCCGCCATTCAGGAAATAGTAAATCCGTGTGTGCTCCAGAAAACGACCGATGATGGAACGCACCCGGATGTTGTCCGAGACGCCGGGTATTCCCGGGCGCAGACAGCACATGCCGCGCACGATCAGGTCGATCTGCACGCCCGCCTGGCTGGCGGTGTACAGGGCGCGCATGATCTGCGGCTCGGTCAGGGCGTTGAACTTGGCGATAATGCGCGCCGGTTGACCCGCCCGGGCCGCCTCGGTCTCGGCGGCAATCAGTTCCAGCAGGCCGCTGTGCAGGGTAAACGGCGAATGCATCAGTTGTTTCAGCCGCGCCGCCTTGCCCATGCCCGTCAGTTCCAGAAAGATCTTGTGCACGTCCTGGCACAGGCCTTCATTGGCGGTCAGCAGGCCGTAGTCCGTATACACCTTGGTGGTCTTGGTGTGGTAGTTGCCGGTACCGAGGTGGGCATAGCGGCGTATGCCGTCCTGCTCGCGGCGCACTACCAGGATCATCTTGGCGTGGGTTTTGTAGCCGACAATGCCGTACACGACGATGGCGCCTGCTTCCTGCAGGCGTCTCGCGCCTTCGATATTGCTTTCTTCGTCAAAGCGGGCGCGCAGCTCGATCACCACGGTGACTTCCTTGCCGTTGCGGGCGGCGGTCTCCAGGTGATCCAGAATTTCGGAGTCGGTGCCGGTGCGATACAGGGTCTGCTTGATGGCCAGCACCTTGGGGTCGCGCGCCGCTTCGGCCAGAAAATTCACCACCGGGGTGAAGGATTCAAACGGGTGGTGCAGCAGGATATCGCCCTGGCGAATCACATCAAACAGGGATTCCGCGCTCTTGATCCGGGCCGGGACTTTCGGCGTAAAGGGTGGATAGCGCAGGCGCGGGCGGCGCACGTCGGTAAACATGCGCGCCAGATTCACCGGGCCGTTCACTTCATACAGATCTTCTTCGCCCAGCTCGAACTTGCGCAGCAGGTAATCGATCAGGTGACGTGGGCAGTTGTCTGCCACTTCCAGGCGCACTTCGTCGCCATAGCGGCGCAGCAGCAGCTCGCCTTTCAGGGCGAGGGCCAGATCATCCACATCTTCGTCCACTTCCAGGTCGGCGTTGCGGGTCACGCGGAACTGATAACAGCCGGTGGCTTTCATGCCGGGGAACAGATCACTGACATGGGCGTGGATCATCGACGAGAGAAACACGAAGTTGTCATTGCCGTCGATGCAGATGTCGTCCGGCATGCGGATGATGCGGGGCAGGGAGCGCGGCGCGGGCACGATGGCCAGGCCGGTCTTGCGGCCGAAGGCGTCCTTGCCGTCCAGCGGCACGATGAAGTTCAGGCTTTTGTTGACCAGCCGCGGAAACGGGTGGGCCGGGTCCAGAGCGATGGGGGTCAGCACCGGATAGATCTGGTCGCGGAAGTAGCGTTTGACCCAGGCTTCCTGCTCCGGGGTCCAGTACTCGCGGCGCAGGAAGTTGACCCCTTCGGTGGCCAGCGCAGGCAGCAGGATATCGTTGAGGATGTGATACTGGCGCGTTACCGCCTCGTGGGCGGTTTCGCTGATGCGCCGGAGCACTTCACCGGGCAGCAGGCCATCGGGCCCTGGCTGGCCGGTGCCGGTCTGCAACTGGTTCTGCAGGCCGGCGACGCGGATCTCGAAAAACTCGTCCATGTTGCTGGAAAAAATCAGCAGGAAATTGAGCCGTTCCATCAAGGGATGGCGCTCATCCATGGCCTGCTCCAGCACGCGCAGGTTGAATTGCAGCAGGCTCAGGTCCCGGTTGATGTACCACTCCGGGTGGTCCTGTTCTGTCGATGCCGGGTCAATCACTGCGTCGTTCATGGATGACGGCCTGTCCGAAAAAGAGTCCCCTATTGCATGACATTAATGTGACGTTCGTATTACCGCGAGCCCTGACGTAACAAGGTGGCGGCCTCTTTGGCAAAGTAGGTGAGGATGCCATCGGCCCCGGCGCGGCGGATGCCCAGCAGCGATTCCAGAATCACCGCGTCGCGGTCCAGCCAGCCGTTCTGGAAGGCGGCCACGTGCATGGCGTACTCGCCGCTTACCTGATAAACGAAGGTCGGCACGCCGAACTGTGTCTTGACCCGCTGGACGATATCCAGGTACGGCATGCCCGGCTTGATCATCACCATATCGGCGCCTTCGGCCAGATCCAGAGCCACTTCCTGCAGGGCTTCGTCGCTGTTGCCCGGGTCCATCTGGTAGGTGCGCTTGTCGGCCTTGCCCAGATTGCTGGCGGAGCCTACGGCGTCGCGGAACGGGCCGTAATAGGCGGAGGCATATTTGGCGGCGTAGCTGAGGATACGGGTATGCACCTGCCCGGCGTCTTCCAGCGCGGTGCGGATGGCGCCGATACGGCCGTCCATCATGTCGCTGGGGGCCACCACGTCGGCACCGGCTTCCGCATGGCTCAGGGCCTGGCGCACCAGAGCGTCGAGGGTGACATCATTGAGCACATAGCCCTGGTCATCGACGATGCCGTCCTGGCCGTGGCTGGTGAAGGGGTCCAGGGCGACATCGGTGATCACGCCCATCTCCGGCACGGCGTCCTTGATCGCCCGCACGGCACGCTGGGCCAACCCTTGCGGGTCCCAGGCGGCGGCGGCATCCAGGCTCTTGGCGTCTTGCGGGGTAACGGGGAACAGGGCCACGGCGGGGATACCCAGGGCGGCAAGTTGTTCGACTTCGCGCACCAGCAGATCAATGCTCAGGCGTTCCACCCCGGGCATGGAGGCCACGGCCTCGCTGCGTTGGGTGCCCTCCAGGACAAAAAGCGGGCAGATCAGATCATCGGCGCTGAGCCGGGTTTCGCGCATCAGGCGGCGGGAAAAATCGTCACGGCGCATGCGCCGCAGCCGGGTGGCTGGCCAGGGGGCGCGAGGAAACGGGGTGTGAATCACCTTGCTCTCCGAATATCCGGGATTAGGATGGTATGCCGACAGTGTAGCGCAGCGTGACACAAGGAGCAGCCTGACATGACGCCTCCCTTCCATCTTGCCTTTCCGGTGACCGACCTGGACGCCACGCGGCGCTTCTATGTTGAGGTGCTGGGTGCCGACCCCGGGCGGGCGACAGAGGCCTGGCAGGATTTTGATCTGTTCGGTCACCAGCTTTCGGCGCATCGGGTGGCGCAGGTGCCTGCGGCCGCAGCGAGCAGCCAGGTGGACGGTGTGGCGGTGCCGATTCCCCATTTCGGGGTCATTCTTTCCTGGCCGGTCTGGGAACAGCTTGCCATGCGTCTTCGCGATGCAGGCGTTCCGTTCCTGCTGGCGCCCGGTGTGCGCTTTGCCGGTCAGCACGGTGAGCAGGGCACATTTTTTGTTCAGGACCCTGACGGTCATGCGCTGGAGTTCAAGGCCTTCCGGCGTCGTGATGAGGTGTTTGCCTGATGGGCCGCTGGCGACCGCCGGGCAAGCCGGCCTCCAAATACATCACGCCCGAGGGATACCGTGCCCTCAACGACGAGCTGCAGTATTTGTGGAAGGAAAAGCGTCCGGCGATTACCCAGTCGGTGCAGGAAGCGGCGGCTCAGGGCGATCGGTCGGAGAATGCCGAATACATATATGGCAAGAAGATGCTGCGCGAGATCGACAGCCGTATCCGCTTTCTGTCGCGGCGGCTGGATGACATGGTGGTGGTGGATCGTCTGCCGGAAGATCAGAGCCGGGTGTTTTTCGGGGCCTGGGTGACCTTGCTGGATGAGCAGGACCAGACCCTGACCGTGCGCCTTGTCGGCCCGGATGAAACCGATTCGAAACGTCACTGGATCAGTATCGACTCACCGATGGCACGTGCCCTGCTGGGCAAACGGGTGGATGACGACGTGCTGGTGGCTACGCCCACCGGCGAACGCTGCTATGATCTGATGGCGATACGCTACGGCGACGACAGGCAGGACGCATGAACAAGATCCGTGACAAGCATATCAATTTCATTCGCAAATCCCTGGTTGGGGGGCTGGTGGTACTGTTGCCGCTGGCCATTATTGCGTTCTTCTTTCGCTGGATTTACAGCCTGGTGACCGATCTCACCTCGCCGGTGGCGATGATCTTCATTCGCGGCTTTGGCTGGCCCCAGTTTGCGGCCGATCTGATTGGCATCGCGACGCTGGTGTTGATCTGCTTCCTGGTGGGCAACCTGATAACCACCCGGCTTGGCAGCTGGGCCTGGAACCGCATGGAAGAGAGCGTGATGGCGCGGTTGCCTGGCTATCGTTCGGTGCGAGAAGTGATTGCCCAGATTCTGGGCGGCAAGGAAGACTCGCCGTTTTCCCGGGGCGAAGTGGCGCGTATCTGGCTGTATGGCCGTCAGGTGGACGTGTCGGTGCTCGGGCTGGTGACATCGCGTCATCCTGATGGCCGGGTGTCGGTCTTCGTGCCCACCGGGCCGAACCCGACCTCCGGGTTTATCTACCATGTCAGCATGGATGTGGTGACCCTGTGCCCCGAGATCCGGGTGGAGCAGATGATGAAGGTCGTAGTAGCCTGTGGTGCGGGCACCAGCAGCCTGATCGAAATCCTGCCGGATGCCTCGCTGCGGCCGGGCGGTCGCACTGACTTTGACGAACCCGGACAGACGACGGCGCCGGACGCGCCGAAGGAGTAGAGATGAAATTCGCGGTAATGCTGGCGGGCAGTGGTGTCTTCGACGGCTCGGAAATCTACGAGACCACGCTGACCCTGCTGAATCTGGATCGTGCTGATATCGCGTATCAGTGCATGGCGCCGGATATCCCCCAGGCGCATGTCATCAATCACATGACCGGTGAAGAGATGCCCGGTGAATCCCGCAACGTGCTGATCGAGGCGGCCCGGGTGGCCCGGGGTGAGATCATCGATCTGGCGCAGGCGGACCCGGCGGATTACGACGCCCTGATCGTGCCGGGCGGTTTCGGTGTGGCCAAGAACCTGTGTGACTTTGCCTTCAAGGGCGACGCCATGCAGATCCATCCGGCGGTCAGGCAATTCATTCAGGCGGTGCACCAGGCGGGCAAGCCGGTGGGCCTGATCTGTATTGCGCCCACCATGGCCGCGCAGCTGTTCGGCGAAGGCACCGCCTGCACCATCGGCAGCAATGAAGAGGTGGCGGCCGCGATTGGCAAGATGGGCGGCAAGCACATCAGTTGCCCGGTCACGGACGTGGTGGTGGATGAAGCGAAAAAGCTGATTACCACGCCGGCCTATATGGAGGCCGGGCGCATTCGTGAGGCGGCGGACGGTATCGAGAAACTGGTGGCGCGCCTGATCGATATGGCGAAGGCGGCCTGAAGCCGGTTACAGCCGCATCATCGGCAAGGGACTGAAGGGATGGGTGGCCATGCGCTTCAGGGTCATCTGCACCAGCCGGGTATGGAAGCCCTCGTCCGGGAAGCGATCACACACTTCTGCAATAAAGTCCCGGGGCACATCGAAGGTCAGCCAGCGCAGGGACACATCAATCCAGTCGCCCCGCCGGAACAGTTCCGCCAGGGGAGGCTCGCCCGGCCGTGCCGGCTCAGCACCGCCGTCGCGGATGGGCCGCATGCGGTGATGCTGGGCGATCATGATGTCGATTTCCGCTTGCCAGGCGCTGCGCGCGATGCTGTCCAGATAGTCGCGCGCCAGGCGCCGTGACGGCGGCAGATAGTCGAAGGTGCGTGCGGTCCAGATGCCCAGGTCATGGAAGGCGGTGGCGATGGCCACCTTGCTGACCGTGTCTGCCGTGTTCTCGCATTGCGCCAGGGTAAAGTTAAGCACCCGGTAGCAATGATGCCGGTAGGGCTCATAGTCACAGCCCAGGGCGGCACGGTGGGCGCCCAGAATTTCATCCAGCAGTGTGACTTGATCGTAGATCTGCATCCGCTTCCCTCGCCAGTTCCCCGATTCTAGCCTATTCTTGCCCGGTTCGTGTGTCGGGGGTCAAAAAATGCGCTTCACAACAAAATTGAAATCGGTGCGTGGTGTTCTGGCAGGATTGCTGCTGCTGTCTGGCCTGTCTGCGCAGGCGGCGGATTACGGTATCGGGATCGATGTCATCCGGGTGATCGACCAGAATCAGGACGATGGCATGTTCAATGTCTTCGTGCAGGCGCCTGCCGGTGCCGGGGCCTTGTATGCCGCCTACGCCAGCGGCGACAACCTGAATATCGTCGAGCTGGCCTACAAGCACTACCTGGGCGGGCGCATGAACGGTGCGTTTTTCCAGGCTGGGGTGGGGTATTACGATGGCAACAACGACGATGACCTGGGCTTTGTCGGGGCGTTCGGTTACGAACGTAAACTGGCCAGGCATTTTGCGGTGAGCGGCGCGGTGCGCATGGTCGCGGGTGTCGACGAGAACCTGATCGGTTACCGCGAAACCCCGGTCTATCAACCGGTGCTGGGCTTTATGCTGGCGTTCTGACAAGCGGTCGAACAGGCGCTCTGTTCACGGCAGCGCCTGTTCCGCCTCCTCCAGCGTTTCCATGGCCTCCAGCAGGGCGGCTTCCAGCGTTTCCTGCTCTTGCCGCAGTCGGCCCTGGCGCGCCACCAGATCGGTCAGGCGTGCTTTCTGTTCGGGCTGATACAGCGTTTCGTCGGCCAACTCGCTTTCCAGTGCAGCCAGCGTTTGCTGGCAGTGCTCCAGTTTCTTTTCCTGTTGGGTGACGGCCTGCAGCAAGGGCCGCAGCGCATTGCGCCGTTGCGCTGCTTCCTGGCGCTTGGCGCGGGCGTCCACGCGTGGGGCTTCAGTGGGCGCCGGGCGGCTCTCGCTGCGCTGGGCTTTCTGCCGTTCGCGCAACCAGCGCGCATAGTCATCCAGGTCGCCATCGAACGGCGTGACGCTGCCGCCGGCCACCAGCACCAGTTCATCCACGGTGGTTTCCAGCAGATGCCGGTCGTGGGACACCAGCACCACGGCGCCCTCGAACGCCTGCAGGGCCAGCGTCAGCGCTTCGCGCATGTCCAGATCCAGGTGGTTGGCCGGTTCGTCCAGCAGCAACAGGGCCGGGCGGGTCTGTACCAGCAGGGCCAGGGCCAGGCGTGATTTTTCACCGCCCGAAAAACGTGCCACCGGCGCAAAGACATCATCACCGTGGAAACCGAAACGGCCCAGCTCACTGCGCACGGCGCTTTCTTCCCAGCGTGGTTGGGCGGCCTGCATCAGGGATACCGGTGTGCCGTCGGCGGGCAGGGCATCAACCTGTTGCTGATGGAAATAGCCGATCACCAGCTCCGGGCCGATGGTGAAGCGTCCGGACAAGGGCGCCAGTTGCCCGGCCAGGGTACGAATCAGGGTCGATTTGCCCGCGCCATTGGGGCCCAGCAGGCCAATGCGGCTCTCCGGGCGCAGGCTCAGATCGACCTGCGAGAGGATGGCGGTTTCGTGATCGCCGTCGCGATAGCCGCAGCGCACCTGTTCCAGATCCAGCATCGGGTTGGGCAGTTTCAGCGGGGCCGGGAAAGTGAAGCGGAAGCCGTCGGCCACATGGGCCGGGGCACTGAGTTCCAGCTTTTCCAGGGCTTTGACCCGGCTCTGCGCCTGGCGGGCCTTGCTGGCCTTGGCCTTGAAGCGGGCAATGAATTGCTTCAGGTGCTCGGCCTGGGCGACCTGCTTGCGGTACTCGCTTTCCTGGTGCGCCAGCTGCTCGGCGCGCAGCCGCTCGAAGTCGCTGTAGTTGCCGGTGTAATGGGTGAGCGTGCTGCGCTCGATATGCAGGATGTGCCCGACCACCGTATCGAGAAAGTCCCGGTCATGGGAGATCAGCACCAGGGTGCCGGGGAACTGGCGCAGCCAGTCCTGCAGCCACAGTACGGCGTCCAGATCCAGGTGGTTGGTGGGCTCATCAAGCAGCAGCAGGTCAGCATCGGAGAGCAGCACGCGGGCCAGATTCAGGCGCATGCGCCAGCCGCCGGAAAAGCTGGCGACGGGCTGCTGCTGCGTGGCCTCGGCAAAACCGAGCCCGGCGAGCACCGTGGCCGCGCGGGCGGGCTGGGTCCAGGCATCCAGCGCTTCCAGCCGGGCATGGGCCAGGGCGATGGCGCTGCCGTCGGCGGCCTGCTCGGCGTCGGCCAGCGCCTGCTGTGCCGCACGCAGGGCCTCGTGGCCGTCGAGCACATACTCCAGCGCGGGCTGGGCCAGCGCGGGCACTTCCTGGTCCATGGTCGCCACGCGCCAGTCTGCGGGGCGATGGTAGTTGCCCCGGTCGGCCTCGAGACGGCCGTTGAGCAGGTTGAGCAGCGAGCTCTTGCCACAGCCGTTGCGTCCGGTCAGGCCGACTTTCCAGCCACTGTACAGGCTGATGTTGGCGTCACGGATCAGGACATCCGGGCCGCGGCGCAGATCCAGGTGTTCCAGGCGCAGCATGGCAAACCACGGGGTGATGAATGAGGCTGGCAAGTGTAGGCGGCGGGGTGGCTGGCGGCAATGTGCTGCCGGTGTGCACAATGAGCAGCTGATGAAGGCGTATCAGGCGAGGGGAGGCCGGCATGACATCAACAGAAGCAGGTGCCGATATCTGGCATTACGCCCTGCGGTTATGGAAACGGCCAGGTGTCACCAGTGCGGCGCTGGTGTTGCAGGATCGCCATGGGGTGTCGGTGTGCCTGGCGCTGGCGGCCCTGTGGCTGGCGGAGCAGGACATCACGCCTGATGCGACGCTGGCCGACATGCTGGTGGAGACCGCCGGGGACTGGGAGCAGCAACGTATTGCGCCGTTGCGCGGTCTGCGTCGTCAGGCGTCTGCACGCGCGGACTGGGCGGACTGGAAGCGCGCGCTTCAGGATGCAGAGCTGGAAGCCGAGCGGTTGCTGCTGCGGGAGCTGGCGGTGCTGGTGGCTCAGCGCCCCTGGCCGCGAGGCCAGAGTGACCGGCATGCCTGGTTGCTGCTGGTGTTGCCGGACATGGCGCAGTGCGAAAGCCTGGCGCAGGCCGTGTCTGCGCTGTTGGCCGTCTGCGAGGACTGACTCAGGGCGCCCGCGTCTCAGCGAAAGCCGGGCAGGGTGCGGATCAGGTGCCGCTGGATTTCCGCCCATTCGACGATGCGCCGCCAGTGCATCAGGTCCTCGCGGGCGCGCGGGTCTTCCAGATCACTGATGCCGGTGCCGTCGCCAGCCGCTTGCACATAGAACTGCGTGTCACGCAGCGTCGCCAGATAGGGAATCTTGAGGCTGTTGAGAAACTGGCGCAGCTGGTTATACATGCGCGTGCGGGCCCGGGTGCGATTGGCGATAACGGCCAGTCGGCGGGGGCGGCGGCGATAACAGGGCGACAGCATGACGGCCTGAAGAAAGCGGGTGGCCGCGCGGATATCGATCGGGCTGGGCAGCACCGGCACCAGCACCACCTGGGTAATACGCAAGACGTGATCGAGGACCGGGCCGTCGAGTCCGGCGGGCGAGTCGATGATCAGGTATTCCCGGGCATGCGTGATGGTTTCGGCCAGTCGGCCATAGGTGGTGTGGGCGTCGAGTTTCAGGCTCAGGCCATGGATGTCACGGCGCCCGTTCTTTTCGCGCAGTTGCAGCCAGGCACTGGCGGCTTGCAGCGGGTCCAGATCGAGCAAGGTGACGGCTTTGCCCTGGGCGGCGAGGTGGCTGGCCAGATTGGTGGCGAGGGTGGTCTTGCCGCAACCGCCTTTGGCATTGGCAACCAGCACGACAAAACGGCGCTGTACGTCGGTGTCGACAACGCGCGCCGTTGAAATGATATCGTCGCGGACTTCTGCTTGGCCTCGCATGGTGATCCTGTCCCCTCCCCTGGATCATCGCGACTTCAGTATAAGGGATAACGGCACTCCGCGCTTATTTCGTGGTCAACAGCGGTGCAGTATCCTGTGCGGCAGGTGTGATGCCGGCCCGCAGAGTGCCACCGGGAACGGGGGGAAGGCGTGAAGTATCTGTTGTCTGGCGTTGTACAGGCCCTGTTCCGATGGAGAGGCGTGTGCCGGACAGGCCGCGGCCTGGCGGTTGCAGGCGTCCGACGACGCCCGCACACTGTACCGCTGGCGTGGCGACGGGGGTGCCCCGGTGCCGGGACCGACGCGTCAATGAATGACATTATTCTGGAGGCAAGATGAAGAAGTTAGGTCTGGTTGTAGCTGTGGCCGCTCTGGCGGCATGTGGACAGCAGGACAAAGGGGGAGATGTCGCCCTGGACAGCGATGTGCAGCAGGCGTCCTATGCCATCGGCTACCGTACGGGTGAGCAGATGTATGGCAATACCGACGATCTGGATCTGGATGCATTCCTGGCGGGCCTGCGTGCCGGTGCAAAGGGTGAAACCGATCTGCCGCTGGCCGCTGAAGATATGGACGAGGCCATCGTGGCCTACCAGCAGCGCAAGATGAGCGAGCGTGAGAGCAACATGCGCGAGCAGGGCAATACCAATGCGTCGGTGGGCGAGGCGTTCCGTGCCGAGAACGCCGAGCGTGATGGCGTTGTGACCACCGAAAGTGGCCTGCAGTACGAAGTGCTGGAATCCGGTGATGGCCAGAGCCCGACCCTGAGCGATTCCGTGGTGGCGCATTACCACGGCACGCTGGTGGATGGCACGGTGTTCGACAGTTCTGTGGAGCGTGGCGAGCCCGCCACCTTCCCGCTGGGTCAGGTTATCCGTGGCTGGCAGGAAGCGCTGCAACTGATGAGCGTCGGTGACAAGTGGCGCATTGTGCTGCCGCCGGAGCTGGCTTATGGCGAGCATGGCGCGGGCGCAGACATCGGTCCCCAGTCCACGCTGGTGTTCGAAGTCGAGCTGCTGGACGTTCAGTCTCCGGACTGAGTGGTGTTGGCAGGCACAAAAAAGGCGGACCTCGGGTCCGCCTTTTTTGTGCCGCATCGGCGCGGGTTGTTGCCCCGGGGGCGCGCTCAGTGCCGGGTGAGGGCGCCCATGTGGATGCTCAGGATCAGTTGATCTTCCAGCGCAAAACGCTCTTCCAGATGCTCCAGCAGCTCGGTAAGCCGGTCGGGCAGGGCGTCCTGCAAGCGCTGGATGTGGTCCGGGGTGTCGTATTCCTCATTGAAGGCCAGCGCGGCGTCGGTGGACCGCGCCAGCCGGTGCAGGACATGCTGCACCAGTCCGGGATCGGTGCCACGCAACTGTCGCGCTTCGGCGGCCAACTCGCGGTAGATCTCGAAATGACCGGCGCTGATGTAGTCCACCAGCACCTCGCAGAAGCGCTGCACACGCTGCTGCAGAGGCAGGCTGTCGGCATGCAGGCCGCAGAGGCCCTGTAGCGAGCAGAGCAGGGTCAGTAGCTCCTGGCGTTCGCGCAGCCATGCCTGAACTTGCTTCTCGATGCGCTGCCATTGATCCAGCGCGAGACGGTGGGGGGTGGATTGGACCTCGGCTGTCATGGTCGTCATGCCTCCTGCTCGACGGTGGGTCGGGTGTTTGAGCCTACGGCAGCGCATGGGACTCGACAATTGGCCCTCGGGGCCAGATCGGCGTCCCGGAGCGGGCTGTTATATGGAAATCAGGCGCTTGGCGCCGTCAGACTGTTTTGTCATAAGCCAGGGTGCCCGGCCGGGGGCGTCGGCATATGAACCGCCCGGCGCCCGGGCGGTCTCATGGGTCGGGCAGGGGTGATGGCGCCGCGCCAGCATTGCCCCGCCAAGGGGGATTTCCGCTACACTGCGGGCTTCCATTGTTTCTGTTGCTGCGATGACCGAGATACCATGCTGACTCTGCGCCATTCCCTTTTGCGCCACCCCCTGCTGTCGCCCCGCATGCTCAACCTGGCCGGGCTGCTTGTCTGCGTGCTGGCGATGGCCATTGCCCTGTGGCTGCAATATGGCCCGGTAGCGCTAGAACCCTGCCCGCTGTGCACCTTCCAGCGGCTGGCGATGATCGCCGCCGGGGCCTTCTTCCTGCTGGCGTTCCTGCACAACCCGGGCGCCACAGGGCAACGGATATGGAACGCGCTGGCGGGCCTGTCGGCGTTGACGGGGGCGGGGGTCGCGTTGCGGCACATGTGGCTGCAGAGCCTGCCGGAAGACGAGGTGCCTGCCTGCGGCCCCGGGCTGGATTACATCATGGATGTCTTCCCGCTATGGGATGCCTTGCGGATGGTATTCAGTGGTTCGGGGGAATGCGCCGAGATCGACTGGACATTTCTGGGGCTGACGATCCCGCAGCAGGCATTGCTGGTGTTTGCGGGCCTGCTGGTACTGGCGCTGGTGCAACTGTTTCGCCGTTATCGCTAACGCAGTGTCACGGACGATCAGCCGACTTCCTGCTGGTGGGGGTGGCGCTTCATGAAGGCCTCGTAGCCTTCACGCCAGCCCGCGTGCCACCAGTCCATCAGGATATCTTCCTGATATGGACATCCGGTGTCATCACGGCCGCTCATGCCCCACATACAGCCACGGTCATAGGCTTTCTTGCACGGGTCGCGCTGGTCTTCGCGATGATCGTCGCGATGGTCGTTATGGTCCTGCATCCTGCAACGTCCCCCTTCGGGAAAAGGCTGCCTCACTCCAGGTTGAGGCTAGCACCGATCATCCCACAAGGGTGTGCAGTACGCCACAGGATGGCCTGCGCTGGCGCGAACGGTGGCATCGTTCCGCCGAACGGCATGCCGCTCCCGGTCAATCGCGAAAATAGGCCGCCAGATACTCGGCAAACGAGGGGTGCGGGGCTGCCTCCAGCGCGGTTTGTGCCGCCAGGCTGTCACGCGCCTCGGCGGCCAGGGCGTCTTCACGCTCGGCGGCCAGCGGCTGCGCCAGGAAGTGCGCGCGATGGGCTTCGGCCTGCGCCTGGGCGAAGTGGAAAAAGCTGCATGGCCCCTGAGTGGTCAGCGCCGCCATGACCTGTGCTGAAGGGGTGGCATCGGGGTTGTCGAGTTTTTCCTGTTGGCCCGCGAGGGCCTCGGCATAGTGGCTGCCGCCGTGGGTGGTGTCGAGCAGGGCCGCAATCGGCGCCATGCGTTCGAGGATCTGGCCGCCCCAGTCGTGCAGGCTGACCTGCTTGCCCCAGTTGCACAGCAGGGTGCCGGTGTCGCGCCCCTGATACACCACCTTGCGGATGTTTTCCTTGCTGGCATTCAGGTCGCAGTTTTCCAGCAGCGGTGACTCCCGCAGCAGGCAATAGGTGGCAAACAGATCAAGAAAACGGATCTGCATCTGGTTGATGCCCAGCGGCTCGAACGGATTCAGATCCAGCGCCCGGATTTCGACATACTCCACGCCGCGCCGCGACAGCGCCAGGGTCGGCCGCTCGCCGGATGCCGTGGTGCGTTTCGGGCGGATCGACGAGTAATACTCGTTCTCGATCTGCAGGATATTGCTGTTCAGTTGCCGGTATTCCCCGTCCACCAGTACGCCGATGCGGGCATATTCCGGCGCGTTGGTCTTGATCGCGTGGGTCAGGGTGCGGACATAGTCGTCCAGCGTGTTGTAGCTGATGTGCAGGCTGGATTGCGCATTGTTCTGGTAGCCCAGATCGCTCATGCGCAGCGAGGTGGCCCCCGGGTAGGTCAGGGTATGCCCGGCGATCTCGCTGAGCGTGTGCGGGCGCCCGGCCAGGAACGATTTGCACAGCGCCGGTGAGGCGCCGAACAGATAGATCAGCAACCAGGAATAGCGCTGGAAGTTACGCGTCAGATCAAAATAGCGTGCCGAAATGAAGTCCTGCAGCGGACGCGTGTCACCTTCCAGTTGCTGATGCAACTGCCAGAAATTTTCCGGGAACGACAGGTTGTAATGAATCCCGGCAATGGTCTGCATGCGCCGCCCGTAACGGTAGCCCAGGCCCTTGCGGTAAATGTATTTCATCTGCCCGACGTTGGAGCTGCCATAGCGGGCCAGCGGAATGTCTTCATCCGGGCCCATGACGCAGGGCATGGAGTTGACCCACAGCCGCTCGTCGCCGATGTGCTGGTACACGTAGCGATGCAGGTCTTCGAGAAAGCGCAGCGGGGCGTCCAGCTGGTCGCTGGCCGGGGTGATGAATTCGAGCAGGGCTTCCGAGTAGTCCGTGGTCAGATACGGGTGCGTGAGTGCTGAGCCCAGCGCCGCCGGGTGCGGTGTCTGTGCCAGAGCCCCCTGGGGGGTAATGCGCAGGCTTTCCTTCTCGATGCCGCGGCGCATGCCGGCCAGGGTCGGCGCAGCGTTGTGGCGCGTCAGGGCATCCAGTCGCCGGGTCAGCAGATCACTCATCACGATATCCTCGTGTTCACACGCGACGCTTGCGTGCGGCTTTTTCTTCCTGGGCCTTGGCAAACAGGTCGGCGAAGGTGCCGGTTCCGTTGCCAGCCCCGGCGTTGCCACCCCGCTGGGGCGGTGCGGCACTGCGCTGGCCGCCCTGGCGACCCTTGCCGCCCGCGTTGCGGTTGGCCGTCGGTCGGCTGCCTGCCGGTTTGTCTTCGGGCTGGTCTTCCAGGCGCATGGTCAGGCTGATACGGCGGCGCTCCAGATCCACTTCCATCACCTTCACCTTGACGATGTCGCCAGGGCTGACCACTTCATGGGCGTCCTTGACGAATTTCTCTGACAAGGCGGACACATGGACGAGACCGTCCTGGTGGACGCCGACATCGACGAAGGCGCCGAAGTTGGTCACGTTGGTCACGGTGCCCTCAAGCACCATGCCCGGTTTCAGATCCTTGATGTCCTCGACGCCTTCCTTGAACTCGGCGGCGCGGAATTCGGGACGCGGATCGCGGCCCGGCTTTTCCAGTTCCGCCAGGATGTCGCTGACCGTCATGACGCCGAAGCGGTCGTCGGTGAAGGTTTCCGGTTTGAGTTTGCGCAGGAAGCCGCTGTCGCCAATCAGGTCCTTGACCACGCGATCATGGGCCGCCGCGATCTTTTCCACGACGGAGTACGCTTCCGGGTGCACGCTGGAGGCATCCAGCGGATTCTCGCTCTGGCTGACGCGCAGAAAACCGGCGGCCTGTTCAAAGGTCTTGTCACCCAGACGCGGCACCTGCTTCAGGGCTTCACGGTTGGGGAAGGCGCCATGTTTTTCGCGGTAGCTGACGATGTTGCTGGCAATGGTGGCATTGAGGCCGGAGATGCGCGCCAGCAGCGCCGCCGAGGCGGTGTTCACATCCACGCCCACGGCATTCACACAGTCCTCGACCACGGCATCCAGACTGCGCGCCAGTTTCACCTGGCTGACATCGTGCTGGTACTGGCCTACCCCAATGGATTTCGGGTCGATTTTCACCAGTTCCGCGAGCGGGTCCTGCAGGCGGCGCGCAATGGACACGGCGCCCCGGAAGGACACATCCAGATCCGGGAATTCCCGCGCGGCCGTTTCCGAGGCGGAGTACACCGAGGCGCCCGCTTCGCTGACCATGATCTTGGTCATGCGCAGCTTCGGCAGCTTTTTCACCAGTTCACCGGCCAGCTTGTCGGTTTCGCGGCTGGCGGTGCCGTTGCCGATGGCGATCAGGCTGACCTGATGCTTGACGCACAGGGCGCCCAGCGCGGCCAGCGACTGGTCCCACTGATTGCGCGGCTGGTGCGGGAAAATGGTGGTGTGCTCCAGCAGCTTGCCGGTGCTGTCGACCACGGTCACCTTGACCCCGGTACGCAGTCCGGGGTCCAGCGCCAGGGTGGCATGCGGCCCGGCGGGCGGTGCCAGCAGCAGGCTCTTGAGGTTGCGGGCGAAGACATTGATGGCCTCTTCTTCGGCCATTTCCCGCACCCGGCCCAGCAGTTCGGTTTCCAGATGTGTGGCCAGCTTGATCTTCCAGGTCCAGCGCACCACTTCACCCAGCCAGTTGTCCGCTGCGCGTTGCTGGTGCTGCCAGTCGATACTGTTGGCGACCATGGTTTCGCACGGATGCGGCGGAGTGGCTTCCAGCGCTTCAGGCAGCGCCATGCTGACATGCAGGATGCCTTCGTTGCGGCCGCGGAACAGCGCCAGCGCCCGGTGCCCGGGAATCTGGGCCAGCGGTTCGCGGTGGGCAAAGTAGTCGCTGAACTTGATGCCTTCCTTGTCCTTGCCGTCCGCCACCGTGGAGATGATGTCGGCCTTTTCCCACAGCCAGGTGCGCAGGCGAGTCAGCAGTTCGGCGTTCTCGCTGAAGCGCTCCATCAGAATCTGTTTGGCGCCGTCGAGGGCATCCTTGGCGGTGTCGATCTTGTGTTCGCTATTCAGGAAACCGGCGGCTTCGGTGTCCGGGTCCCGTGTCGGGTCACTCAGCAGCGCGTCGGCCAGCGGCTCCAGACCTGCTTCGCGGGCAATCTGTGCCCGGGTACGGCGCTTCTGCTTGTACGGCAGATAGAGATCTTCCAGTCGCGTCTTGGTATCGGCAGCGAGGATGTTGGCTTCCAGTGCCGGGGTCAGCTTGTCCTGCTCGCGGATGCTCTTGAGGATCGCCTCGCGACGCTCCACCAGCTCGCGCAGGTAGCGCAGCCGTTCTTCCAGATTGCGCAGCTGGGTATCGTCCAGGCCATCGGTCACTTCCTTCCGGTAGCGGGCGATGAAGGGCACGGTGGCGCCCTCATCCAGCAGGGCCACGGCGGCGGCCACCTGGCGTGGCTGGACACTCAGTTCCCGGGCGATCAGGGCTTCGATGGGCGGCAGTGGGGCTGGCGGCGCAGAGGCAGTGAGGGTATCGGACATGGGGTTGCTGGATCCATTGGTCAGTGAATGGCATACATGCAGGTGGCCGGAATCATAGGCCACGTGTCCGGCCGGGGACAGATTGACAGGGCAATTTTGCTGTGGCTGTCGCGGATCGGGGGAGGGGGTGTCGGGGCGCGCTGAGGCGCCCCGGGGAGATCAGCTGCCCAGCAGCTCCTTGATCTTGGCCACCAGCTCGTCTTCCTGCGGCGGCTTGACGATATAGCCTGCGGCGCCCTGGCGCTCACCCCAGACCTTGTCGGTGTCCTGGTCCTTGGTGGTCACCAGTACCACCGGGATATGCTGGGTGTCCGGGTCGCGGGTGATCTTGCGGGTCGCCTGGAAGCCGTTCAGCTCGGGCATCACCACGTCCATCAGGATCAGGTCCGGCTTCTCGGAGCGGGCCATCTCGACCCCCTGCATGCCATTGTTGGCCGTTACGGTCTGATGCCCTTGCGCTTCACAGATACGCACCATGTTGGCCATCTGTGTGGGTGAGTCATCCACCACCAGAATCTTCGCCATCACGTTCCTCCCCACAGTTGAATCAGCATGCGGCGGGCTTGTTGTACGCCAGCTCGCGAATTTGCCTGAATGATAGCAGGATGATGGCGCGGTGAAACCTGATCATTTCCGGCACAATCTGCGGTATCGTGTCACATTGTTGCGCGTCGGCTGGCTGCGGGGAACCCCGGTCCGACTGGCCGGTCACACTCTGTTGCGAATTCGCCAGCGCCCTGCGGTTGCAATCCCCGGGGGGCAGGGGGAAGATGCCGCGCGGCGGGCAACCCCCGATATAACAAGATCCTGCCAGGCCGGGAGATCGCTGTGAGTGCAGACCAGACCCAGGACAAGATTCTCGTTGTGGACGATGACGCCCGGCTGCGCAGCCTGCTGCAGCGCTTCCTGGAGGAGCAGGGCTTCCATATCAAGGCGGTGGGCGATGCCGTGCAGATGGACCGGGCGTTGAGCCGTGAAATCTATTCCCTGATGGTGCTGGATCTGATGCTGCCGGGCGAGGATGGGCTGTCCATCTGCCGGCGCCTGCGCGAGGCCGGCACGGCGATGCCGATCATCATGCTCACCGCCAAGGGCGATGACAACGAGCGCATCGAGGGCCTGGAAGCTGGCGCCGACGACTACCTGCCCAAACCCTTCAACCCCCGGGAACTGGATGCCCGCATCCGTGCCGTGCTGCGCCGTCAGGTGCGCGAAGTGCCGGGCGCGCCGAGCCGTGACAGCCAGCATGTCAGCTTCGGCCCCTGGGCGCTGGACCTGTCGCGGCGCATCCTCAGCCGGGGGCAGGAGGAGCACAGCCTCACCACCGGCGAATTTGCCGTCCTCAAGGCGCTGGTGCAGCACCCGCGCGAGCCGCTGACCCGCGACAAGCTGATGAATCTGGCCCGCGGCCGCGAATGGAGCGCCATGGAGCGCTCCATCGACGTGCAGGTATCACGCCTGCGCCGGTTGCTGGAAGACGATCCCTCCAAGCCCCGTTACGTGCAGACCGTCTGGGGCGTCGGCTATGTGTTCGTGCCGGATTGAGCGTGGTCTGACCGTCGCTTTTCAGGCATTGTAGACGTCCCCTGACCCGCGGATACGCCTGATCCATGCGCTTTCGTCTGTTACCCCGCACCGCCTTTGCCCGCTCCGCCATGGTGGTGGGGCTGGTGATCTTCCTGACTCAGGTGCTGACCATCTGGTTTTTTGCCCGGAATGCCTATCTGCCCGGGATTCGCGAGTATTCGCGTTTGACGGTGCTGCAGGCCGAGCTGTCTTTCCATGACGCCACCCGGGACCCGGAAGGGGCGCGCCGTCTGGGGGAAACCACCGGCATCATTGTGGCTGATCCGCCAGATGCCCGTGAGGGGCGGGTGCCCTGGATTACGCGCCCGGTGGTGGGCAGCTTCCGGGGCGAGATTCAGCGTGAACTCGAGGAAACCGTGTTTGTGCGCTTCGAGGATTCGCGGCGCCCGGTGATCTGGGTGACGGCGGCCTCGTTCAATGGCAAGTGGCTGCGCGTGCCGATGACCTTCTTCCGTGACTACGACCGCTACCTGCTGGTGGGCTGGGGGGTAACGGTGCCCCTGTTCGCGATCATTGCCGGGTTGCTGATCGCCCGAGGCCTGAACCGGCCGCTGAAGCGTCTGGAGCAGGTGGCGCTGGTGGTCGGACGCGGCGACCCGGTGCCGCCGCTGGACGACGATGTCGGGCCGAAGGAAATCGACGCGGTGAACCGGGCGTTCAACCGCATGACGCGCGAACTGGCTCAGGCGCAACGGGACCGGGCACTGCTGCTCGCCGGGGTGTCCCATGACCTGCGCACGCCGCTGACGCGCATGCGCCTGTCGGCAGAATTCATTCCCGATGCTGAATTGTCGACGGGCATCATCAGTGATATCGAAGACATGGATGCGATCCTCGAGCAGTTTATCGGTTTCATTCGTGATGGCGCCGATGAGGTGGCCAGCTACGAAAACCTGAATGTGCTGGTGGAGGATGTCTGCGCCAAGTTTGCGGAGGTGGCGTTGCAGCTCCAGTTGCGTGAGGTGCCCCGGCTGATGGTCAAGCGCCTGACCTTCAAGCGCCTGCTGACCAACCTGATCAGCAATGCTATCAAGTACGGCGAAGCGCCGGTCGAGATCGATACCCGTGTCGAGGGTGAGGACGTGGTGTTGCGCGTGCGGGATCACGGGCAGGGGGTACGCGATGAGGATATTCCCACGTTGTTGCAGCCGTTTTCGCGTGGTGAAAAGGCGCGCACGGTGACCGGTTCGGGGCTGGGCCTGGCGATCGTCAAACGTATCGTCGATATGCACCATGGCCTTATCCGGCTGGGCAATCACGCCGAGGGTGGGCTGGAAGTGGAGATTCGCTTGCCGGTGACCGGCCGCTTTGTGCAGCCCGAGGCCTTGTCGGCCCGGGTGCGATAAAAAAGGGCGCCCGAAGGCGCCCTGTTGCCCTGCAGCGGGGGACCAATCCGCCCGGGCCTACTGCTTGTTGCTTGCTCGGTGATGCTTACAGCATGCCTTCGACACGCTGGCGCAGTTCATCGTCGTACGGCAGCATCTGGGCAATGCGGTTGTAGGTGCCTACATCAAGGCCCTCATCCTGTACCGCCTGCACCATTTCCTGCTGCATGTTCATCTGTACTTCTGCGACCTTTTCCGGGTCGTCCGCAGCCTGGGCTTCGCTGACATACTTCTCACGAATTTCCTCAACCTGCTTGTGCGCAGAAGCGAATTTTTCCAGCTCGTCGTCGCTCACTTCGGTGGCGGCAGCATCCGGCGCGAAGCCCTGGCCCTGCTGACCCTGCTGAGCTTGTGCAGCAGGGTTATGCTGCTGGCCGCCGTCAGAATAGGTGCCTGCGGCGCCCTGGGCGAAGGCAGCACCGGTCAGACCGGTGGCGGCGATGGCGATGGCAAGTTGCTTCAGTCGGATTTGCATTATGCGTTCTCCTCGTTGGCTGCGTGAAAATGTCTCGTTGCCTGGTCAAGTCCGACCCGTCGCAGCGGAGAAGTTCCTGTTCCACACAGATCTGGCGGGCGGGCACCCGGTTGCAGGGCCCGCCAGCCTTGGCGTTGCGATAGTTGTAACGAGATATTTCAGTGCAGTTTCAGGCGCGGTCGCACCAGCCGGTTGAAGCGTCCGGCGATCAGCAACATCAGGGTGCGTGGCCAGCCGTACAGGGCGGCCTGATGCAGCCGATACAGGCTGATGTACATGATGCGCGCCAGCCAACCTTCGACAAAGAAGTTGCCGCCCTTGAGGTTGCCCATGAGCATGCCCACCGAGCTGTACTGGCTCAGAGAGACCAGCGAGCCATGGTCGCGGTAACGGAAAGGCCGGAACGGCTGATCGCGCACCAGCAGGCGCTCGAAGCTGCGCGCCATGTAATGGGCCATCTGCTGGGCTGACTGGGCCCGTGGCGGCAGTGGGCGCTCGGCGCCAGGCAGGGTGCAGGCGGCGCAATCGCCGATGGCGAAGATGTTCGGCTGGCCGACGGCCTGCAGCGTGGGTTCCACGACCACCTGATTGATACGGTTGCGTTCCAGGTCATCCAGTGTGCCGAGCACGGCTGGCGCCTTGACCCCGGCGGCCCAGACCAGCAGATCGGCTTCGATGTTGTCGCCGTCCTTGACCACGAAGGTGCCCGGCTCGGCACGTTCCACCATGGTGCCGGTGTGCACCTTGACCCCCAGGCCCTCCAGGCGCGTGTGCGCCGCCAGCGACACGCGCTCGGACAGTGCCGGAAGAATCCGCGGAGCGGCTTCGATCAGGTGCACATTGAGTTGCTTGCGGTCCAGATGCTCATGGCCATATAGCTTGAGCATGCTCACGGCATGATGGATTTCTGCGGCCAGTTCCACGCCGGTGGCGCCGCCGCCGACAATCGCCACCGACAGTGGCGAGTTGTTGTGGTTGGCGTGCAGGCAGGCGTTCAGGAATTTTTCGCGGAAGCGGTCGGCCTGCTGACGGCTGTCCAGGAACAGGGCGTGGTCGCGAACGCCGGGGGTATTGAAGTCGTTGCTGCAGCTGCCGATGGCGAGCACCAGGTAGTCATAGGCCACGCTGCGTTCCGGCAACACTTCCTGGCCCTGGTCGTCGTTGACCGGGGCCAGCCGGATTTCCTTCGCCTTGCTGTCCAGGCCGCTCAGGGTGCCAGGTTCGAAGCGGTAGTGGTTGAGCCGGGCATGGCCGCGATAATCGACCGCATCCAGATCGGCATCGATCGCGCCGGTGGCGACCTCGTGGTAACGCGGCTTCCAGACATGAATATTGTTGCTGTCCACCAGCGTGATGTCGGCAACGCCGTGTTTGCCGAGTCGGCGCCCCAACAGGGTCACCAGCGGCAAGCCGCCCGCGCCGCCGCCCACCACTACTATCTTTGTCGCTGCCATGGCCGTGCTCCCTTGCCACCCCGGCCCTGCGGGCCGATGGGTGTGCCCACGCTACACCTGCGCGGGCGTGAAAAAAACGGCAAGTTTAGGCTTCGTCATAGGCTTGTCCAGCGGCGTAACGGCTTATTTGTGTCCTGCCGGTCATCCGTGGCCGGGCGCGGCGGCCAACCACGGTGCTTTCCGGTACACTGGCGGGCCTGAGATGACCCTGTTTCCGGAGACACCATGACCGAACAACTGTTGCGCATTGCCACCCGTTCCAGCCCGCTTGCCGTCTGGCAGGCCGAGTATGTGCGCGAGCGCCTTGAAGCGCTGCACGCGGGCCTGCGGGTGGAGCTGGTGCGCATCAAGACCCAGGGCGACAAGATCCTGGATACACCGCTGGCGAAAATCGGCGGCAAGGGCCTGTTCGTCAAGGAACTGGAAGAAGCCATGCGCGATGGTCGCGCGGACATCGCCGTGCATTCCATGAAAGACGTGCCCATGGCGCTGCCCGAAGGGTTTCAGTTGCCGGTGATCTGCGAGCGACACGATCCGCGTGATGCGTTTGTGTGCGCCACCCATGCGGATCTGGATGCGTTGCCGCAGGGCGCGCGCGTCGGCACGTCCAGCTTGCGGCGTCAGGCACAGATTCTGGCGCGACGCCCGGACCTGACGGTGACCAGCCTGCGTGGCAATGTGCAGACCCGCCTGAGCAAGCTGGATGGTGGCGACTTCGATGCCATTTTGCTGGCGGCGGCGGGCCTGAAGCGACTGGAGATGGACGACCGTATCCGGCTGGCGCTGCCGCCGGAAGTGCTGCTGCCTGCTGTGGGCCAGGGGGCGGTGGGTATCGAATGCCGGGAAGGCGACGATCTGGTGGCGGGCTTGCTGGCGCCGCTCAATGATGCCGACACCTGGGACCGGGTGGTGGCTGAGCGGGCCATGAACCGTCGCCTGGAGGGCGGTTGCCAGGTGCCGATTGCCGGCTATGCCGTGCTGGAGGATGACACCCTGTGGCTGCGCGGTCTGGTGGCCAGCGAAGAGGGCAGCGAGGTGTTGCGCGCGGAAGCGCGCGCGCCACGCGACCAGGCGGCGGCGCTGGGGGTGGCCGTGGCCGAGGACCTTCTGAGGCAAGGCGCCGACCGGATTCTCGGCGCCATCTATCAGCGAGCCTGACACGCCATGACGGTACGCCCGCGTGTACTGGTGACACGCCCGGCAGGTCAGGCCGAGGCGTTGCTGGCACGTCTGCAGGCAGAGGGCTTTGCCGCAGTCCATGTGCCAGCGCTGGCGATCACGCCCCGCCCCCTTGATGGGGCGGCGCAGCGATTGCTGCTGGACGTGGATCAGTATCATGCCGTGTTTTTTGTCAGCCCGAATGCGGCCCGCCTGGGCTGCGCCGCGTTGGCCGATGTCTGGCCGCAGTGGCCGGTGGGCGTGCACTGGCTGGCGGTGGGTGAGGCCACGGCCGCGGTGCTGAACGAAGCGGGTTTGCCTGCGGAGGCACCGTCGGCGGGATTCAACTCCGAGGCCGTGCTGGCGCTGCCCTGCCTGCAATCGCTGGCGGACAGGAAAATCATGATCCTGCGTGGTGACGGCGGCCGCGAACTGTTTGCCGACACGCTACGCCAGCGCGGCGCACAGGTGATGACCTTGCCGCTGTATCGGCGCCATTGTGCGACGGATTTTCGCTGGCCGGACGGGATTGTGGATGCAGTGCTGGTGACCAGCGTGGAAAGCTGGCACTGTTTACATGAGCGTGCAGCGGCAGCACTTCAGGGGCCGCTGATCATCGCGGGCAGCGAACGGATTGCTCAGACCATCCGTGCTGCCGGCTACCCGAGACTGCAAGTGGCGGCGAGTCCGCACGATGAGGATATGCTGGCATGTCTGAAAACATGTCTGGAAAAGAAGAAGGGGTAACGGATACCCCGCCCGCTTCCCCGGTACCACCGCGCGGCCACCGCCGCCCCCCTGCAGGTCGCGGGCGAGGACTCCTGTGGCTGATCCTGGTACTGATGCTGGCGGGTGCGGGCTATCTGGGTTGGCAGGTCTGGGAAAGCCAGCACCGTGAACATGGCGCCTGGCGTGCGGCGCTGGCGGATCAGGAAGACCATTGGCAACGCGCCCTGGCGACGACACAGGACGCCCAGGCCGCCCAGGCGGAACGCATCCAGCAACTCGAAACCGCGCTGGCGGACACCGGGCAGCAGCTGCGGGCCCTGCGCGAGGGGGGGCAGCAGTTCTGGCTGATCAGCGAAGCCCTGTCACTGGCCAGTCTGGCGGAGCAGCAACTGCTGTTGACCGGCGATGCCGAGGCGGCAGCACGCGTGCTGCACGCGGCGGACGACCTGCTGGCGCGCAGCGACGACAACGCCATGCTGCCCCTGCGTGAGGCGCTGCGCGAGGATATCGCCCGCTTGAATGCCGCCCAACGGGTGGATGTGACCGGCATTCTGCTGGAGCTGGGCGCCCTGCAGGGCCGGGTGGCCGACTTGGCCTTGCCGCGCCGCGAGCCCCCCAGCGCCGGCACGGCCGACGCGGAGGAGACCGACGCCGCCGAGACGGGGCGCCTGGAACGGTTGCTGGCGCGCTTGCCGGTGCGCATTCGCACTTATGACGGCCCGGCGCCGTTGCCGCTGGACAGTGCCAGCCGCCAGCTGGTGCGGCTGGCCTTGGAAAACGAACTGCAGCAGGCGCGGCTGGCGCTGTTGCAGGGTCGGCCAGACGTCTACACGGCGGCGTTGCAGCGTGCTGACGAACTGGCCGGTACCTGGTTTGCGCAGGCTGATCCGGGTGTCGAGGCCTTCCGCGAGGCGGTGCAGACCCTGGCGGCGCAGGATGTGGCCCAGGCCTTGCCGGATATCGGCACCGGGCTGGCGGCGCTGCGTCGCGCCCGTGCCGGGCGCATGCCGGAGGGCGATGAATGAGACGGCTGGTGCTGTGGCTGATTGCCGCCCTGGCCCTGGCGCTGGCGGCGGGTCTGTGGCTGGGTCGCCTGCTGCTGGAGGATGCTGGCTACGTGCTGGTGGTGTATGGCCAGCGCGAGATGGAAACGTCCGTGACCTTCCTGGTGCTGGTGCTGGTGGCCGCCGCCGCCCTGCTGGTGCTGCTGACCCTGTTGATGGCGCCACTGTGGCGCCTGCTAACCCCGACCCACTGGAGCGTCTGGCGGCGCCGACAGGCTGCCCAGCGGCAGCTGCGTGACGGGTTGCTGGAACTGTCGGCGGGGCATTGGCAGCGCGCCCACGGATTGCTGTCTTCCGCCGGGCGGCGTCTGGACTGGCCGCTGCCGGCCTGGCTGGCGGCAGCGGTGGCCGCTCGTCAGCGCGGTGATGGTGAGAGTGTGCAGCAGGCCCTGGCGCAGGCGGAGGCGGTGCCCAGTGGTCGCTTCCCCACCTTGCTGGTGCGCGCCCGCATGGCCTTGCAGGAGGGGCGCCCGCACCGCGCCCGTGAACTGCTGGAGCCGGAGCGCAAGCGCTACGGCGACAGCCCGGTCATGCTGCATCTGCTGGCCGAAGCCTATGGCCGCGAAGGCAACTGGGCCGCTCTGTGCGAGTTATTGCCGCAGCTGCGCAAGGTCGATCCGCAGGCGGGTAATCTGGATCAGCGTGAACAGCGTGCCTGGCTGGGCCGCATGCGCCAGGCCGCCAGCATGCCCGGGTTCAACAATGCCGCGCAGCGTCGCGATAGCCTGGCGCGGCTGTGGAAGAAGATGCCGCAACGCCTGCGCCGGGTACCGTCCCTGCGTGCCCAGTATGCGGGCTATCTGGCCCAGTTCGGTGATGGCCCGGGTGCCTTCAAGGTCGTCACCCGGCATATCGAAGAGGATTGGGATGACGGTCTGGTGGCCGTCATGGAAGCGCTGGAAGAGGTGCCGCCGGATGTGGTGCTGGCGCGGCTGGAGCGCTGGCTGGTGGACCGCCCTGCGAACCAGGCGGTGCTGCTGACCGCCGGGCGCGTGGCATTGAAGGCCAAGTTGTGGGGCAAGGCCCGTGCGTTTTTCGAGACGGCGGCAGCGGCGGGTCATGCCACGGCGCAGGCAGAGTTGGCCAGGTTGCTGGCGGCCCTGGGTGACGAAGAGGGTGCCAGGGCTTGTCTGGATGCGCGGCTTGAGGCCTTGGGCGCGACCTTGCCGCCCTTGCCGCAGCCGCGCCCCCGTTGATTAACGCCGGATCTGTTCCGCCAGGGCCTCGCTGAGCGCCGCATCCCGCTCCGGCTTTGCCAGCCACTGCTCCAGCTGCGGTGCCAGCAAGGCACTCAGCGCTTCAATATGATCGGCGCCGGCATTCAGAGCAGGAATATAGTCATAGCGTTCGCCGCCGGCCTCCATGAAGTACTCCCGGTTTTCCTCGCCGATTTCCTCGATGGTTTCCAGACAGTCCGCCGAAAAGCCGGGGCAGACGACGTGCACATGCTTGACGCCCTGGCCTGGCAGCGCCTTCATGGTTTCATCCATGTACGGCCGCAGCCATTCCTCGCGACCGAAGCGCGACTGGAAGGTCGTCATGTAATCGTCTGGCCCGAGCCCGAGCCGTTCCGCCAGCAGCCGCGATGTCTTGTGGCACTCGCAGTGATACGGATCGCCGTTGAGCAGGTAGCGCTTGGGAATGCCGTGATAGGACAGGATCAGCTTGTCCGGCCGACCCTGTGCTTTCCAGTGCGCGGTAATGCGCCCGGCCAGAGCGTCCAGGTAGGGCGGGAAGTCGTGGTAATGGCTGATGAAGTGGAAATCCGGCAGCCAGCGACGTCGACGCATGTCGGCGGCCAGCGCGTCGAAGGTCGAGGCGGTGGTGGCGGCGGAGTACTGCGGGTACAGCGGCAGCACGATCAACTGGCGCACCCCTTGATCCTGCAGGCGTTGCAGGGTATCGGCGATGGCGGGCTGGCCGTAACGCATGGCGAAATCCACCACAAGGCGTTCGCCGTAGCGGGCGCGCAGCGTATCGCGCAGTGCCTCGCACTGGTCCCGGGTGTGATACAGCAACGGCGAGCCCCTGTCGGTCCACACGGTGCGGTAGGCAGCGGCCGAGCGGCGCGGGCGAATGCGCAGGATGATCAGATTGAGGATCAGCCACCAGAGCAGGCGTGGCACTTCCACCACACGGGGGTCGGACAGGAACTCGCGCAGGTAGCGGCGCAGGGCGGGCGCGGTGGGCGCATCCGGTGTGCCCAGATTGGTGATCAGCACACCAATGCGGTCGGCCTGGCTGTGTCGAAAGTTGTCGGCACCCTTGTACATGTCTGGATCCTTAACGTGGCGCGTAATCGAACACGTCGGAGTGCATGGCGGTGGCGGGCACTCCGGCGGCATTGAGGGCGTCGAAGACGGCCCAGGCCATGATCGGCGAGCCGCCGATATGCACCTCGACCCGTTGCGGGTCTGTCAGGTCGGCGAGCACGGCTTCGTGCACCATGCCATGCCGGTAGTCCGGGTTGCCGGATTCGGACAACACCGGGACGTAGGTCACCTGACCGGCGGCAGCCCACGCCGCCGGCAGCGCAGGCAGATAGATGTCTTCCGCGCGGCGCGCGCCCCAGTAAAGATAGATGGGGTGGGCAAAACGTTGCGTCAACAGATGCTCGATCATGGCCTTGGCCGGGGCGAAACCCGTGGAGCCGCAGACAAACCAGACGGGCTTGTCCGGCAGAGCGTCGGCCAGAAAACGACGGCCGCCGGGGAGACGCACGCGCATGATCGGGTCGCTGCGCAGTTGCGCCATGATCTCCAGCGAGGACGGATTGTCGGCGGTATGCCGCACATGCAGTTCCAGATCGCGGCCATCGCCCTGCCGGGCGTTGGCAATCGAAAAGGCCGCTGGCGCATCGCCGTACAGCAATTCCAGATACTGGCCGGCATGCCACTGCACCGGCTTGCCGGCAGGCAGGCGCAGCATGACGCGGCTGACATCGTGGTTCAGGGCAGTAATGTCTGTGACCTGGCAGGCTGCCTCGACAATCGGCAGCTCGCCCGGTGCGGTCATGTCCGGCACGTTGATCTCGCAGTCTTCCAGGGCGTGGGCGACGCAGTATACCACTGCGTCTGCGGCGGCTTCGCCCGCACGAATGGTGCGGCCATTGCGCAGTCGCACACTGCCGTGGACCAGTGTGCCCTGACAGCGCAGGCAGTTGCCGTTACGGCAGGCGTTGGGAAAGCCGAAGCCGGCACGCTGGCCGGCTTCGAGCAGGGTTTCAGCGGCAGCAGCAGGATAGTGCCCGCCGCCGCTGACGGTGATGGTGTAATCACTCATGCACTCATGATGAACAGCGAGGCGATGATGGCCATGCCGGCGAACCAGACCAGTGAACGGGCGCTGGCCCAGTCGGCGATGTAGCAGATGCCGAACAGTATGCGGCTGACGACAAAGGCAACGGCCAGCATGTCCAGCGTGCCCTGGCCGAGATTGCCGATTACCGAGGCCACGATTACGGCGGCCAGGAAAGCCGGTGTGACTTCAAAGCTGTTCTGCTGCGCCCAGTGGGCACGTTTGCGGGCGCCTTCCAGTCCTTCGAGGAATTCGCGCGGGTTGTGGTTCTGACGCGGGCCGAAACCGCCCTGAAACTTGGCAAAACCGGTAAACAGATACGGCAGGAAAATGGCGACAAGCATGCACCAGTAAGCTGTAGTCATGATGGGTCCTCGCTGCGGTGTGGGTCTGTTGTTGTTTCAATGGTGGTTTCAATCGTTGTTTCCATCAGGCCAAAACGATCCTGGCCCCATAACAGGGTGTTACCAAACTGCAATGAGGGTACACCCCAACTGCCCGCAGACACCATGGCATCGCGGTTTGCCGTGGCCCGCTCCACCCATTCGCGATCACCCAGCCAGCGGCGGGCCCGGTTCCAGTCCAGCCCGGCGCGCGCGCAAACTTGCTTCAGACCGCTGTCGCTTGCCGTATTGATGCCTTCACTCCAGATGCCGGTGGCCGCGCTGATGAGGAACTCGCGCAGCCTGCCTTCCTTTTCGGCAAACGGCCACAGGGCCATACAGCGTTCCACCCCGGGCCCTACCGGGTCGCAGACAAAGCCGAAAGGAATGCCGTGCAGGCGTGCTTCGCGGGCGGCGTCAGACAGGATGTAGAAGCGCTTGGCGCGCGGCACGCTGAGGCCGCGCATGACCATCGGCAGCACCGGGCGGACCTGCAGTGCGAGTCCGTAGTGGTCGGCGAGCTGATAGGCGCGCTGCAAGGCCAGCCAGGAATAGGGGCTGCGGAACGAAAAGAACAACTGCAGGGGTTTGCCCGCCACGGCCGGGTTGTTGCCGGTCAGGCGAAGCGATTTCGCGGCGCCATAGGGCGCGGGCCAGCGGCGGCTGTCGTGGTCGGGCAGCAGAGTATCCAGACGCCGGGCCAGATGATCCAGGCGGTCGATGCCCCAGTACCATTCGCCCGCATAATGTAGCGTGCCGGTCAGGTAATGCCCGATGCGCAAGAACTGGTCGCGGCGCGCTTCCATGGCCATCCGCGTCTGGTCTTCGGGCTGGCTGCCATGCCGACTGGCCAGAGCATGCAGGTCCTCGCCATTCCACAGTGCTGTGCATACCGCTGCGGCCAGCGTCAGAAAGGCCGGATCCTGTTCATGACGCAGCAGGATCTGCGTGGCCAGCAGGGCGCGATCATGGCTGGGCGGCTGCCAGTGTTCAGGAAAATCGAGGCCGTAAAAGCGCGCCAGGGCGGCGGCGTCGCGGCAGCCCAGTTGCGCCAGCATTTCCGGCTCGGGGTACATCTGCGGGTCCAGATACAACATCAGACGCGGCTGGATGCGCAGGCCGAGGTCGGCGTAGTGTGCGGCGAAGGCGGGGAGCCACTGCAACAGCAATACCGAGTAGGGGTCGTCCACCCGGCAATAGAAGGTGGCGCTGTGAGGTTGCCGACGCAGCCTGCGTTGCAGTTCATGCAGGCGGCGTCGGCAGTCGAGCAGGCCCGGGCTGGTCAACAGCCGGGCCACCCAGGGCATCAGACGATGCGCCAGGCTCATATCTTGTCCGTGACCGCGCCTTCGGACGCTGAGGACACGGTGGCAGCGTACTTCGCCAGCACCCCGCGGGTGTACTTGGGCGCAGGCTGCTGCCAAGTGCTGCGGCGGCGTGCCATGTCGGCCTCACCCACTTGCAGGATGATTTCGCGCTTCTCGGCGTCGATGACGATGCCGTCGCCATTTTCCACCAGCGCCAGCGGGCCGCCATCCTGGGCTTCCGGTGAGATGTGCCCGACCACGAAACCGTGCGAGCCACCGGAGAAGCGGCCATCGGTAATCAGCGCGACGTCATTGCCCAGCCCCTTGCCCATGACGGCCGAGGTGGGGGAGAGCATTTCGCGCATACCGGGGCCACCCTTCGGGCCTTCGTAGCGGATCACGATGACATCACCCGCAACGACTTCGCCGTCGAGAATGCCGCGCAGTGCAGACTCCTCGCCGTGATAGACCCGGGCCTTGCCCTCGAAGCGCAGGCCTTCCTTGCCGGTGATCTTGGCGACTGCGCCATCGGGCGCCAGGTTGCCGGTGAGCACGACCAGATGAGAGTCTTTTTTCACCGGTTTGTCGAAGTCGAAAATAATCTCCTGACCTTCCGGGTAATCCTGCACATCGGCCAGGTTTTCGGCCAGTGTCTTGCCGGTAACGGTGAGCACGTCGCCATGCAGCATGCCCGCGTCGAGCATGCGCTTCATCAACGGCTGGATGCCGCCGATGGCCACCAGTTCACTCATCATGTATTTGCCGGACGGGCGCACATCGGCCACGACCGGTGTGATCTCGCCCAGGCGCACGAAATCGTCCAGCGACAGCTCCACGTCGACGGCGTGCGCCATGGCGATCAGGTGCAGCACCGCGTTGGTGGAGCCGCCCAGCGCGATGATCACGCGGATGGCGTTCTCGAACGCCTTGCGGGTCATGATGTCGGTGGGCTTGATGTCACGGCGCAGCAGCTCCATGACCGCTTCGCCTGCGCGCTGGCAGTCGATCTTCTTGTCTTCGGAAATCGCGTCCTGAGCCGACGAGCCGGGCAGCGACATGCCCAGCGCTTCGATGGCGCTGGCCATACTGTTGGCGGTGTACATGCCGCCACAGGAGCCCGGACCCGGGATCGCCACTTCCTCGATCTGCTTGACCTCGATGGGGGTCAGCTCGCCCCGGGCATGTTTGCCCACGGCCTCGAACACGGAAATGATGTCGGTGTGCCCGGCGCCCGGCTTGATGGTGCCGCCATAGACGAACACCGACGGCCGGTTCAGACGCGCCATGCCGATCACGCAACCGGGCATGTTCTTGTCGCAGCCGCCGATGGCGATCAGACCGTCAAAGCCCTCGCAGCCCGCTACGGTTTCAATGGAATCCGCGATCACCTCGCGGGACACCAGGGAATACTTCATGCCCTCGGTGCCGTTGGAAATGCCGTCGGACACGGTGATGGTGTTGAAGATCACGCCCTTGCCACCCGCCTCGTTGGCGCCCTTTTCGGCTTCCAGCGCCAGATCGTTGATGTGCATGTTGCAGGGCGTGACATTGGCCCAGGTGGAGGCAATGCCGATCTGCGGCTTGCGGAAATCCTCGTCGGTAAAGCCCACCGCACGCAGCATGGCGCGCCCCGGGGCCCGCTCGATCCCGTCTACCATCTTCGAGGAATGTTTGCGCATCTTGTCGTCAGTCATGAAACACTCACCTGGTCTGTCGTGTGTTGAAATAAGGTGTTGAGAAATCGGTTACAGCGCCTTGCGGAACACCTTCGAGTTGCGCTGGTAGTTGTACATGCTCTTGCGCTCGCCGGGCAGCTCATCCACCGACACCGGCTCGAAGCCCTGCTCCCGGAACCAGTGGGTCGTCTGAGTGGAGAGCACATACAGCGATCTCATCCCCTGGTTGCGCGCCCGCTTCTCGATAAAAGCCAGCAGCTTGTGGCCGCGCTGGCTGCTGCGGTAGTCATTATGCACCGCCACGCACGCCAGTTCGCCGGATTCACCATCGCTGAACGGGTACAGCGCCGCGCAGCCGATCACCATGCCATCGCGCTCGATGATCGTGAAGCGCTTGATCTCGGCCTCCAGCAGCTCGCGCGAGCGGCGCACCAGGATGCCGGCTTCTTCCAATGGCCGGATCAGCTCCAGAATGCCACCGACGTCCTCTATATAGGCACCGCGAATGTTCTCGTAGGTCTCCCGCGTGACCAGCGTGCCGCAGCCATCCCGGGTGAACAGCTCGCGCAGCAGCGCCCCGTCCTCACGGAAATTCACCAGATGCGCCCGGGCCACGCCATTGCTGGCGGCGTGGCAGGCCGCCGTGAGCTGCCGCTCGGTGTTCGGGTTGGTGATCACTTCCTTCGCCAGCAACTGCCCGGCCTCCTGGGGCGAGATCTCGCGCACCAGCTTGCCCTCGGCGTCCTCCACCCCGGTGTCCTCACCCAGATAGATGATCTTGTCGGCCTTCAGGGCAATGGCCGTGGTGGATGCCACCTCCTCGGAGTTCATGTTGAACAGCTCGCCCGTGGGCGAGCAGCCGATGGGCGAGAGCAGCACCACGTTGCCGATCTCCAGCTGCCGCTGGATCGCCTCCACCTGCACCCGGCGTACCTCGCCGGTGTGCTGGTAGTCGAAGCCATCCCGCACCCCCACTGGCTTGGCAATCACGAAGTTGCCGGACACCACCTGAATGCTGGCGTTGTGCATGGGCGAGTTGGCCAGCCCCATGGAAAACAGCCCCTCGACCCGCAGCCGCACCGCACCCACCGCATCCAGGGCGCACTCCAGCGCCGCACTGTCGGTAATGCGGGTATGCCGCTCGAAACGCGAATCAATCCCACGCGCCGCCAGCCGCGCACTGATCTGCGGCCGCGCCCCGTGCACCAGCACCAGCCGGATGCCCAGGCTGTTGAGCAGCGCCAGATCGTGGATGATGTGGTCAAACCCGGGCTCCTCCACCGCCTCGCCAGAGATCATCACCACGAAGGTGCGCCCGCGATGGGCGTTGATATAGGGCGACGAGTTACGGAACCAGGTGACGTGGTCCTGGTGTGCCGTGGCGGTAGAGGGCGCCGTTGTGGTGTTGCCCGAGGTGTGTTGCGTCATCCTTAGTGTGTCCGGGTCGGGGGTGGCAAGGGCTCAAGCCTTGAAGTATAGGGGACCGGCGGACGGGCGGCTATTGCTTGGTCCGGGGATGCGGGGTTCGATGCGAGGTGGACTTACCATGGTCCAGAGGACCGAGTGGGTCTGCTGGAAACGGGCTGATGATGGCCCTTGATGGCACGCGGGGCTTGGGTGGGTTGCCAGGCGTCGCTCAGGATCACCTTGACGGCAGTGTTGCCACCGCCATGAGCGAAGATCACATCCTCAATAAACACCGCATGGGAAAGCCGAAGATCTTCGATCGCACGAAATCTCATCAGGGCTCGTCTTCAGCCCCCTCTTGGACGGTCACAATCATATAATTTTGAGCGCCATAAAAAAATAAAAGTATGCCTGAAAGTACCGACGCGATCAGCGGTGCGAATATTGAGTGATCGCCAAGCAAAGCGTAAGGAATTGCTAGCGTTGTTATGGTTATTGACGCGGCCACCCATCGACATATTCCGAAACCGAAGAACAGGAGGTAGAGAAGGATGAAAGGATTCCTGTTTCCTGAAAAATACTCGTGTGCTGCTGCGCGACCTTCCTCAAGCCCATGGAAACTATGCAGCTCTTGCATAACAGGATCAGAAAGGCTGATTCCTCTCCCGTGCTCCTTGATATGCTCTTCTTGAAGCTCAATAAATAGAGCCCTCTTGGCATTTCTGCGGGCATCCTGGGCTGCATTATCAGGAGCGGCGATATGGAACCATACCGAAACGAGAACCAGCACTATAGAGAGAGTCAGCCTGGAGAGCTTCAGGGCTGTGGTATATTGAGAATATGTCATCTTATATTCGCATCTTTCGTGTGGCTAAGGCCCTTCGCTGCGTCGAGTTTAGAGCGCGGGATCCATAAATATTCCATAAAATAATGGATATTTAAATATGTAAAAATAAATATTATCTTCTATGCCAAAATTATAAAAATAATAGATGATGCGAATGTGGCAAATAAAAAAAATGTTATGCCAAAAAAGTACTTGCGCCCCTTGTTTAGGTAGTCTTGATCGCCAAGCTTGCTGTATATAAATTCGTAGCCTATGACGTGCTTTGTATGGTAGTAGTTTGCCCCTACAAGCAACAAGTACGTTGATACTCCCGCGATTGCGAGGGCTTGGTCGCCGAAAACCAAACGCCCTTCTGGGATGAAATTTGAAGACAGTAAAGTGATAAATGATATGAAAGCAAACGAAAGAAATGAAAACATCCATATCGCATCGCCTATATACCCGCGCCACTTTTCTTCAGGAGCATTTGCGCCACGAATAAGCTGATAGCAGCACCATACAAATGCTCCTTGGTATATTAGTGCTGGTTTTGTATTCATTAATCCTCTCAGCATTTTCTTGTCGCCATACATAGCATGCATAGCATGTCTGCGGGAAAAGTTGTTCGGCTGCTTATAAAATCTCCGAGCATATACGATCCCATTCCTGTCAAGATGATTGGTGCGCCAAATGTTGATGTGGCCGCAGTTACAGTCACGCCCATGCCACACGAAGCGGGGTCAGGTCTCACATTTCACGGTGCTATGCGTGAGATGTGAGACCTGACCCCGCATTGCGGGCGGCGGTTGTTGCGGCCCAGTTGTGGGGGGTAGCGGAAGACGTATCGCTAAGCCTGGCTGCGATGACGTTGCTCCCTGCAGCGGTACCAAATACTACGTCCTCAATGAGAACATCCAGACGCGGGCGGCGTGGGATGTTCCGGAAATGAGAGCTGTGAGGGTCACAATGAAAGTGAATGGAGCTTTTCTGCTTATGATACCCTCGGGCCATGGTTTGATGATTCCGATTTAATAGTTCCAGTGTATGCACGTTTTTACTCACAATCTATAAGGTAATCTGGTATGAATTCTATTTCGGTAGGGTCGAGAGTTGATGAGGTTACCACCGCAGGTCTGGGGTGATATCGAGCATAAGTTGCCAAGTCCATCTCCATGCCGGAATGCTCACCGTCCAGCACGCGAACAATGATTCTCAAGTAGTAGGGAACCCAAATCGGTTCGTAGGTCGTGACCTTCGTTATCTCGACCCGAGAGCCTTTCTCAAGGGTTCCGACACGCCAGTCACGCCCATTTTTTATACTCTCTCTCATGGCGAAGCTGGGCTCGCCTCCTTCTGGAAATGAAATCCTCTCCGATTGGAAGACCGTAGCCCTCTTGGCCTGATAGATCTCAAAATTCGTGGCCAGAGCCAGGCATCTTCCAAGCAGGCCCCCGTCGACATCGTTGGGGTAGTAGCCAAAGGAGTGGCAGCCCTGAAGTGCGAGTAGCAGCATTGTTGACGCCAGTAACGCGCTTTTTCGGACGTGCCTGGTTAGCTCGGTTTTAACGATCATGATTTCTCCAGTCATGACTTTTAAATGGGTTTCAACCGGTGTAACCAGCATCACTTATGTTTGGCCGGAGAAGGCGTTAGCTCAAGGCCCACCACTGGGCCGAAGCGATACTGAGAGCCTGTTGCGCCGCTAGCAAGTAGCTGATGATATTATTCCTTGCCGCATAAGGACATTCGCTCTGGCAGCCCCAAGGCTGTGCCCTTCAAGATGCCCGCTGAACCCAGAGTTCTTCGCGACCTGCATAGAAACTGCATCAAGCAGGCCTTGCGCGGTGAGGAGTGTATCATTGAGATCCCAAAAGCTACCAATGATAGACTTGGCCCGCATTGTGGGCCGGGCTGTTCCGCCTTCCACCAGCTTACGCGAGATGCCTGACTCGAAATTCGGCTACATTAACCATGTGGTTTCGATCCTTGTTAGGTCTGGTAGCTGGAGGCGGCCCTATATTCTCTCTACTTCATCCGGTGTCGGCGGGTTTTCCGGATGACTTGAATGAGGTGACTTAATGATGTTAAAGGTAATTTTGGGTGAACTCAAAAATGTGGCTGCTTATGGATGAGGAGCGATATAAAATTGATGAGGAGGGGGTCGAAGTTTATTTGATTTATAATGGGATTCTGCTGGTTGTTCTGTGGGCTATATACTCTTCAATTATGAATCATGATTATCAGGTTGCCACGGGTACCATCGAGAGCGCCTATTGTGGGGATCAAGTTGCCACGCGCACCCGCATTTTCCATTTTACTGTAAATGGTGAGGCATATGAGAAAAACCTTGGGCGGAAGTTATGTGAAAGGTTAGGACCTGACGTCATTGGGCTTCATGCGCGTGTAAAGTATCGCGAGGATAGGGAGAGGCTGGTATTTGGCGTTGATGTTGGTGACGGAACTCCGGGGCCTCTTACCCTCAGGGGTCAAGCGTTTAATTCCATATATATGCTTGCCTTTATGGGATTATTTATGAATATTTTAATTTCTATAAAAATAAGGAAAAAGAGATCTAAATCATAATAATTAACCAGATTGATCGGATTTTTGGGCTTTAAAGCCAAGGGCCCTTCCTCTTGAGCAACGATGATGAAGCTTCTATTCTCGATGCCATTCTGGATTTACTTCTGGAATAGCTGGCTTCAGCTGTTCGGGGCTGGCCTTGATGCGTGGTTATTTCAGATTATTCCATGTGCTGTATAGTGTGCGCTACGAATGGCCACATAAGTCAGTAGAATTCTTTGAGGTTGCATATGTCCGCTACGCAAAAGGCAATGCTGTTCGTGTCTGTTAATGCGATAATTATTATTTTGATGTCAACGATTTATCTTCGTATAGTCAATTATGACTATGAAGAAATGACCGGCATAGCTTCTAATGCGCACTGCTCCGAACCCATAGGCAGAGGAACGAGGATCCTGCATTTTCATGTCGGCGAGGCAGTATTCAGTAGAGCTATGGGGGGTAAGCTATGTGAAAAGATGGAATCTGAAATGGTTGGCCGACGGGTTTTGGTGAAGTATCGGAAAGAAAGAGATGAGTATGCGTATCATGTAGAGTATGAAGGGGGCGGGCCGAAGCAGGCCACGCTTCATCAGATGGCGTTCACATCCAATGCTCTTGTGGTTGCATTAGCCCTAGCCATTAACATGGTGATGCTCGTAAAGATGTTTGCCAAACGAATCGATAAGGCACAGGTCAAGAAAGTATCCAGTGATTCACACGGGAAGGCATAGGCGGGCGAGCAAAGATGAGGCAGGTTTCGCAGATGAGAGTTAATTGCGTGAAATTTGAGGCCTGACCCCAAAAAGTGGGTGGCCCCCAAAATTATGCAAGCGGCTTTGGGATGATTCGCGGGATCAATTGTGGGCTGAGGGAGTGATGGCTATGCTGGATATGGAGGGGATGAAGGCGAGTAGTAAGTTTCTCGTTTTCTTGTCCTATAACCTTGCCTTATTTGTTGTTGTTTCAATGTTATATCTTCGCATCATTAGCTATAACTACGAAAAAGTCATCGGTGTGGCCAGCGAAGCATATTGCGCTGAATCTATCGGCAGGCGAACTGAGATCCTTTATTTCTATATAGACGGGGAAAGATTCAGGAGGGCTCTGGGGACTGCTATATGCTATAAAGCTGAGTCAGAGATAGTCGGTCGAGAAGTTTCTGTAAAATTCAGAAGAGACAGAGAGAACTACGCGTACCATATAGACTATGGGGCAGGGTCACCATGG
The DNA here is from genome assembly GCF_003259185.1 of Isoalcanivorax indicus. Lineage (NCBI taxonomy): Bacteria > Pseudomonadati > Pseudomonadota > Gammaproteobacteria > Oceanospirillales > Alcanivoracaceae > Isoalcanivorax > Isoalcanivorax indicus. Next base: position 320,555 of record NZ_QGMP01000001.1, read on the forward strand.
CAGGCAACCCTTCGTGAGTGGGCCTTTTCTTCCATTTTCCTCATGGCTGCGGTAGGCCTTTTTATGAATGTGGTGTTGCTGAGAAAGATGTATGCAACGGCGATCGATAGGGCGCTCGGCAAGGAGGGGCATCATGATTCGAGCGCGAGAAAAAAGGACACCCTCCCCGGAGAATAAGGAACCTCAAAGTGGAGTTCTTTCGTAACTTAAGATGAAGCAGCCTCTGCATCAGGCTGTCATGCTGAAGCGAAGCGGGATCAGGTCTCACATTTCACGTATGCCGCCGTGAAATGTGAGACCTGACCCCGCATTGCGTTGCCGCTCTCGCCCTAAAGGGCGGTCTTGGCAGGGCATTACCCTGGCTGCAAGCCATAGACTTACCCGTAATGCCCCGAGGTGGGTGCGACCCCGCGTCCGCCGGGTGTTGCAGGGCTGTGTGCCGATGATAATATAACTGACTGATATTAATGGATATTTTCATTTATGTGACAAGAAAGTTCACAGCACCATGACGGTTATCTTACAATTCGCGCGCAGCCCCGGAGTGACGCACAGTTGCCGTGTGTGCGCCTGGCAACGTCGGCGAAACAGAAGGCCTGATTGATGAATTACTCGCTTTTCGATTTCCTGCAGCTGATCGGCTCCCTGGGCATCTTCATCTTCGGGATGAAAATCTTCAGTGAGGGGCTGCAGAATGTCGCCGGCGACCGGCTGAAGGGCATTCTCAGTGGCATGACCCGCAACCGGGCCACCGGGGTCGTGACCGGCTTCGCTACCACCGCCATTACCCAGTCCTCGACCACCACCACGGTGATGACGGTCAGCTTCGTCAACGCCGGGCTGCTGACCTTCGTGCAGTCCACCGGGGTGATCATGGGGGCCAATATCGGCACCACTATCACCGCCTGGATGGTGGCGCTGTTCGGCTTCAAGTTCCAGATCACGCCCATCGCGCTGGCCGTGATCGGCCTGTTCTTCGCGTTCCTGTTCTCCAGCAACAGCCGCTGGCGCAATATCGCCGAGGCGATGGTGGGCTTCGGTATCCTGTTTATCGGCCTGGAGTTCATCAAGGGCTCGGTGCCGGATATCCACAGCAACCCGGCGATGCTGGCCTTCCTGGACAGCTTTTCCGACTACGGCTACCTGTCGCTGATCCTGTTCGTGTTCGTTGGCACCATCCTGACGCTGCTGACCCAGTCCTCCTCGGCGGCCACCACCATCACGCTGGTCATGCTGTTCGAGGGCTGGATATCCTTCCCCATCGCCGCCGCCATGATTCTGGGGGAGAACATCGGTACCACGGTGACCGCCAATATTGCTGCCATGGTGGGGAACGTGCATGCCAAGCGGGCGGCACGCTTCCATTTCTTCTTCAATATCATCGGCGTGATCTGGATGATGGCCATCATCTATCCCGTGCTGCACCTGATGGACCATATTCTCCAGCTGAGCACCGGCAGCACGGTATCGATCATGGGGGGCGAGGTGGAGTCGCGCTCCAATGCCACCCTGGCCCTGTCGCTGTTCCATACCACCTTCAATGTGCTCAATGTGGTCTTGCTGTTTGCCGCCGTGCCGTATCTGGTGCGCTTTGTGGAGTACATTCAGCCCGACCGGGGCGGCGAGCAGGACGACTTCCATCTGCGCTACATCAGTGCGGGGGTCATGGTGTCTCCGGCGCTGGCCCTGGAGCAGGCGCAGAAGGAAACCCAGCAGTTCGCGGCGCTGGTGGAGACCATGCATGACGCGGTCAACGAGTTGCTGTTCAACCCGGAGACGGACAGCATTCGGGCCATCGAGAAGATCCACAAGTACGAGCAGATGACCGACCAGCTGGAGATCGAGATCTCCGATTACCTGGTGCGGCTCAGCGAGCGGACGCATCTGGAGCACCAGACCACCGAGCGTATCCGGTTCATCCAGACCATGATCAACGATCTGGAGCGTATTGCAGACATTTACTACCAGATCGCCAAGCTGACCGAGCGCATGAAGGAATCCGGCTCTGGCTGGCCGGAAGAGGCCAGCGAGGAGATGCGACAGATGATGGCGGCACTGCGCGACGGGATCCAGTTCATGAACGCCAATGTGGCCAGGCTGCCGAGTGCGGTGGACCTGAAGCGGGCCATCGTTCTGGAGGACAAGGTCGATCAGCTGCGTGACCAGTTCCGCGACAATCACTTCACGCGGCTGGAGAAGGGCGCCTATGCGCCGCGCGCCGGGGTGATCTTTATCGATATCCTGAACCGGCTTGAGCGTATCGGGGATCATGTCCTGAACGTGAACGAGTCTGCCTCCGGCCGTCGTCTGAAAGCCATGCGCATCATTGGTGGTAAATTGCCGGTCTGATGGTGACCGGGGTCGGCATTGGCCGTCATGGCGCTTGACGGCGGCGGCGTGACGCCGGACGCTAGGCAGATTAAACCGCCGATCTGCAAGGGGAATCTGCTTGTCTGCCAAGGCTGCCTCGCCCGGCCCCCACGCCGGGCTGGAAATAGACGTGCGCTGGGTCATGCGCGAGCTCCTCGACGAGGGGCGGGTCTCCCGTGAAGACTTCAATGTCATCTCCACCACTCCGCGCGAGAAGAAAGAGCTCGGCTGGCACCCGTTGCAGGTGGTGGCCAAGCACCGGCTGCGCGACGCCTCGGCGGAAGACGGCAAGGGCGTGCTGCTGGATATCGACTGGCTGACCCGCTGGCTGGCGGAGAAGGCCAGCCTGCCGGTCTATCACATCGACCCGATGAAGGCCGACGTGGACCAGATCACGACCCTGATGTCCTACGCCTTTGCCGAGCGTCACGGCATTCTGGCGGTGGAGGTCAGTCGTGAGCAGGTGACGGTGGCCTGTGATCAGCCCTTCCGCCGCAGTTGGGAAGAGCACCTGTCTCAGGTGCTGCGTGATCGCGCGCTCAAGGTGGTCATGGCCAGCCCGGAGCAGATTCGTCGCTATCGGCTGGAGTTCTATAACCTGAGCCGCTCCATGGCCGGCGCGAAGGACCGGGGCGGCCAGAACATGGGCAATGTCACCAACTTCGAGCAGTTGCTCGAGGTGGGGCAGGGCACGCCGGACGCCGACGATACCCATGTCGCCAATATCGTCGACTGGATTCTGCAATATGCCTTCTCCCAGCGCGCCAGCGATATCCACCTGGAGCCGCGCCGGGATACCGGGCGCATGCGTTTCCGCATTGACGGCGTGCTGCATGACGTCTACGAGATGCCTGCTGCAATCCTGGCGGCGGTCACCAGCCGCCTGAAGATCCTGACGCGCCTGAATGTGGCCGAGAAGCGCAAGCCTCAGGACGGCCGCCTGAAGACCAAGACCCCCGAGGGTGACGAGGTGGAGCTGCGGATTTCCACGATGCCCACCGCCTTCGGGGAAAAGATGGTGATGCGGATCTTCGATCCGGATGTGCTGGTGCGCACCTTCGACCAGCTGGGGTTCTCGAAGGAGGACTACGCCGTCTGGCAGAAGATGACCAGCAACAACAACGGCATCGTGTTTGTCACTGGCCCCACCGGCTCGGGCAAGACCACCACGCTCTATTCCACCCTCAAGCAGCTGTCCACCCCCGAGGTGAACGTCTGCACCATCGAAGACCCGATCGAGATGGTGGAACCCAGCTTCAACCAGATGCAGGTGCAGACCGCCATTGATGTGGGCTTTGCCCAGGGGGTCAAGGCGCTGCTGCGGCAAGACCCGGACATCATCATGATCGGCGAGATTCGTGACCTGCCGACGGCGGATATGGCCATTCAGGCGGCGCTGACGGGGCACCTGGTGCTGTCGACCCTGCACACCAACGATGCGCCCAGCTCGGTGACCCGACTGATCGACCTGGGGGTGCCGCCGTACCTGATTACCGCTACGGTCGCCGGGGTCATGGCGCAGCGTCTGGTGCGCACGCTTTGTCCGCACTGCAAGACGGCGGTGCCCACGGATCCGGCGGCCTGGGAAGAGCTGACCCGGCCCTTCCGCATCAAGATGCCGGAGCAGGTATACCGCCCGGTCGGCTGTCTGGAGTGCCGGGGTACCGGTTATCTCGGCCGTATGGGGGTCTACGAGACGTTGCCGATGAGCACGGCCCTGAAAGGGGTGATCAGTCGCGGCGGCGATCTGGAGGCCATCACGCGCGCGGCCCTCAAGGACGGCATGAAGCCGCTGCGCATCAGCGGCGCCCAGAAGGTGGCCCGCGGCCTGACCACGGTGGAAGAGGTGCTCCGGGTGACGCCACAACAGGATGTGTTGCTGAGCTGAGCGTCTGCGCGGACAATAGCGCCACATGACGATAACTCCCGATTTCTCATCCCTGCCCGGCTTCCTGGCCGAGGCCCTTGAATCCCAGTGGCAACGCTATGTCGAGGCCGGTGGCGATCTGCCGTCGGCCCTTCAGGCATCGCTGTCGACCGTCTGGGCCGGCTCCGATTACGTCGCTGAGCGCATGGTGCGCACGCCGTCGCTGGCGGACTGGCTGGTGCAGCCGGGGCGGCTTGATGCGCCGCTGGCAGCCGCCGCGCTACGTGAAGAGGTGGACGTTGCCCTTGGCGACGCCGACGACGAAGCGGCGTTGCAGGCTGCCTTGCGTGCGCTGCGCCACCGGCACATGACGCGCATCATCTGGCGTGACCTGAACGGCCAGGGCGACTACCACAGCACGGTGGCCGACCTGTCGTTGCTGGCGGACACGCTGATCGACGCCGCTCTGAAGCGCCTGTATCAACGCGCTTGCGAGAAAGAGGGGACGCCGCTGGGGCCTGACGGCAAGCCGGTGCAGCTGGTTGTCTTTGCCATGGGCAAGCTGGGCGCGCGCGAACTCAATTTATCGTCGGACATCGATCTGATCTTTGCCTACGAGCACGAGGGCGAGATCGCCGACCATCGTCGTGGCATGACCCACCATCAGTTCTTCGTGCGCCTGGGGCAGCAACTGATCCGCGCGCTGGATCAGGCCACCGCAGATGGCTTCGTGTTTCGTGTCGATATGCGATTGCGCCCCTGGGGCGGTGCGGGCGCCCTGGCGGTGGGCTTTGATGCCATGGAGGGGTATTACGAGGAGCAGGGGCGCGAGTGGGAGCGCTATGCGCTGATCAAGATTCGTGCGGTGGCGGGTGATGTGCGTGCCGGCGAGCGCATGATCGAGCGCCTGCGGCCGTTCGTGTACCGCCGTTATATCGACTACGGCGCCTTTGCCTCGCTGCGCGAGATGAAGGCCCTGATCGAGCGGGAGGTCCGCCGCAAGGGTATCCAGTCGGACGTCAAGCTTGGCCCGGGCGGCATTCGTGAGGTGGAGTTCATTGTCCAGGCGTTCCAGCTGATCCGGGGTGGCCAGTTGCCGGGCCTGCGTCAGTCGAACCTGCTCAAGGTGCTGCCGCAGCTGGTGGAGCAGGGGCTGTTGCCGGGCGAGGTGGCTGACGAGTTGCGCGAGGCCTACGTGTTCTTGCGCAACGTGGAGCACCGCCTGCAAGCGGTGGCAGATCGCCAGACTCAGCGGTTGCCGGAGAATGAGGACGGCTGGGTGCGCCTGGCCCGATCCCTGGGCTTCCGCGACCGACGCAGCTGCGAGCGCACGCTGGCGCGCTACCGGGAACAGGTGCGCTATCACTTCAGCCAGGTGATCGCAGACCCGGAAAGCGAACAGCAGGATGTGGAAGGCGCCGACCGGGAGCTGCTGGATTTGTGGCTGGGCCTGCTCGACGACGACGCGGCCGGGGAGATGCTTGCCGGCATCGGTATCGGTGAGCCGGCCCCCGTGCTGGAGCAGCTCAAGGCGTTCCGTGAAGGGCGTGCCGTGGCGAACATGCAGACGATCGCCCGCGAGCGGCTCGACCGCCTGATGCCGCGCCTGCTGGAAACCCTGGGCTATCAGCAGGTGGGGCCGGTGACCTGCGAACGGGTGCTGGCTTTCCTGGAGGCCGTACTGCGCCGTTCCGCCTATATCGCCCTGCTGGTGGAAAACCCCCATGCCCTGACGCAGCTGGTGAAGTTGTCGGGTGCCAGCCCCTGGATTGCCGAGCAACTGACCCGGCACCCGGTGCTGCTGGATGAGTTACTGGACGTGCGCACCCTGTATTCGCCGCCGCAGCGCAGCGAGCTGGATGACGAACTGCGCCAGCAGCTGCTGCGCGTGGCCGAGGACGATCTGGAGCAACAGATGGAAGTGCTGCGTCACTTCAAGCAGGCGCACCTGTTGCGGGTGGCGGCCTCGGAAGTGACTGAAGTGCTGCCCCTGATGAAGGTCAGCGATTACCTGACCTGGCTGGCCGAGGCGATCCTGCATCAGGTGGTGTTGCTGGCCTGGAAGCCGCTGGTGGCCCGCCATGGTCGGCCGCACCGGGAGGACGGGCAGCCCTGTTCGCCGGACTTCGTCATCGTCGGCTACGGCAAGCTGGGCGGTATCGAACTGGGGCACAACTCTGATCTGGACCTGGTGTTCCTGCATGACGCGGACAGCGCGGGCAATACTGACGGCGACAAGCCGGTCAGCAACGAGCAGTTCTTTGCCCGGCTGGGCCAGCGGATTATCCATATCCTGACCACCCGGACCATGAGCGGTCAGCTCTATGAGGTGGACAGCCGCCTGCGTCCCTCGGGCTCGGCCGGCCTGCTGGTCAGCTCCATGCGGGCGTTCGAGAAATACCAGCAGGGCCAGGCCTGGACCTGGGAACATCAGGCTCTGGTGCGGGCGAGGGTGGTGGCCGGGTGCGCCCGGGCTCGGGAGCGCTTTAACGCCATCCGCCAAGCCGTGCTTTGCCAGCCCCGCGAGGTCGAGGCCCTGCGCACCGATGTGCTGGCCATGCGCGAGAAGATGGTGACCCATCTGGGCAGCGGCCAGCGCAGCGAGCGCTTCCATATCAAGCAGGACCCGGGTGGTATCGTCGATATCGAATTTATGGTGCAATATGGCGTTCTGCGATGGGCTGCACAGCACAGTGACCTGACCCGGTACACCGATAATGTGCGGCTGCTTGAAACCCTTGCGGTGCTGGAGCTGATGTCGGCCCATGATGCCGGCCTTCTACGGGAGGCGTACCTCGCCTTCCGGTCTGCTGCTCATCGACTGGCCCTGCGCAATGAACCCTCCGAGGTAGACCCGGCTGAATTCGCCGACCTGCGGGACGGCGTGCGGGCGATCTGGGGCAAATGGTTTGCAATCTGAATTCAACTGATTTTCGGGAGTGAAGTTGCCATGTCGATGGCTGAGCGTGACGGTTTTATCTGGCTTGATGGCGAACTGGTGCCCTGGCGCGATGCGCGGGTGCATGTGCTGACCCACACCCTGCACTACGGCATGGGCGTGTTCGAGGGTGTGCGCGCCTATGAAACCGCACGGGGGCCGGCGATCTTCCGCCTGCAGGAGCACACCGACCGGCTGTTCCGCTCGGCGCATATCCTGCAAATGAAAATCCCGTTCACGAAAGAGCAGGTCAACGCCGCCCAGATCGAAGCCGTGCGCGCCAATGGCCTGCCGCACGCGTACCTGCGGCCGATGGCGTTTTACGGCAGCGAAGGCATGGGTCTGCGCGCCGCCAACCTGAAGGTGCACCTGATGGTGGCCGGCTGGGAATGGCCTGCCTACATGTCGCCCGACGCGCTGCAAGTCGGGATCAAGGTGCGCACCAGCTCCTACACGCGCCACCACGTCAACATCACCATGTGCAAGGCCAAGGCCAACGGCAACTACATGAACTCCATGCTGGCGCTGAACGAAGCGCTGTCCGGCGGCGCCGATGAAGCGCTGCTGCTGGATAACGAAGGCTATGTGGCCGAAGGCAGCGGCGAGAACATCTTCCTGGTGCGTGACGGGGTGCTGTATACGCCAGAACTGACCTCCTGTCTGGACGGCATCACTCGCCGTACCATCTTCACGCTGGCGGCAGACTGTGGTTATGAGGTGCGCGAGAAGCGGATTACCCGCGACGAGGTATATGTGGCGGACGAAGCCTTCTTCACCGGCACGGCCGCAGAAGTCACGCCCATCCGCGAACTGGACGGGCGCCTGATTGGCGAAGGGCGGCGTGGGCCGATCACTGAGCAGTTGCAGGCGCTGTACTTCGATACGGTGCAGGGCAAGGCTGAGCAGTATGGTGATTGGTTGACTTATATCAATTAAGACAAGTCGCCAGTCTGCTTGACTACCGCGTAAATGGAATCAGTGAAACAAGGCGCTTCTACTCTTTTCATGATGAATGCCATGAGGGAGCAGGGGCGCCGAGGTATAAAGATGTCTGCCCCGGTCCCTGTCTCGTGTATGCGTGGAGCGCGCCTTCATGAAAACCTATGTCATCAGTCTTGCTGATTCTCTGGAACGGAGAAGGGCCGCTGCGGAGCAGTTGTCGCAGGCCGGCGTGAATTTCGAGTTTTTCGATGCGCTTCGCTGCGATATTCGCCAGTTGGTGTATTTTTCCCGCTACGATGAACGAGAGTATGTGCTGAACTGTGGTAGGCCGGCCGCTATGGGAGAAGTCGGTTGTTATGCCAGCCATAAAATGCTCTGGCAGCGCTGCGTTGATGATGATGAGCCGGTCATGATCATGGAGGACGATTTTCTACTGGCAGATCATTTCCATGAAGCGGCTTGTCATGCGGAACGGCTTGTGCACGAATATGGGTATATCCGGCTTCAGACGGAACGCCGTGCGACGCGAAGGCTGGTCCGGCATGACGGGCAGTTCAGTCTGGTTCGTTATTCGAAAGTCCCACATAGTGCAATGTGTTATGTCATTTCTCCGTCGGTTGCCGCACGGCTGCTCCGCAGGGCGGATGTTCTCGATGCGCCACTGGATGTGATGGTCAAGAAGAACTGGGAGCATGGCTGCCAGATATACGGCCTGATGCCCTATTCTGTGAGCGAGCATTGTCTTAGCAAGGACACCACTATCCCCGGGCGGGCTCGCTACAAGAAGCCTGTCCTGGTGTCGTTGAGGCGCGCCATCAGGAAGCTGGTATGGTTGGCTCGACAAAGACAGTTCGGCCGGCTCATGCCGGGGGATTAGTCTCAGGAATCAAGGTGTTCTCATGCTGGCGGCGTGCCTTCTTATGCGCCATAGCCAAAGCTTCCGACGAAACAGTCTTTTGATGTTTCCGAATGACGAGAACAGCGATGTTATTGTTTTTGCCAGGGAGGGTTTTGTATGAGGGAAGCCGGCCTCCTGTGAGTAGCTTATGTAATGGCTGGTGAAAGGGTGAAAACAGATATCGGCCCAGGGCTTGTGCCCGCCGATAAAATGAACAATCTTTGGTGTCAGCCTGGCCTCCAGCAGTGCATCAGGCGGAAACTTCTTTAGCTGCTCGC